>JANSWS010000337.1 GCA_024743355.1 bacterium
ATCGTTCACGGCAATGGCGGCAACGACAAACTGTTCGGCGAAGATGGTAACGACACGCTGTATGGCGACGCCGACAGCGACCATCTCTACGGCGGACAGGGCACGGACAAGCTCTATGGGGGTGCGAATAACGACTTTCTCTATGGTGGTCCGGGGAATGATCAACTGTTTGGTGACACCGGCGAAGATGAGCTTTACGGGGGTGCCGACGCAGATCGTTTGGACGGTGGCTCGGGTGACGATCAATACTTCCTGACCAATCAGTGGGGCCACGACACGGTGGCCGAAGCACCTACCCCCGCGAACGGACGCAATACCGTCGACTTCGGCCTGGTCACCGAAACAGTCACGCACATCCTCAGCTCCGGCCAATTGATTTCTGGAACCAACTTCGCCGAAGACTCGCTGGCCATGCCTCAAAGCGATTTGACCGGCTTCAAACCCTCCACTGGTCGTGTCACGGTGCACGATGCTTTGGGATTTGACGCTGGGCAACAGTCTTTTTCCTTTAACGGAGGCATGGTTGTCGTTACATCGACGCGACCACTGTTGGACGTCGTTGATCTGGGGGCGGCCGACCTTTCGCAGACCTTACGCCTGAGCATCAACACAGGCGACGGCTCCGGCGAACAGATCTTCGAGGTGTCTGTCAATCAGACTACCCTCGCCAACAACCCGTCAATTGAGCGGGTTATGCAATTGATCAGGAACGCGACTGCCGGCGTGAGGGGGGGAGTTGTCGCCGTCAACGCGGTCGAGAACGACACGAAAATCGAGATCAGCGTCACCGAAGCAGCTAACAGTGTCAGCATTCTCGTGTTACCCTCCGAAGCAAGCTTCGCTGATTCGCTCACGATGGGTAGGTACGCTGACGGCACCAGCCGCTTGTTCTACACCGAGAAGATCAAAGTTGCCAACGCAGACAATCACTTTCTGTTCGGGAACGATTGGGCGGGAAAGATTCCTCCGAGGCCGTGGGATCCGGACTACTTCACCGCGGTCTCTGAATGGTACCGAAACCGTAAATCACGACGGGCCGGTGATGGAGAAATCGAGCTCGAGATCGACACGCGGGCTGCCACCGAAAACGGGCATAAGCTGGTTCTCGATTTTCGGCAGGTAACCAAAGGGCTTGAGTTCGACTTTGAAGAGACAGAAGAAGGCATCAGGTTGGAGGTTGGTCGAGGCGAAGAATTGGAGTTCCCGCTTGGCATCGAAATTGGTCTTCCCTTGCCTCCGCTGCGTTTCGCTTCTCTCGTGTTTACGAACGTCGACGAGAACACCGTGATCTATACTGGCCGCGGTGGCAACGAGATCAATGTGGCGCCCGGCACCGAATTCAAGGGAACGCTGATCGGCAGTAGCGGCGTCAAGTCACCCTGGGCGATCATGAAGCCGCAGAACTTCGTGGATCCGCTGACTCTTGGCCAGCTGCCCTCGCTGTTTGTTGAGAATTATGTCGATTACACGGAATTCAAATTCTTACATCCACAGTATGCCGCTCTCGGCGGCGTATCGCCTCTTACGGCTTACAATCCAGCGCCGATTCACTTCAATGCGACCAACGAGAACGTCAGCTGGGGCAATGATGCGCCCGTAGTAGATGGTTTCAGGAACGGGACCCTGATCAATGTTTTCGATGTTGCTGTCGGCGGTGGCCCGAGCGCCGCCATCGGCACTCACCTTTTCGGTGGACGCGACAACTACTACAACAGCCTGACCGATGAGTTTCGCCAATACGCCGGACCAGCTAGTGTCTACAATGCGGCGTCGCGTTTTCTCGGCGACAACACGATTGCTATCGGTGATGCTAACCTCGAAGAGGATCTGCTCGACTGGTTGTTCGATCAGAACAGCGAGAGGTTGTATGGTTATCTTAGCCCCGGCACGCCAGCACTCATGGCGGGACTAACCGGTAATGACACCTACGAATTTCACGGCTGGTGGGGCCTGGGAATTGTCGCCGAGCCGTTTGAAGTGCAAAACGAAGTGCAGTCGATCGACACACTGGACTTTAGTGGCGTTGACGCGGAGCTGCACGCGACGGTCTTCCGAGCGACCGCGGCTTTGGCCAGTCAGGCGGGCGAATTCCTCAAAAGCACGGGCGTATTCACGCAGGACCCCTCGGAACTATTTGTTGGCGCCAGTACGAACTTCGTCATCGTCACGACGTTCGATCCAACGGGCATTTCAACGGACGATCTGTTTAAATTTCTAGGTGAGACCGCCCTCTTTTCCGCGCTGAACCCTGCGGGCGATCTGGGCTCGGCCGCCCTGTCGTTTTTTCTTCCGGACGGTAGCGGTGACGGGGTCGAGAGGAACGTTAAAGATATTGGCAAAGAGTTTCTTTCCAGCGGGCAAAGCTTTCTCAGCGCGCTGAGCTTCGACGGCGGCGCCGTCTTCGCGAACGACATCGAGAGCATCATCGGCGGTAGCGGCGGCTTGACGGTCCACTTCCGAGACGACGATGGGCAGGTTCCGGCGCTTGCCGGACGCCTGGTTGGCGGCAATATTTCGCTGGACTATTCGACGATCTCCACGCCGAACCTGGGAACGGATCGAACCGGTATTCGCGTAGACGCCGGTTCGATCGACGATTTTGATGCCAACGTCGCGGAATTGATCTTCTCGCTAGCCACCCAAGGCAAATTCGATCCCGAGACACTGGATCCTGAAGCCCTGCGATTTTTCTACGAAACTCTGGAGGAATTGAGTCCCGAGTTCGGTATGGACCTGGGCGACGCGACGTTGGTGGGTGGCGCACGGTACTTGAGCATCGACTTCATCACCAAGCAGCTAAACAAGATTCTCGACGACAACGCATCGTCGCTGTTGACTTGGTTATTGGACGCACCGGTTTCCAATGTCGGCAACATCTACGGAACTCGGTTCGACGATCAGCTTTACGGCAACACGCGGGACAACGTGATCATTGGGCTGGGCGGAGCTGACGACGTCTACGGCGGCGAGGGCCGCGACATCTTCAGTTATGGGGCGATCGAAGGCGACGAGAATCATTACAGCGGCGGGAATATCACTTTTAACTTGGAGAGCGGTAAGGCATGGGTTAGCGATACCTCCGGTGCTCGTTCGGACGGAGCCACGGGCAATGAAGAGCCCGATGACGACGCAGTCGTGACAACGTTTTCGGAAATAGAAGTCGTTGGTGGTGGCGACGGCAACGACCTATTCATTGGCTCGGAAGAGAGCCAAGAATACATATTTAATTCGGACTGGGGTCAGGACATCATCCGCGACCCTGGCGACGACAATGTGCTGAACTTTTTGAATGTCGAGGAAGAACTTCAGTACAACGTCTATGATAATAATGACGAAAGTTGGACGGTGGTGCAAACCATCGACGGCACGCACAAATTGATTGCCTATGGAAAATTCGAACTAAAATCCGACGCGGAGAAGACTGAGAATCTCAAGCCGCCGAGCGATCTGACCGCAACGGATGAAGTTCCCGGTCTGCTTGGTGGTGAGGTCAGCGATCAATCGCTGATCGAAGAGGGGCTGGAAGTCTTCGCGGAGTGGGTCGCGCATGCTGGTGATGCGATTGGAGCGAGTTTCGATCGGGTCGGCAATCTACCGTGGGTCAACTTCGGTGTGTCAGATCTGTTGGGCAGCCTGGGAATTGACCATCTGGCGCAGACGGTCAGCGACAAGGTACAGAGTCAAATTCTTGACGTGATCACTTCTGCGTTCGCTCAAGGCGATATCACGACGCAAGAAGTGATTGATGCTTCCGAGCAGATTGACGCGACCTTCTCCTCCAATCTCCGTGAGTTCGCGGCAACGGTCGAGGTCGCCCGCCTAAGTCTGGATATCGGTGATCTGTCCAAGGAATTCAAGCTGGACCTGGGCGATGATTCGTTTAATTTCTTCGATCTCACCGTCACCGAGTCGACACCGCTCAGCTTGTCGCTGGAGTTTGACCTGGATTTCGTTTTCGGCTTAGACGGAGACGATCAGTTTTACGTTAAAGACACCGCAGCACTAATGCGGTTGGTCGTCGACCACGTGGATCCGATCGAATTGAGTGTCGCTCTTGGACCGCTGGCCATGGGCGTCCAGGACGGCACGCTGAAATTCGACGTCGGCTTCGGGCTCGGCAACGAAGACAAACTGTTCATCAGCGACATGCAAAAGGATTCTGTCGGTAGCCTGCTTGGATCACCGTCGCTGGCCGAGGACGCCAATTTCGTAATTTTCCTTCCGCTTCAATTGCAGGGCGCCTTAGCCGGATTGCAGGATGAGCCTACGTTCATTCAGGGCCACTACGTAGGCGATCCCACGCATACCAATGTCAGCCTCGAGCAGTTCTTCGCGGCGTTCGCCGGCAGCCTTTTCTCGGCCAACCTGGGGGGCATGCTGGACTTTCAGCAAGTTTCTCTGGACCAGGTGCTCGACGGGCTCATCGCCGCGTTCGACGAACTAGTAGGCCAAGACAGCCTAGCCTACAAGCAGTTGCCCCTGATCAACAAATCGCTGGTCGAGGTGCTCGGCAAAGAATCGGGCAATATCATGACCGACATCCGCAATGCGCTCGAGAGTGTGCGTTCTGGCTTAGGTCACATTCAGGATTTCGAAATCGACGTCAACTATCCGCTGAACAGCGCGTTGGATCTTGGCCTCGACTTCGGCGGCGAGTCAGCGCTGGAGCTGAAGTCGGCGCTTGACCGCTTGCACGTGGTGTCGGCTGGTCTGGACGGACTGTCCAGTGACGGCGACCTGGAACTGGCGTTGGCAAACCTGCCGGATCGGGTGGACGCTTTCAACGCGCTACGCGATGCCCGCGATGTGATGATCGCCGCCAATCTGCTGTTGGCGATCGACGCGAGTCTAAGCGGCGCTTCATCCGACGCGGATGTCGCGATTGCGCTGGCCAACCAGAGCGATCCAGATGGATACCTGCAGCTGACAACCGATCAGGCACAGCTGAAGTCGGATCCACAATTCGTTTCATCCGTCGCGACACTCAACTCGTACGGCTTCAACCGGTCGGTCGCCCTTGCCGACATTGAAGATCAGCTCCGCAACATCCCAATCCAGCAAGCCAAGGACTCACGCGACCTGCTACTGCAAGGGACGACCGCCGAGGGGCAAGTCGTGGCGCAGAACGGCAAGGCCCTGGTCGATATGGGCGGTGTTGCGATACCGCCGACGGACTCGGCGACGCTGCCGGCGCTTAGCGAGATCCTGTCTAATGTCGCTCCTGGCGATACAGATGCCGCGACCTTTTCCTACCATCTGTTAGCGGCGAGTTTCTTACTCGCTGATGCGGGCTTGAACGGTGACTCGACTAATAGTGAAATCGAAGCATCCCCGGCATTCTCCGGCGACGCTGCGCAAATCGCGGCCGCTGTGGCAGCCCGGGACTTGCTTGGCGATCCCATTTTCTCGGCGACGCAATCATTGCTTCAAGCGCAGAACGTGCTGCAGTCACAGGGCCTCGACGTCAGCAACCCGGCTGCGATTACCGACGATGTCATCGAAGTTGCGTTCGCCAACGACGATGCCGTTTCTGAGGTGACTCTCGCCTTGCAATACGTTCAGACCGCGGACGCAGAAATCATCGCGATCGCCGACAAGTTCGACGCGCTCGGGCTGAATGCCAACTCTTCGCCCGGTACCGTTGCGCAGGCGATTGCCGATCCGGATCTGTACACGGACGCGATCTCATCTCGTAACTACTTGTGGAATGCCGCGACAACGCCGACGGATGCGACGGAACTGATGTCCAGCTATGGTCTCGACTCCTCGCTGGCTGCTTCAACCGATGACGCGTTGCTTGCTTCGGCGTTCGTGCAGGAGATCCCTGAGCTCGTGGTTCAGCTGCCGGATCTGCAACGCAGTCGCGACACGCTGACCACCTATGATACAAATCGGATGATCGCACTGTCCTACGGCGACTCTCAGCTTTTTGTCGGCTTCAATTTCGACCTATCCGGCCAGACAACGTTCGACCTGCACATCCTTGAGACCTTCCTGAAGGATCATGTCGGACTGCCGCAGAGCGTCACATTCGACATCGCAGAGCCCACCGCGGTGACGCTCGATGGTGAGATGAAGGTCGATATTCTTGTCGGGGTCGATCTCAGCGACCTAATCGATCTATCCTTCGATGACATGTACGTGCAGGTCAACGACCTGGAATTCAGCGCCGGGATCGACGCGCAAGACCTCAGCATGGATTTGGGCTTTGGTCCGCTGCTCACGAAGGTGAACGACGGAGCGTTGCATCTTGCTGCCGGCCTTCAAGTCACCGTTGCTTCCGGCGATCTCATCTCCTTGGAAGACCTTTCCGACGCCGGTTTTTCAGCGCTGGGAATTACGCCGACCTTCTCGACCATGTCTGCAACGTTGCCGCTTGAGTTTGATGTCGATGGTATCGAGGCGGCAGATAAGCTGATCACATTTCAGACGGACGATTTGTTCGGCGACATTGAGAACCTCATCTCGAAACTTCCAAGCATCAACGATATTGCTAACCTGAGTGTCGCGGATGTTATCAACGGCATTCGCAACGCTGTCGACTTTATCGATAATCTGGCAATATCCAATGCGTCGACCGTTGCGGAGATTCCTCTGGTCAACGATTATCTCGATACGGTTCTCAACGATATACGTGCTGCGTTGAACTTCGCCGAGGAGCTGGAAGCAGCTCAGACGCAGCAGATCACGCACAACGCGGCGAGTGGCCAGGCGGAACTTCGTTTCGAAGGCCAGGCGGATTCTTTCTTCATCGACGCGACTGACACCGCCGAATCATTGCAGCAGACCATCGCTGGGCTGATGTTCGTAACCGAGAATTCGGCGATTACCGAGGTGACCGTGGATGGTTCCGGTTCACCCAGCAGTCCCTTTGTCATTCGTTTTAAGGGAGGATTGCAGTCGCTGGACGTGCCGGCCCTGACCTTGCTTTCCAACGCGATGTTGCAGGCCGATGGAGTCACACTCGCGGATGTCGAGCTCATCACGCCCGATTCGTCGAACATTGCCCGCGATCTGGCGACTGCTCAGAGGTTTCTTCAGAATGCCCTGGGCGTAGACGACACGATCGTGCAATACGTCTATACCAATGCCGCCAGCGGCGAGCTAACCCTGAATTTCGCTGGCGACGTAGAGAAATTTACCATTGCTTGGAACGCTACGTCACAAGATGTCGTTAACGCGCTGGAGGGTTTGAGTTCCATCAACCGTGGCGATGTGTCGGTTAGCGGTGCGGGAAGCTCAAGCGACCCTTGGATCATCGCCTACGCGGGAGCCCTCGCCGGTGAAGATCTACCAAATTTGGTTGTAGATGCCAGCAGCCTGCTCGACAATGACGGCGCTGAAGCCATGATTTCGATCGTGGGGAAACCCGCCGAGCACATCGATCTGCGGATGCAAGGCAGCGCTGTGCTGCTGGATATTGGCAGGAGCTTTCAGTTCGGCGGTGAGGAAGACTTCCACTTCAGTCTGGATCGCGTACTTTCGCTGCTACCGGACGGCTCCGTCAAAGACGCCTTGTCTGGACTCAGCAATCTTTTGGACGTCAACGCCCAAGGCGGCATCGATATCGAGATGGACGGTCGCATCGACTTGACCATTGGTTTCGATCCTACCCAGAAGGTTAAAGACGCTGTTTTCTTGACGGACGACTCGACCGTCACCGTGAATCTCTACATCGATGCGGAGGACTTGTCCTTCGACGTCGATTTGGACGTCGATCAGGCACTGAACGATTTTGATAAACTGTTTCCTAACAACACGCTCACAGATGCATTGAAGAACGCCGGCGTGCTGAAGGGCAGCGGCATCGACAAGGTCGGCATCCACATCCTTGGCGGATCGGTGCAGCTCAACAGCGGCCGCGACCAGGACGGCGACGGACAGCTGGATCCGGCGCGATTTCACTTCTCGTTCGAGGCCGACGATGATCCGGATCCGCAACTCGATGGTTCCGGCGACGGCCGCTATTCGCTGTTCGTCGACGAAGAGACTCGCCGCGTTCTTAGCGATGCGTCGCATCTCAGCAGCAGCGGCACCTTGCAGGTTGACCTGCCCATTTTCCTCCCGACCGAGTCGTCGCCAATGGGAGGATCCGCAGAAGATAGAAACGGCGATGGTGTGGGTGACAACGTGCTGCAGGTCTCCATCGCCGATCTGAATCAGGTGGGCACAGTTGGTACGGCAGGTGCAATGCAAGTGATCACGCCGCATTTCCACAATTCGATTGGCCTGTTTGCTCTGCTTAACAATCTCGACCTAATCACTGTCATCGCCGGTAGGGAAGGCGCGCCCGACGGAAACCCCTTCCACGACGGCATTCTCGGCACTTTGCAGGACGTTCTCCAAGGTGAGATTTTCGGCATCGGCCTGCCGTTCATCGGCGACCGATTGAAGCAAGAGGCTGATTTCATCGGTAAGTTTCGCGACGAGATTCGCTCGGCCCTCGAAGGACTGAATGGCGACGGAAACGGTAACGGCAGCGCGGTGACGCTGATTGAGACGGCGCTGTTCGATGTGTTTCACCATGATTTGGGCATTCTGACCGACGCCAATGGTGATGGAACGGTTGACGAAAAGGACGTTCTGGTGACCGGTGACGCCGAATACGTGCAATTCAACGTGGACATCGGTGGCAACATCTTCCGCGATGCGATACCGATTGACTTTGGGCTAGCGATTCCCGGACTCGGCCTGTCGTTCCCCGACGATGAAATCATGTTGTCGGTCGACTATGGATTTCAATTCGGTTTTGGCCTGAGCATTCATGACGGGTTTTATTTCGATGCTTCGGCGGCGGACGAAGTCTTCCTGACAGTAACCGCTGAGTTGCAGAACGAGAACCCGGAAGATCCCTTCAGCGCAACAGCCAGACTCGGCATCCTGGAATTGAACGTCGTTGACAACGGGATCATCGATCCTTCCGGAAATCCCAGCGGCAGCGCCGCTGTCGCCCCCGGGGGGGGGGGGG
>JANSWS010000396.1 GCA_024743355.1 bacterium
CCTTCAACGATTCGCTACCAATGACCAGAGAGAAACTGCTCAACGGATCGTACAACCAAGCTCAGCTGACAGCTGTGTGAAAATAGGATGCAACTGTCAGATCAAGTTTGAGCCACTACACCAAAATGGAGGTGTCGGCGAAACGCTACAGCTCGGTGGCGAGAATTACTCCCTTAAAGGCTCAAACGACATCTTCATTGTTCGATATGAAGAAGGAGGTGATGTTTCCTGGGCAACGCATTTCGGTACGTCGGATTTGGATAATCCAGCAGGTTTCCATATTGACGATGACGGGCGGATTGTTGCCGTTGCCAGTGTAGGCGCCGATCCGAGCGTCGTTGTCGGTGAGGTCAATCGTTCATTATTGGGAGAAGGTGACGTTGCACTGGCGAGCTTCTCACCTTCTCGCGTCGTGGGTTACGAATCCGCTTATGAATCGGTGGACGGTTTGCTAATTTCAGCCAATGAATACCAAGTCGTAACCATCGATTCTGCCGCTGGGTACGCTGGAAGCAGTTCTGCCACTCAGGTAATTTCTGTTCAGGGCCGTACAATCGAGCAGCGATTCGACATCCACATCGGTACCGGTGCAGTCTACGGCACGAAGTACGAGGATTTGAATAACAATGGACGGAGGGATTCCGACGACCCGCTGAGCCCAGATTACGAACCGCCGGTGGAGGGAGCGGTCATCGGCGTCGACATCAATAATAATGGGCTACTTGATCCCAATGAACCCACTGCAGTTACCGACGTTAGCGGTTCCTACGTCTTGGCTGGTCTGAGTCTGCCGGATCAGAAGGGCATATTCGAACATCAGAATCTGTCGATCATTGAAGAGCTTGATCAAGCATGGAGGCAAGTTTCTGCTGGACGGCAAATCAAGCAAGCGACCAATAATCTTGAAGGAAGTTCCTACCCCGAGCAATTCACGGATGTTGACGAAGTCATATATTTCGTTGCCAATGACCTGCTAACGGGAGAAGAACTCTGGAAATTCGATCCTACCTCTGGCTCAAGTGAGCTTGTTGCTGACATTCGTGCCGGTGTCCAGAATTCAAACATTCAACAAATCACATCACTCGGCGGGAAAGTGTTCTTCATCGCCGACGACGGCATCAACGGCCAAGAGCTTTGGTTTCATGACCCGGCAAGTTCATCGACGCAAATGCTAGAGGTAGCCACAGGATCTAGTTTCGACATACCGAAAGAACTTACGGTTGCAGCGGGCAAGCTCTACTTCGTCGCACGCGATTCGATTGTCGGTGAAGAATTGTGGGAGTTCGATCCGGCAACCAATGTTGCGCGAAGTGTGACCGATTTACGTACTGGTAACCTTAGTTCTAGTCCCGAATACTTGATCGCTGTTGGCAATTATCTTGCTTTTAAGGCAACTGGAGATAGCGGTGGACGCGAAATCTGGACACTGGATCTCGCTAACGACGCGACGACCCTCTACGACGTGCAAACTGGCTCTTCGGGATCCAATCCACAAGAGTTGACGTCTATCGGCAGCAAGCTTTATTTCTCAGCCTTCACCTCCACGACCGGCTACGAACTGTTTGTCATAGATCCCCTTACTCAGACGACTGGCTTGGCTCTTGAAATTCTAGCCGGATCTGGCAGTTCATCTCCGTACGGCCTGACCGAATTCGAAGGTCAGCTGGTATTCAACGCAAACGATGGAATCAACGGTGTAGAACCATGGATCTATGATCCGGTTACCAGTACGGCAAAACTGATCGCTGATGTTTCGCCTGGTAGTGGGAGTTCCAATTCCCGAGACTTTGTAACCGCGAATGGCAAGCTCCTGTTTACTGCGTTTCCGAGTTCTACAGTTGGTAATCAACTGTGGAGTTACGACCCAGTATTTGACGTGGCCGCAGCCGTCACCCTTCCGGAGGGTGGGGCATTTGGGTTGCGGCCAAGCTTTCTCGTAACTGTCAATGATATTCTGTACTTCTACGGTTATACCGATGTTGGGACGGGGATCTGGATGCACGAGCCATCGTCAGGACTGACGACTCTTCAGGCCGAGTATCAAGTCTTGAACGAGCTTTCCCGTGTTGGGGAAAGACTCTACTTCGGCGGAGGCCCCATCCAGACTTTTGCGAGCCAAGACATTGAGCCCCGGTTTTTTGATACATCAACTTTAAGTGTGTCACTGATGATTGATGTCGTTGTTGGTGCTGGAAGTACTTCACCAAAGTCGTTAGCGGTCATCAATGACTCTCTATATTTCTCGGGCGTTGAGGCACAATCAAACAGTGCGGTTTGGTCGCTACCCTTAGGTGGTATACCACAAGAAGTTGCCGAGACGTGGGTGGACAGCAGCTCGCAACCAGGCGACTTCACGTTGCTCGGTTCTGATATCTTCTTTTCAGCGCGTAATGACGTGGCGGGACAAGAGCTGTGGAAATATAACCCGGTGTTGGATGAAGTCTCACTTGTTGCGGACATTTTTCCAGGTACGTCGTCCTCGAACCCTCGATACTTCCAGGTAATTGACGACCGGCTGTACTTCTGGGCGAGGGGGGTGTCCGGCGACACCTATTGGGTGCATGATCCGATTGCCAACACAACCACAAAACTCGTCGGTGACACACTTCGGATCTACTCGTTTAATCCCAAGTTAGTACGAATCGATGATGATCTGTATTTTACTGCAGACGATGGTGTTGCCGATTACGAACTCTGGAAATACAACCTAACGACCGGCGTAGCCACGCTGGCGGCAGATATCAATCCGACCAACGGATCCGTTCCGACCTACACGACCGAACTCGGCGGCAAGTTGTATTTCCGGGCGCAAAGGGATACGAGTATTGGTCAGGAACTTTGGACGTATGATCCAGTTGTGGGCGAAGCTAGTTTGGTTGCGGATATACGGATAGGCTCGGGCAGTTCGGTTATTGAACAATTGACGATCGGCAATGGGCAATTGTATTTTGTCGCAAATGACGGCGTCACCGGAAAAGAGTTATGGTTTTATGATCCCGCCACGGACTCTACTTCGGTAGTTGCTGATGTAGCGGCAGGTGCAATCAGCTCAAATCCGGTGGTACTGAGCGTCATCGATGATAAGTTGTTTTTTCGCGCAGATGACGGCGTCACCGGTATTGAATTGTGGATGCACGATCTAGGTTCTGATACGACCACTCAGGTTGCCGATATCAACCCAGGAATCGGTAGTTCGAGTCCTTCCAACGTTACGCTATTCGAGGGGCAGGTGTTTTTCGCTGCCACGGATGGTGTGAGCGGCTCAGAACTGTGGTCCTACGACCCCAATGCTAGTGTTACTTCTCTTTTCGCCGACATCAATCGCGGCAGCGGTTCATCCGCACCGAACGAGCTAACCGTTCTTAACAACCGTCTCTATTTCGCCGCGACGGACGAATTGTCGGGGACAGAGTTATTCTTCGTCGCCCATGATGTCGGCAGCATTGAGTTTTCACCAGCAACGATCAACGTGTATTCCGATCAGGACTTCGGCAGCCTACGAGTCGTGGATGCCTTGCCAGCTAACGACGGCTTCCGTATTGAAGTGGATGAAGGGGATGCGGTCAGCCTGTCGGGACTAATCCGAGGACTGACCGGCAACGTGACGGCTACTTGGATCGTTCGAGATGCGTCGGGCACCGAGGTCCACCGCGAGACGATCACCAACGTGAGTATGGCTGCCGACTCTCTGTCCGTTCCAAGCGGAACAGCCACCTCAAGCTGGAGCACGGTCGATGATGGTGACTTCACGGCCATCCTGGAAGTGCTCGACGGTAATTCGGGACTTTTGTACACGGACAGCTTTGAAGTCCGCGTTCGACCTCTGGGACCGAGCTTCACGCTGGGAGATCCGCTCAGCTTCGATCAGGGTAGCTTCTTATCGCTTCCAGTGAACTTCACCGACCCCGGACAGGATGCTTGGACGGCCCTGGTCGATTACGGCACCGGCAACGGTCCGCAACCGATCGCCGTAGACCAGTTGAATCAGTCGCTGCTGCTCGACAAGCGTTATTTTCTAGACGGCAATTACCAGGTAACGGTTACGATTCGCGATACCGAAGATGATCTGTCCCGCACGGAGCATCTCGATCTGACGGTCGATCGTGTCGCACCGTTGCTGGATATCACCGATGACTTCGGTCAGGCCGACGCGGCCCTGGATGAAGGGCAAACGCTGCTACGCCCGATTGAGATCATTGGTTCCTCAGGAACTTGGACTATCGAGGTCGATTACGGAGACGGCTCCGCCCCGGTACAAATCGACTACACCGGCAGCCAGTTGACCGGAGAATGGTTCGCGGAACTCCGCCACCGCTACGTTCAAGACGGCGTCTATACTGTCAACGTGGATGTGATCGAGGATGGATTTGATCCCGTCACGCAAAGCTTCCAGGTGGTGGTCGCCAATCTCGATCCTGAGATTACAGAGCTTGTCGTGGAACCCGCAGCTGACATCACACTGGGTGATTTGAAAGAGGGGGATGCGGTCACGCTTCTGGTCCGCTTCGCCGACGACGGCTGGAACGATGCGCAGACGGTGCTGATCGATTGGGGCGATAGCCAGACCACCAGCGAAGTCGTGTCGCTGGTTGACGGCATGGCTTCCTTCTTGACCAATCACACTTACCAGGACAACAACACCTACCAGATTCGCGTGACCATCTCGGATGAAGACGGGGACTTTGCTCAGGCGACGGAAACCCTTGCGATCGACAACGTCTCACCACAACTGACCGATTTGACCATCGATCGCACGGTAGTACTCGAAGGTCAACAGTTGACGCTAACCAGCAGCTTCCAAGACCCAGGAGTGAATGACTCGCTATCCGTGACGGTCGATTGGAATGATGGCACAGCACCCGGAAGCGGCAACCTGACTTTCGTCGATGGAGCAGGCGCGTTTGATATCAGCCACACTTATCGACAGCAGGGGCAGTATCAAGCACGTATTACCATCAATGATGGCGTCGAACCCCTGATTCAAGACGTCACGATCAATGTCCAAAACGTGGGGCCGCTGGTGTCGGTCACGGGAGTGTCACAAGCCAACGAGGGCGATACGCTCAGCTTTACCGGCAACTACTCGGATCCTGGCTTGGACGACACCATCGACTTCCGCTGGGAAGTCTTTGCGGATAACGGGGATCTTATTGCTCCGGTCAGCGGCAGCCTGGCAAACGGAGATCCCGTGCCGGACTTTAGCTTCACCGCGGCCAATCAAGGCCGCTACATTGTGAGGCTGGTTGTGAATGACGGAGTCGATCAGTCCGCAGCACAGTTTCCAGTTCAGGTTTCCAACGTCGTGCCGACGTCTGGCAATACAACCACGGTCGGTGACTTGGTATCCGGCGATCCTTTTTTGCTGACCGGTCAGTTCTTTGACGCGGGTTTTTCGGACCAATGGTCCGCCACCGCTAATTTTGGCGATGGCGTCATAGTGCCTTTGATTATTACACCACCTTCGCAAAACTTTGCTGCTGCAAATGGTTTTAGTTACGGCTACGGGGGGAAGGACGCGGGCACAAGCAATAACAATCCGCCGGCCAGCGTTGGCTTCTATGGTTACCATGCCTTTGCCGAGCCAGGGACTTACGATGTCAAGATTACCGTGCGAGATCGCGACGGTGGAACCTTTACCCAAACCGTCACGGTCGTTGTAGAGAGTTCTTCGCAAAACAGCCCCTTGTTAGTCGTCGATCAACTGCGTCCCACTCAGGACGGCTTCGAGATTGAATTCAATCGGGCCGCTGATTTAACGTCTTTCGAACTCTACGGTAGTGCCTTATCCGGCGGCGCAGCACCCACCGCGGACTTAGAGTTGGTAGCCGCCTCGACCGGGCAGTCCGTACCAGGTTCCGTTGTTTACGATGCTGGTACCGCCACGCTACGTTTCATCGCCAGCGGAGGTGCCTTGCCCAATGATACTTACACCATCAGCTTGAGCAGTGGATTTGATTCCATCCTCTCTGACGTTGGGCAGTTGTTGGACGGCAATGGAGACGGAGTGGGTGGCGACGATTTCACCGATCAGTTCACCCTGGATCGCGGCTCCGCTCGTTTTGTCAGTTTCCCAGACTTGACGCTGGGCGGCGGTCAAGCCGCGGCCGAGCATCCGCTAATCATCAGCCAGGCTGATGGCATTGAGTCTTTCTCTGTCGAAGTGCTTTTCGATCCGGCCTTGCTGACCATTACCGGTTTCCATCAGCCCACGGTTCTGCCATCCGACTGGTTGATTTCCACCACGGAGATAGCGCCAGGACAATGGCAGATATCGGGCGGGGGAACAACGCCTCTGACTGGTAGTCACGTAGCCCTGACGGGATTGGAATTGCTGGTGCCTGGTACAGCGCCACTGGGTGCATCGCAGTTAGTGCAGTTGAGTAATCTGATGCTCAACGGCAATCAGCTGATGGGCATTGCCGATGCTGGTCTTCATCACGTTGCCTATGCTTCCGATGCCAGCGGCAACAAGGGGCACTCTGCTTACGACGCCGCTTTGATCCAGCGGTTAGTTGATGGATTCGACACGGGCTTCGACGCCTATCCGCTCATCGATCCGAAACTGATTGCCGACGCCAACTCCGACGGTCTACTCACCTCCCAAGACGCCCGCTGGGTCGCCGAAAAGTCGATTGGAATTACGCATCCAGAGATAATCGATATTCCCGCCGGGGTCACACCCGATTCTTCCACCGGTCCGGAAGCACTGGTCAGTATCTCATCCGGCATTTACGGGGCGGCTCCTGGCGAAACGGGACTGGTGAAAGTCGATATCGACAATGCCTTAGATTTGCTGGGTACGAATCTCGAGATCGGCTACGACAGTGCCATCTTGGATTTGCTCGCGGAGGATGTCAGCATTGAGAATGGTTTGGCTGAGTTCCTGGAAGACTGGTCCTATGCCGTCAATGTCGATGAGGTTTCCGGAAAGGCCAAGCTCGCGCTGTGGGCCAGTGAGCCGCACCAGGGAACAGACGGCACTTTAGCCACTCTCGAATTCAGCGTCGCCCCCGACGCAGTGGAAGGCGTCTATGACTTGACCATCGATGGCCAACTGAATGAAGGTGGTCTGGAGATCAGTACGCAGAATGGCGACTTTACCGTGGAGGAAGCTGCTCGGATCGAGGATTTCATTGTCGGCGACGGAACGTCACAGCGGTCCATGGTTGATTC
>JANSWS010000258.1 GCA_024743355.1 bacterium
GAAAATGTTGCGTGAAGCATTTTTGAGCGATCTACAATCGGCCGCTGATCTACCAAAAATCCGCGACCGATTCGAAAGACTACTGGCACTCGCGGCCTAAACCTAAACGGCTAAACAGCTAATCCCCTAAAGTGCAGTTACCCATTTCAACAGCCTAAAGCTCTCCGAGGGAGTAACCTGGCTGATCTTACCAGGAGCCAATATGGAGTAAGACAACGGAACAGACCGAGCAAGCAGAGTCAGGCTGCTCTGTTTTGTCTGTTCTCTTTTGTTCCAACCCATTTGGGTATTCTCAAGGCATTGTGTGGGCTCATCGTAGGTTTCTACGGTCGCGAATGAGCGCGAAGTTGGAATTGGGATTTGTGCCGGCTTTGAGCTCTTCTCCGCTGCGGGGCGCGTATTCCTCGCGATACAGCTCAATGGCTTCACGCCACAGGGCATAGCGAACTGGAAAGGAGGACCAGCGATTGCCCTCGAGTCTAGCTTCCGGTAACGGTCCACGAATCGTCCATGGCGTGCCTGACCAGGCCGACCTTGGACTCAAAGCGTATTCAGCAACCGTCAACATCTGGTAGTCCGGTCCGACCCGCATCAGCGGATTGCTGCGGAGAGGTAGTTCAGGCTGCAGGGCTCCCCAAAATTCTCTCGGCGCGGGCAGCGTATGCAAACTTGTCAGCATAAAGGCGGCCAGGGTATACCCGGTAAGCAAACCGAAGAACCAGCGGCCAGCCTGATCGGCCTTGCCAAAATTAAACGTAGCCCCGTGCATGGCTTTCAGAAATCCGATCGACAGCATCACCAGCAACCAGACAAATAGAAAGACTAGCGTGAAGAACCACAGGAAGCAGGTAAATCTCAGATCGCTAGGCGCGAACATCTGCCGGATGATGAAGTCGGCGATGGGTTCGAAGCAACACAAGGCGATCAAAGCCGATAGCAAAACAGCCAGCCAGGCCACCACAGACTCGAGCAATGTTTGACGGGCAACCATCCAGGCGGTGGCGGCCATCACTAAGATGAAAGCAATGTCTATTAGATAGGTCAGCATCTGCGTCTATTCCCCTAATACGCGTTTCATTTCGTTGATCGAAATGATTCCTTCGCGAACCAGTTGCAGAGCATGTTCTCGCAAAGGGACCATGCCTGCACGCTGGGCAGCATCCGCAATTTGGGCCAAGGAGCCCTGGCTACGGACCAACTCGCGAATCTCAGGATTGACTTCGGTAAGCTCGTAGATGGCGGTTCGCCGCATGAACCTACGTCCGTCGCAGACTGGGCAGTGCAGGACGAGATTGGTGCTGGACCGATACAGCGAGGCGCTGGCGGAAGTGCCAATGGTCGTGGCGGTCGATTCGTCGGCCGCATATTCCGTTCGGCACTCGGGGCATAGTTTGCGAACCAAAGCCTGTGCGATGACAGCCCGGACCGTTGCCGCAACTCCAGTCGGATCGCCCGTCAAGTCCGAGAGCCTTTGGAAGGCTCCTACCGAATCCGCCGCATGCATCGTCGCCAACACCAGTTGTCCTGTCAGTGCCGCCTGGATGGCGATTTTTGCCGTTTCCGAGTCGCGAATCTCACCAATAAAGATCACATCCGCATCCAGCCGCAGCACGCTGCGCAGCGCGGACTGAAATGTTTGACCGGCCCGGTAATTTACTTCTATTTGATCGATGGAAGGAATTTGGTACTCAATGGGATCTTCAATGGAGACGACGTTCTTCTCCGAAGTGTCAATGGTTTGCAAAGCCGCACAGCCTGTCGTGGACTTGCCGGCTCCCGTGGCGCCGACGAACAAGACCAGACCATGCCGTTGCTCAAGTTGAGAGGTGAGACGCTCTACAATTGGCAGCGGCATGCCCAAGGAAGCCAGGCTTGTAAAGCTCTTGGCCGGATCCAAGATGCGGATACTCAGCTTTTCCCCGGACTGCGTGCCTTGGCTGGATACTCTGAAGCTGAGCCGACGATTGTCCACGTCGACCAAGAAACTGCCGTCCTGCGACCGCCTGCGGTCGGCGATGCTTAACTCGCTCAAGACCTTGAGAACGTTGATGACCGCCAAGCCCGCGTCGAGCGGAAGTTCCTGCAAGGGCTCCAGCGTCCCATCCACGCGTTGTTTCACTTCGACACGATTCGACCGGGAATTGATGTGCAAGTCCGTGGCACTGCTGACGACCGCGCGCTCAATTATCGACAAGACAAACTGAAAGGCTGGCGAGGATTCGACGGTTTCTGAGGCAGCCATGCCTCCTCCCCGCAGGGAAGATTTGCCCACAATGCGAATTGTACGCGGGCTCTCCGGGGCTCCTTCGCCGGTAGCCGCTGGCAAATAAGGCTCAAATACCGGCGACTGCGAATCGAGCTGGGGTAGCATCGGTAAGATACCCAATTGGGGAGCCGCCTCGCCGAGCTGTCGGTTGTGCCAAGAAACAAAGATTTCGTAGGGAATTACCATTGCCGCAATCAGAATCGCGGCAGCCCAGGCATAAGCTGGCAAGATCATTGCGATGCCAATGCCAAGCAGCCCGCTTCCGAACAAGCGCAGCGTCCAGAGCTTGCTTTGACGGCCATCCCTCGCTTCCATTCCCTGTGCTGCCAGATCGCTGGAACTGATGTGCATGCAGTGCAACCACCAGAAGACGGCTGCCACGATCAAGCCGAGTTTTGCCAGTCCAAACAGCCACTCAAACTCCCCTTCCTTGATCACCCACGAGGCAACCGGGGAAAGCAGCATGCGAGGGTTCTCCAGCCGCGGGAACTCCTGAGAAGCCGATGAAGTTACGGCTTGGGTTACCGAATCACTGTTCGTACTGGCAGCCGCGGCAAGAGATTCGGAGGTTGGAGCCGAAGTCGCAAACTCCTGCGACAACCCGCCGCGAGCGCTCAGCAGCAAGCTAGTGGCCAGGATGATCCCAAACAAATTCGGCCAATTGCGGTAATTGCTGCGATCCATCTCAGAAACAGTCGAACGAGAATTGAGAAGTAGCGGTTACATCGCTCTATAAACTCCGAGAAACGCCGAGTGTTGCTCTACCGAGGCCGGAATTTACGGACTATTTCCGAGATCGATGCCAGATTGGACCTGACCTTGCATCAGCCTTCCGCGGCCAAGCTGGCATCGAGCTTCGGTTTGGAGGACAAACAGAAGTCGGGGCATCGTATCCACTCAGCCCCGGCCCGCCCGCCTGCCAGTTCCTGATGGTGCCACTCAATTCGATGTCATGACATCTTGGACTTTGGCACAGTCGGTGCCCAAATCGTCTAGCAGTGCTCGGACTCGTGCTTCAACTTCCAAGGTGATGTACTTGATGCTGGATTTTTTGTCCTTTGAGTAGGCTTCTATATGGTCGCGCAGGTCGATTGGATCGCCAACCTTAAGCAACGCTTTGCGAGGACCCCAAATCTTGCGTTCTTTTGAAATCTCCGTCTCGAGAATGCCCAGAACGTCCATGAATCTCTCGATCGTC
Source organism: bacterium (assembly GCA_024743355.1). Classification (GTDB taxonomy): domain Bacteria; phylum Planctomycetota; class Planctomycetia; order Pirellulales; family Pirellulaceae; genus Aureliella. The sequence continues at coordinate 3,465 of JANSWS010000258.1, forward strand.
ATCGATTCACTTACGTAGCCGTCGTAAACGGCAACAAATTGAAGTAATCGCCACAAGTCGTCATAGAGTTTACGAGCAGCATCCTGCTGCTCAGAGGCAAGCTGCTGTTCATATTCGGATCCCTCAGGGTCCTCATAAACGATTCGGTCAACAGCATTGAAGAGAGCCCGGATCCGATCGAGCAGCGACTTGTCATGGTTGCTGCTTAGGTGCAAGCGACGCTCAAAATCGTTAACGACGTGTAATTTCATGCCCTGAATCCGCTCGTCTACGCTGCACCCCGGTGCGGGGTGGATGCCACGTACTTTTTCGTTGGCGCCCAGGACCTTATCGGCAACGCGACGCAAGCGGGCGTAGCGTGATTTAGGAGGGGCGTCGTATTGGATGTCGAGTTTCGACTCGAGTCGGCTCAGTGATGCATCTAACTCCGCGTGCATGTCGTTGATATAGACATACTTGATTGCCATCGGGATGCAAAACAAGCTGGCGTTCGGCTCCTCTTTCCTCGCGTCCTCAAGACCTTTGAATGCCAGTTGAAATGTCCCTTGCTGAAAGGGAATCACGATGCTGTTCTGCCAAATGGTTTGTCCTTCCGGAAAGATCACCAGCCACCGCTTGCCACTGGCCAACAATTGCCGTGTCATAGAAAACGATGGTCGGTCCGCGGCTCCCCGCAGAATGGAATAGACTCCCATACGTGGCATTAACCAGCGGTTAAACCTTGATTGTTCGAAGAGTTCGACGGCCGCGACAAAGTTGTAGTCGTCGCGGAGTAGCTTCGATAAATACATGATGATGTGCGGTTCAAAACCTCCCGAATGACTGGGAGTCAGCAAGCAGCGATGCCCCCGGAGCCGTCTTAATTTCTGCAGACTCTCTTCATCGATCTCGATGTGCGATACCCGCAACTGTTTCCAGATGGCTGTCTTAATCAGCGATTTGACAACACCAAGCACAAACGGACTGTTCTTGGGAGGATAAAAGGTATGCGGTTTGGGTCTTGCTCGTGGATCGGATTCCGAACTGCTCTGCATAAGAATTCAGCCTAACTCTCGGGAGTGAGAACTCGCCGACGAAATGGACGCTGCTTTATTGAATAAGGAACCATCCGCAATTGTCCGGACCCTATCGGGCATAGACTTTGGGAATGGCTATGGAGAGCTAAGGGGCCCGAATAGCTACAACTTCACGAGTGGTCCTGATGTATATGACGCCGCCAGAAATCGCGGGCGTGGCGAAGCACGGATCCTGCATGGGGTTCTCTGCCAGCAAGCTAAACTCAGGTCCCGCTGCGACAACGTAGACTGTTCCATTTTCAGAGGCGCAGTAGATCTTATCGTCTCCAGCTACCAGCGATGCGATGATGCCCGCATCATTTCCCAAACGATTCTCATACAGCTTCTCACCCGTCAATGCATTGTAGCAACGCAAAATGCCATTACTGTTACCCAGGTAAAGCAAATCTCCGACTACTACCGGGGTCGACATGTAACATCCACCGCGTGGCACGCTCCACAGTACGGAATCATTGGGCGTCTGTTTTGTCTTCTCTGTAATGTCGCCTCGAGCGCTTGGACGCACTACATGGATGGGTGAATCAGCACCATGCGCACTCGTGATATAGATATGACCATGTGCGACAAATGGCGTGGGGATCGGATTGTCTCCACCGCCGTGGATGCGCCACAGTTCCTCGCCGTTGTCCAGGTCGTATGAAACGACGCTCGGCCAGCCGTTGACGACAACTTGTACGGGAGCTGCTGTGCCTTGCGCAAAGATCAGCGGTGAACCCCAACTACGTTCGCAATCGCCTTTCCGTTGTACGCGCCAGATCTCGTCGCCGGTCGCAAGACTGAGAGCAACTACATATGGATCATCCGGGTCATCGCAAATCAGCACGATCCGTCCGTCATGAATTGCGGGGGAACTTGCGTAACCCCATCCGATTCCATATTTGCTGACGTTGATAACGCCCAAGTCGCGTTTCCAGCGCAGATTGCCCTGCAAGTCATAGCAATAAAGGCCCTCGGAGCCAAAGAAGGCAACCACGTTATCGCCTTCGACAGCGAGTGTGCTGCTCGCGTGGGTGGCTTTAGCGTGCCTGGTAGCCCGCGGTATGCCACGGTGAGCGGTTTGTTCCCAAAGTTGTTGGCCTGTGTGCTTGTCGTAACAACATAGCATCCATGACTGCCGGCCATTGTCATCAGCGGCCCCGGGAGCGCCACTGCGGCCAACCTGCAACGGTGCTTCGCCCTGTTCAGCTACTGCAGTTGCCAGCAGTACTCGGTCTCCAACGATCACCGGACTAGAATGTCCAAGTCCCGGAATTTTGCTCCGCCAGAGGACGTTCTTTTCTGCTTCACCAGCTGTCGCGTTCCAGGTTACGGGTAAGCGGAAGCCTTGGCTCAGACCTTTCGACTCTGCTCCGCGAAACATCGGCCAGTCAACGCTTGCCAGTGACGTAACAGATCCAGCGGCAGGCTCGCTTTGACTGGTATCCCCTTCACCCAGTCCCGTAGCTTCACGATCGCTTGCTGTTGGTTCGGCGACGGCTTGTGCAACACGCTGGGTCGTATTTTCCGCACTGTTCGGTTGGGGGCGATTTATGAAGACCCTGTTGGCTGCGCCCGAATTGGCGACCGCTACATCAGGAAACCGATCACCGTCAAAGTCTGCCACGCAAAGTCCATAGGTCGCAGCGCTTGGACTGCCGAAATCGATTTGAGTAAACTTCCTGCCATCACCTTGATTAAAAAATATGGAATTGCGATCGGCCACATTGCCGACGACCAGATCAATATCGCCATCAAGATCCATATCGGCCGCTGCCAGACAGTATGTTTGTGTCTGTTCTGGCCCAAATCGGTGCGTTTCTTGAAAACGCCCACCTGTTACTCCAAATACGATTTGGTTTGCGCTGCCAATGTTGCCGAACGCAGCGTCCAGTAATCCATCCGCATCAAAGTCCGCGAGAGCTACAGCACGAGAGTTATCCTTGCGGTCACCGATGGACGACGATTCGAATTCACCGTTGCCCCTGTTCCGAAGCAGCGCATTGAATTGGCTGTCTCGGTTTGCAACAACGAGATCCACAAGAAGATCGTCATCAAGGTCCGCGACTTCGACGTCTATGGTGGAGTCGTTTTGCGTTCCAAAGTAGATGACCTGTGAGAAGTCTAATTGGCCTCGGTTGATGTGAATGCGATTTGGCTGACCACGGCAGGTGACGATGATGTCGGGCTTGTCATCCCCGGTGACATCGCTGACGGTGATGCTGCGGACGCTCGAAATCTCAGCCAAGTTCGTAGCGAACGCAAAGTTGGCCCGACCGTCGTTCACGAAAATTTCGCAGGGAGCCATGTCATTACCGGTGACAATATCCAGATCGCCATCACCATCCAAGTCAGACAATTCACATGCGTAGCTTGTGCTTCTGACAGCACCGAGTGGCCTCATCTCCGTAAATCTTGCCTTTCCGTCATTCAAAAAGACATAATTTTGCTGCGGCCAGTGACGACCATTCGCGACAACCAGATCCATGTCACCGTCACCATCTAAATCTCCGCACCGGATCGAAGCGCTCAGGTTCTCTTCAGTACCTAGCTGAAAACGGCTGTTGTCGACCAGCATTCTCTGCTGGCCAATCGATAGGCTTGGCAGAAATAGACACAGTACCTGAGCACCAATGAACAAGGATCGTGCAAAACGAATTTGGGTGTATGACATCGTGTAGCGTCAATTCCTTTTCAACATGATGCGGGTAGTTGTGGAACCGCGGTCTTGGACTGCCGGTGTCGGGGTTGATCCAACGCGGCGGGTCCCAATGGGCACGGATCCAACAAAATACCAGAATTGGAGGACCGGGCGTAAAACATGTCCTTCATGGCTGCCGTTTTCCAGACCTGCGTAGACTCGACCCGCTTACTGGACTGGCTTTGGCCGCTAGACTAACTGGACAACGCCACCTTCGCCGAGCCACATCGACCTGGCTTGCGGCTTGCTTCGGTTTTCGGATGAGTTTTTCATCGATCGTTTTCTCGGAGATGACTCGAACTGGCGTTGTCAAACTATGCCACTTAATACTGACAGCGGAGACAATTGGATGAGACGTTCTGAGCCAACTCGAAGACAGTGTGCGCAAGTCGCCTTGGGAGGACTGGTGGCTTCCTTGGTTGTTCCGGCCATCGCGGATGAAAGCGAGCTGCCGAAGGAAAGTACTGGACCAAGAGAACAGCCCTTCGAGCGGGATTACACCGAACCCGAATTCAAGCCTTCGTGGAAGAACCCTCAGATCAATCGAACTCTGGTAGCCGATTTCGTCATTTTCGCCCACTCCGATTTGGAAATGACGCAAAAGCTCTTGGAACGCGAACCGGGTCTGCTGAACGCGGCCATGGACTGGGGAAAGGGTGACTTCGAAACCGCTTTGGGCGGTGCGTCGCACATGGGGCGCAAAGACATCGTGACCTATCTGCTTTCCCAAGGTGCACGGCCGGATTTGCATTGTGCAGCCATGCTGGGGCAATTGGATGTGGTTAAATCGCTGCTTGAATTTCAACCCGCACTCATTGATTCCAAAGGACCGCATGGATTTTCGCTTCACTTCCATGCTCAAGTGGGTGGGAAAGAAGCCGAGCCGGTCCTGGACTATCTTCAGAGCATCAAGGAGATCGAGTTGCGGCCCGTACCATTCCTCAAGTAGTGCCAAGCTGTGCCGTCGCTCCATAGTCGCCGACCGCTCCGCCGGTCGTAGCGTCTTTCTGAATGCGATTTACAGTTCGATTTTGAACGGTCGTTACCCAATCATTCTACATGTCTCTTCGAGGAATCAGAGTTCCCTGCATTCCGATAATTCGCAGAGGCGCGGCGGCATGACGGTAATCAGCTTGGTAGGCGTATGGGGAGTGACCTCTTGGATGGGCTAATCTCGAAAGTGCCCGCTACGACCGGCGGAGCGGTCGGCGACTATCGCCTAGTCGGCGCGCCGATAGTAGTGTTCGTCGGGCAAGAGTTAGCTTTCTTGGGATTATCGCGAATGTAGTCTCTCAAGTATGCGTATTGCTCGTTACTACGAACGAGATGATCGAATGGCTCTTGCTGCCAAAAATGCCCCGAGCTCCCAACAGCACGGTTGATCTTCGTGGCCGTCCAATGCAGCCAACTATTGAATTGCTTGCGCATCTGTTCGGAAGTTCGATGCCGGCCGCCCACTATTCCGCCGTCTTCATGCCGCGTGTCTGTGCCGAGTCCAAAGCAGCCAATATATTCGCGAAGCCACCCTGGGAAGTGCAGTACCCCCATGCCGCGAGCAAAAACGGAATCGCCATTCCGAAGATCGCGTAGGCCGCGTACCAGCTGTGCAAATTGACCGGCAAAGCGGTAGACAGAAGCGGTACCAGAGCGAACATGACAACTCCCGAAAGCAAGCCAATCCGTGTCAGCATCGTAACCAGAATGTAGCCAACACCCGTGATTGCGATGAAAGGTACGTAAGCTGGGAATCCGTCGGGTCGATTCCACGAGGCCAGTATCCCGAGTAGCGCAAGAGGCAACAGGATGAACCACTGAAAGGGAATCCTGCGGGACAGCATGCGGATCATGACGCAAACCGCAGCCACCAAGAATACGACCAACAGGGCGGAGGAAACAAACTGCGTCAGCGATGCGAGCCAGAGATTGGTCTGGTGAATGGGCCTGCGACTGATGCTGAAAAGTATCACTTCCGGATTGATTCCAAACCCAAATTCTACCAAACGGAATGCGGCTAGAATGCCGCTTGCTGCCAGCACTCCGCACAGTACTTCACGCCCAACGACTTGATCTGAAAAGCGGCCTTCCAACGCACGCGCCAACCCCACGAGCGCTCTTGGCCAAAATCTCCGGACGTAGGGCTCAATGGCCAGATACGCTCCGAGCACGAACACGGCATGGCCTACCGCATGCCCCCAGGCGCGATCGGAGAGAAGCAAGAACACATCTCGAAAAAGCGAAGTTGAGCTCAGGCTCAAGGCAGCACATTCCTGAACGACATACAGCAAAAAAATGAAAGCTGCTGCCCGAGATGCTCCCTTCCAGTTAGTGCGGCCTAAGCGTATGTTGAGCCAAGCTACGAGCCAGACAAAGCAGTTCCCTAAAAAGGCGACAATCATGTACCCGTCTATCTGGGGAGCAGCGGGATTTCGAAAAGCCTGCTTGAGTCCGACGATCTCAAAGTAATTGAGTGTTCCATCGACGGCGCCAGCCTGGACGATGAGCTCACTCTCGCCCTCACCTATTTTCCACGCGCGGTACTGATCGCTGAAAACGTTGGGTTGCGTTTGCAATGCGACCTCTTTCGCCCGTCCGCTTTCGATCCCCGCCAATTGCAGCACTTTCTGCCAATCGAAATTTTCGGTGTGGTCCGAATTCGAGCTCGACGCAACGGGATGGACGTACAATCCGAGCAGATTACCTTTGTCATCGATCGCTATACGCGATTCGCGCGATGCCTGCACGACAGGTCGTTCAGGGCTGGAAAAATACGCGCTGTGATGTTCTTCCAATAAGAAAGAGCCATCCGTCCAGACTCTCCAGAACAGGAATGGCGGCAGTCGTTGCTCGTGATACCATTCCGCACTGCGTCTGCCAGAGACCAGATCCATGTTCATCGCCAAATTCTCAGACGACCCAAACAAAGAGTCAGGTGGCAGATCCACGTAGCCAAGCTCACCCATCAACTCTGCGCACCGGCCAGAGAGAATCGCCGGCGGTGTTTCGTATACGCGCATCAATTTTTGATTGCTTACTCCGACCCATAGCAGACAAATGATCGTAAGCAGGAACAGTACCGTTGCCAGCGGCAACTTGATTTGATTTTGGTCGTGGGCATTGATCACCATTTCGGGCAGCGGAGTTCTTCCTGCTGCTACGGCTGCCTCAAGCGGGTCACCGCCTGGAAGAAGCATTGCAAGATGGCGAGCACTTTTCGGGCGATCTTCTGGAAGCGGATGCAAGCACGCCAGAATAGCCGATCTCACTTGGGGAGTAATCTGTGCATTACTCAAGCTGTCGAGCGATGAGACATTTTCGGCCGAGTTACCTGACTGCAATTCAGAGATCCAGGCCTCAGGAGGCTTCCCCATGAACAACTCGCCGAGAATCAAGCCAAGGGAATAAAGATCACTTTGCTGTGATGTTTTTCCTTGCGTGATTTGTTCCGGAGCCATATAGGCTGGCGTACCGACTATTTCACCGGCAAGCTGTTCCTTGGCAACTGTCGCCAATCCGAAGTCGGTGATGCGAACACGGCCCTGTCCGTCGATCATGATATTGGCTGGCTTTAGATCGCGATGCAAAACACCGTTTTCGTGGGCAGCCGAGAGCCCCGCACATAATTGCTGTGCAATCTCGATACCCTTGTCGTTAGGTAACTTGCCAATACGGCGTAACAGCACCCCTAAGTCTTCTCCGTCTACATACTCCATCGACAAGAAATGCTGGCCGTCGATTTCTGCAATGTCGTAGACGCGGCAAACATTTGGATGGCTAATTTGTCGCGTTAGTCGGACCTCGGAGTGGAAGTAAGCCAGCCGTTTCTCGTTGTCCGCGAATTCCAGAGGCAGAAACTTAAGGGCCACTGTTTGCCCTAGCTTAAGATCATCGGCTCGGTAGACTTCGCCCATCCCACCCCGACCAACGAGTGAAACGATGCGATAGCGGTTACAGAGAATCGTGCCTGGCAGGAATCGTCCGTGGAAGGAACTGATATCGCTCCTGTCAGAGGA
>JANSWS010000083.1 GCA_024743355.1 bacterium
AATCTTATCCAATATGCGATCGGATTCCTGTTCGTCTTTCTGCGACCGTTCATTACTCTGATCGGATGGCCGATGGATTTTCAGACGCTTCCGACCTGGGCTCAGGTTCGACTTCAAATTGCCCAGGTAGCTCCCCAAGAATCCGAAATTGAGCTTGCCAAAAAAATACAGGGCTGCGAAGCCAGCACCCACCAGGTGCACATCGTAAGCAACGCCACTACCCATCGGTTGAAGCATATTGGCAACGATGATAATGACTCCCACCACCCAGGCTTTCACCGGGATCGCAAAGTAGAGCATCAAGGTCGCCTGGGGAAACAAGAACACGAACAACATGCTGACGGCAGTCGTTGCTCCGGAGGCTCCTATCAGCATCGCGTTATCGCCGCGGTGTATGACACACCACACGATTCCGCAGATGGCGATCGCCAGCATATAGAAGCGAAAGAACTCCCAACGCCCGAGACGATCTTCGACGCTACGCCCCAAAAAGAAAAGCGTGGCCATATTGAACAGAATATGCGAGATACGGGCCGGATCGTGGGTAAATCCATAAGTGATGAACTGCCACCACTTGAAGTTCAGGGGTGTCTGAGGAGTTAGCCCGAATGCCTCGACGATGGCGTGACTGGTGTTGGTGAACAGAAAGTCTGCCGCAAAGACTATGATATTGGCAATGATCAGCAGAGTGACCATCGACTTATTGTTCAGTGGGCGGAGTGGCCGGAACTCATCGCCTCCGTAGTACTCTCGATCGTAGATTCCCATTCCGCACTGTGCCTACATGATTTGAAACGGCAAATTCCTTGGCCGTGGATGCAATTCTAACTATCCGATTATAGAGCTTGCTCAACGCGGCTTATAGATGCCGCAATGCCTGCCATTAGCTCCAATCCGCAATACTGTGAAGCATTTTAGCATTGGATTGATTGTAGCCGTTCACGCGCGACGGAGCCCGACAGTCCGCTGTCCAGGTCTTTGGTTTTTCGTCGCAGCTTAAATTCCACAGAGTCCAACTGTGCTGTCCGATCCGATGCATTTCGCAACGGAAACTTTGGACCGGGCCTCATCACACGGAGCGATGATGGCTACGGTATTGGGATCCTTTGCTTAGCGGCTTGCCCAACAAAAGACCAAAACCAACCAAGGCACAGACGAGATGAAGCTCTTGCTCGACTCCACCCAAGGTACGTTTCTGGCGGTACTCGAGTTCCACGATCTGGTCGGAGGCTTTGGAGCGGCGGTACTGCTATTGACTTATTTTCTACTTCAGATCAACCGCATTTCCGCCAAGTCGATGATGTATTCGCAGCTCAATGCCCTCGGCTCGGCTCTGATCCTGACTTCCCTCTATTTCGACTTCAATCTGTCGGCGTTTATGATCGAATCCTTCTGGTTCGTTATCAGCTGCGTCGGCGCCGCAGTCACCTGGCGCCAGACTCGTCGCATGAGACGAAGAGATCGCAGCAAAGCTAGTTAGGTTGGGAATTGGCTAGGTGATCCCTCGTTCCAAGGCTCTGCCTTGGAACGCGTTGTCTTCGAGGCTCTGCCGCGGGGAAAGGGGCAAGCGACTTCATCACTGGGCTACTATTACTGCAGGCTGAACCTACAAAACATGCGGTTACTAGGCAGAGCCTAGTAACCAGTCGCAAATTGGCAGAGCCTAGTAACCAGTTGCGGCAAGCGTTGTCACGCCGAGGCGCTACGATCGCGGAGCGATCGGCGACTCTTCCGTGTCATCGCCACTTGCTTCCAGCGACTCCGAGTCGGTATCGGTATCGGCGTCACCCGACTTGCCCACAGCCGAATCGTCATCAGTTGCATCAGGTACAGCAGCTGAAGGCTCATCTTCTTCGGCATCGCCAGCGTTCGGCAATAAAGGCAGTTCACCGTTTTCCTCACCGGCTGCTGCGGCATCCGCCGCATCCTTCTCCTCCACCAGCTTTTTGAACTCTTCGCTCTTGCGCAACATTTCATCCAAGAAATTGCGGCCGGGGTAGTTCTTGGACCAGGAGGCTACGATGCTGAGCATGGCCGGATCAGCCAGATTGACTTCATAGGCTTCTCGGAACTGCAGGAACTTATTCAAAGCAAAGTCCTGGGGCAGCTCAGGTTCATCCAACAGACGTCGGTATCTTTCGATGGCTGCGATCACTTCGTCGGCCGCATCGTCGATCATCATTGCCGGATGGGAATTAAACAGCTGAGACCAGCTTTCCCAGGCCGCCTCGTACTTCTCAAATGCGGCGTCGAGATCGCCTTCCTCGAGCAGTTTATCGGCTTCAAACATATTCGTTCGTGCCGCCAACGCCGAATCCTCTTGCTCAGCCACGCAGCGCTGTTCCCAATAGGCGTAGTTGATTTGGTTGCGATAGATCTCGATGTGCCCAATCTTGTCTCGCATTGCCCGCAGGGCTTTGGCCTGCTGCAAAGCCTCAACGCGTATCTCCTCGGGTACCTCGCGTGCGACTTCGTCTGGATTCAGAGCCACAGCAATGGCGGCTTTCTCGGCAGCCATGACCTGGTCAAAGTTTCTTTCCGCCACGGGAATGGACAGTGCCTCAAGTTCTTCGGCAGAAAGCTGGGACTCACGTTCTTGCAGCATTCGCTGATAGGTTTCCCCACACAGCTCCTGGAACTTTTCTTGGGCCTTAGCGAATTCTTCGTTCGCCTTCTCTAATTCCGTTAAGTAGATTGTGTCGCCGAAGCTAGTCAAAATCAGCCTCTCGCCAAACTCCTGCCAATCGCGACCTGCCCGGCGCCAGGCGAAACGGGCGGATTCGTCCAGGTAACCGTCGCCCTGAATAGCTTCCGCGTGTTTCATCAGCCATTGCGGGCCTTCTCGATAGAACATCATCGTGCTCTTGGCAGGATTAGCACCGCTTTCGACCATGTCGTAAGCTCGCATGTACCAAAGGCGTCCAGTCAGCCAATTGTCCGGTTTCTGGTCCGGACCGCGCCCGTCCTGCTGCGTTACGTCCAGGCCCGTCTTGTCGAAAATCTCTTCGTGGAACATGTCGTCATTGCGATACAGCTCACGAAATTGTTTCTTCTCGTCGGCGACACCCAGCTTGTTTCCAAAGAACCAGCCCAATTCAAAGGGCATTTCGGTGCGGTTCTTGTTGAGCTTGCTTCCTTTGACCAGGTAGTCCATTCCTCGTTTGACCCACTGGTAACGGTGGCGGTAATTGTCGAACTCGTGCGAAACGTTGTAGGAAAGATTGTGAGATTGAAATTTCCAAATCTCAATAAAGTGCGGCTGCAGTACAGCAATCTGGTTAAGCGTTGCGGAAAGCCGATCCCAATACTGTTCTTTTTTGTAATACTCCGCTTTCTGCCACAGGATCGTGGCCGCAACACCTCGTAATCCCAAGGTGGCCAAACGCATGGACTCGCTGGCGGGATCGATCTCTCCCAAGTCGCCTTGGCCCAGATTGTAAGCCGTTCTGATTTTCGCTAAGGCTCCACCTTCCTTGGTGACCGTTCCGTCCGCGTTACGTCGCGACGGACTTCCCAGGAAGAACAGCGGAATCACCAACGCGACCATCGCGCAGATATAGAACAAGCGGCGGCGAAATACTACTACGTTCATGCTGCTGCCAGCTCCCGTGTCTTAAGGAAGAAGTAGGCAATCACACTGGTTAAAACAAAATAGGCAAAGGTCATGGTCAGATGCCGTGCGACCAAGCCGCCAAAGATGTTGAATCCGTAAGCCACAAAATCTGCCGTGTTGAATTGTCCAAAGCTCGGAATGGCTTGGAACAGTGTTACCAGCGTATACATAATACCGGTGTCGATCGCTTTGACTGTATTTTCCAGCACCGGATTGCCCAAATCCAGGTCAACCATGGCACCTGTTTGCATGGGAATTCGGATCAGAGACTCGATCGGGCCTCCGCCCGGCGCATCTCCGGAAGCCACGTCCAGGGCCAAACCACCGAAGAAGCCCAGCATCAAGCTGGTCAGGGTGGCGACCATCGCTACCGGCCCGCTCAGGAAGGTGCTAAACATGACTCCCAGGCAGATAATCAGCACCATCTGCATCCAGATCCCCAAGAAGCCCTTGAACATGTTCCAGCCAAAGTTGGCATTGCCGGCTCTCAGGTACAAATCCGCAACTGCCATCCCCAGGTATTGCCCGCCGTCGGTACAGCGGACCACGACCTGAAGTTGGCCGTCTTCGGAGACCAAATCATCAAAGATATCAACCTCTCGGGGAACTCCATCTTGCGAACCGGGGAGTTTCCTCGGTATCTCGATATGGTCCACGGAGAACTCTTTGACCACAAAAGGCCGGCGCTCACTTTCAATGCGCCCATTCGGGTTCCGCAAAATGATCTCGCCCTGAACGCCAGTGACGATATCGCCCTTGAGGGTACGAAACGCTTTCAAGCTCATTTCAATGGGGAGCGTATCGCCGCCTGAGAAGCGAGCCGGATACACATTATCGAAAGTCCACTCAGCCGCCATCAACGAGTTACCCTCGATGTATGACTGATATTCAGATTCGTATCCGACGTTCAACCCGCGCATCGTCGGGTTGCCGCCGCGATCAAAAATCGTCAACTCACCAAAAACCGGGATTCGGGCCTCCAGTAGACCTTGAGGTGGTCCGATCTCGTAAGTCTTTTCTCCGTTTACCTCTCGCACGGTAACCACGTGGCGGTGACCTTTTTGTTCATCGGTCGTGCCTTCCGCATAATTACCATCCTCCCCCGGCACCATTTCAAAAGAGTGCGTATGCCGGGCGTCTACAGTCGTCGAACCAAGCCTTCCATCGGCTGAAACATCCTTCACCCCGTGGTCGTGGACCACGCCACGGACTACGAAGATGTAGCTCAGGATTCCCATCACCAAAATCAGCATGGTTCCCACGGCGGTGAAGCCCAGAATACGACCGAGAATTATCTCTGTCGGACGCACTGGTTTGGTCGTAATGGTCTGCACTGTCTTGCTTTTGATGTCAGCCGGCAGACTGAAACAGCTCAGAAACAAGCCTAGCAACAGAATGAGGTAACTCGTGCCCGTCATGACGAACGAAATGTAGAGTCGCGCCACGTTCTCCGAGCTTGGATCCAGAAACCAGCCGGCGAATAGCAGCCCCACAATGAAGACCGCCATAATCACCAGCACACGCCGCCGAATCGCCTCTTGAAAGGCCAGCTTACCCAGAGCATAGACCCGGTTAAAAGAAGTTCCCGGAAGATCTCGAGCCAACAACTCATAGATGACACGGGTCACATGGTAAAAACCTTCGGATGGTCCATAACGCGCCATGGCGACCAGATAGCAGGCGATAAAGCCCAGCAGCGCCAAAGCAAAAACGACCAGCACGCCTTGCAATAGGCCAAACTTGAAGATGAGCCACTCAAAGTAGCCCCACATTTGGTTTTCTTCGATTCGCATCGTTGCGGAAGTCTATTAACTGGAATGAGGAAATGGCTGTCGCAAGACGGCCGTGGAGGAATTCGTTTGAGGCAGTTTCGAGCTAGGTAGCCGATGGCCTCGATCCAGGTCGATCATCCTGGACAATATCCAAGAACAGCTCTTCCATGGTGGTCGTTGGATTGTCAATCGTCACAACCTCACCACCCTCATTTCGGATCAGCTCGGCGATCTTTCCCTTGAGTTCGTCGGAGAGCCCCTTGGCGTGCACCTCCGTCACATCCCGAACCTTCAGCAGCTCATCTACCCGTCCGAGCTCCCGAAGTTCGCCAAGATGCAGAATGGCAACCCGGTCGCAGACGTCTTGCACATCGGCGAGTTGGTGGGAGCACAATAGAATTGTCTTCCCTTCGTCACGCAGCCGAATAATGAGATCCTTCATTTCGCGACTGCCGATGGGGTCCATACCGGTCGTGGGCTCGTCCAGGATCAACAGGTCGGGTTCATTGATCAAGGCCTGAGCCAAACCAATTCGCCGGGTCATACCCTTCGAATATTCTCTCAGCTGCCGCCGCCTGGCGTTGTTGAGTCCGACCATCCGAATCAGCTTGTCACTGCGTTCTCTGCGAACTTCGGCTGGCATATCAAACAAGCGCCCATAGAAATCCAGCGTTTCTTCGGCATTCAAGAACTTGTACAGATACGATTCCTCTGGAAGGTAACCAATCCGCTCGTTCTTGGTTACGTCACGAGCCTCTTTGCCAAACACGAAGGCTCGCCCGGACGTCGGAAACAGAAGCCCCTGGATCAGCTTGATCGTGGTGGATTTCCCAGATCCGTTGGGACCCAGAAGGCCGAAGATTTCGCCCTTTTTTACCTCAATGTCTAGAGCTTTGAGGGCAGCCACCTTCTTGCGGCCCCAAAAATCTCGGTAAACCTTGCCTAAATTCCGCGTTTCGATCACCACGTCGGAATCAACTTCGGGTGTTTCCGGCGACTCAACTTCGGGGGCTGTCGTGGCACTCATAGGAGACAAGGTTCCTTCGATTCTTTCAAACTAGCTTGATATTGTGAGGTTGAAACATCCAAGATAAACCAACGTCGTTGCTTTATCGAACGTAATATTCTCAGTGAAACTATCAGGAATGCGAGTAGCCCCTACCTCACCGCACAGCCAATAGCGGTATTTCGCTACGATTCGGTATTCCGTTTGGGGCGTTTGACGAGGTCTTCCGCAGCTCGAAACGAGATCTAGATGCAGCGGAGGGGCACCACAAGGGGGTTTTCGACACCCGATTGTTACGAAAGGTACCATCTGCTGGTTCGCGCGTCGAACATCATCCTTTGGCTTCCTTGCGAGAACTATAAAGTTGACGGAAAATACTCACAAGCACTCTATGCAACGGGACTCTTTCCAACGGGGCTCTTTCCAGTGGAAGAGGGCTTGAGGATCGGAATCAGCGATAGGCCCGGCCCGCCGTTTGCGATTCAAGCTTGCTTCGCCAGGATTGGAAGAAGGAATTTTTGACGGATCGGCAGCCGGAGTCGAGATCTGTTTTCAGCAAGAGTGGGATCGCGCTGGCAACCCGCCGCAATAAGGCGAGCGGCGAAGGAAAATTTAATCGTAGCCACCGTCGCCAGACGGTGGACGGCGCCGACCAAGCCACGTCGCCAGACGGTGGACGACGTCGACCACGCTTTGGCGAGCGTAGCTGCGGGTAATCTGCCGCTCGCCTAGACGACAGCTCAGGAAGGCAAGGAACAATTATTTCGATGATCCCACGCGTCTGGAACTTGAAATGACTCGCAGCAAGCCTGTCTCCAATCCGCCGGGCAATGCTCCTGCGGCGATTTCTTCGGAGCTCCCAGCGACCGCAGCAGCTGACATGCCGCCGGTAGCGGAGCCGTGTCCGCCGCCAGCAACCGACTTGATCATCGAGGCGGCAACGAATAGTGCTACCCTCACAGCGGAAAGCGTCGCGTCTGAGCCCTACCGGGAAGCTCTGGATTACCTGTACCAGAGAATCAACTACGAAAAGACGTTCAGCTCGCAGTACAATCCCGACAACTTCCGCCTCGATCGCATGCGGCACTTGGCCAGCCTGCTGGGCGATCCCCATCTGCAGTACCCGGTAATTCATGTTGCCGGCACCAAGGGCAAGGGCACCGTTTCACAACTGCTGGCCGCCGGTCTGACGGCCTGCGGTCTCAAAACAGGGTTGTATACCTCACCGCATCTACTGGCTCTGGAAGAGAGATTTCAGATCGATCAGAAGCCAGCCACAGCCCAGCAAATCGTGGAATTAGTGGACTCCGTCAAGGAAGCCGCCGAATGCTTGGAACGCCAGGGCAGCGGTCGGCCAACCTTCTTTGAATTGACTACGGCCATGGGTTTCCTCCACTTTGCCAGGTCGAAGGTTGATTGCGTCGTGTTGGAAGTCGGGCTGGGAGGACGTTTGGATAGTACGAATATCTGCAGCCCCACCGCATGCGTCATCACGTCCATCGGCATGGATCATCAAAAACAACTGGGAAACACCATTTCCGCCATCGCCAGCGAGAAGGCTGGGATCATTAAGAGTCCCGTTCCAGTCATTTGTTCGGCAAGACATCCGGAAGCCCAGAAAGTCATTACCCGCCGTGCCCAAGACTGGAATGCACCCCTGCGGCTCATCGGTCGTGACTTTAGCGTCGATTGGCGAGCTCTATCGTCCCGTTCTGAGCAGCCCACAGACGCGGAAATCATGCCTCCCGAATGCCGTCCGCCCACTCCAGTCACTCGACCGCAAGCGGTCGCCGAAGTCGACTTCAAGGCTGAGCCGGGATGGGAGTCTCAGCGGGTTTGCAGCCGATTGCTCGGTAGGCATCAGGCGGACAATTTCGCTGCAGCGATTGCTACGCTGGGGCAATTGTCGCAGCTGGGATGGAAGCTGGACCCCAGCCGCTGGAGCAAGGCACTGGGGGAAACTCAGCCTCCTGCCAGATTGCAGCTGGTTGGGAATCTCCCAATACGAATCGTAGATACGGCCCATAACCTCGACTCGATCGCTGCCGGGATGGAGGCGGTTGGTCTGCATTTTCCAGATAAAGAATGCACTGCCATCTTTGCCTCCAGCCGAGACAAGGATTATCGCGGGATGCTACGGCAAATAGCCGCCACCGCCAAAAATCTGGTATTAACCCAGTATCTGAATAACCCCAGGGCTTTGCCACTCTCGGAACTGCAGCAGGCCGCAAGGGAAGAATTGCAGGCTTTGGGAGACAATACAAATTGCCACTTGTGGTACTCGGAAACACCCGCACAAGCATGGGAATTATCCTTGCGCATCACGGAATCCTCAAGCGGACTCGTCCTGGCGACAGGGTCCTTTTTTCTAGCCGCGGAATTGCTCGCGACCGCGGATTTGCAATGGGTTATGCAAACCCCACACGGGATTTCCTCCAGCTCACCAGACACAACGCGGGATGGCTGCGAGCCATCAGCATAGAGCAGCCTCTTTATCTCAAAGCATTGCCATTATTTCGTCTGAGGAGTTTGACGAGCTTGCTGGATTGGATCGAGACGAAACTCATGTATCCAGCGCCCAATCCTTTGGACGGAGATTGGAATCCGATGTGGTTGCGGTTTGAGGATGTGTCGATCCCATCACGTTCGGGCAACACAATCCATGCATGGTTCCTGCCGCATGCCGATCCTTGTTGCAGCATTCTCCTCTGCCATGGGAACGGGGAACATCTGGGCTACTTGTCGGAGGAGCTGGATTTCTTGCGGCGACGCCTGCGAGCCAACGTGCTTTCGTTCGATTATCCCGGATACGGAAACAGCCGGGGTAAGCCATGTGAGCCAGGGATCTTGCGTGACTCGGAAAGCGTTCTGCACTGGCTGAGCGAGAGAATTTGCTCCCCATCGGCTTCGGTGGTGCTCTGGGGGCGATCTCTGGGAGGCGCCGTCGCAGTCCATTTGGCTGCGCGTTTTGGGGCTCGATGCCTGGTTCTGGACCGCACTTTTGACTCCGTGGTCGAAGTAGCCGCAGCCCATTTCCCCTGGCTTCCCGTGCGTTTACTCCTGCGGAACCGCTATGCTTCCGCCAAGACGATTGCTCGCTATCAGGGACCGGTTTTTCAAGTGCACGGCCAAACGGACCAGATTGTGCCTTTGGAAAGGGGGGCCGCTCTCTTTGAGGCTTGCCCAACGCGAAACAAAGCATGGATCTGCTCGTCGTCATTAGGACACAATGATCCTTGGCCAGAGTCCTACTACCAAGCCGTCGAGGATTTCCTGGACAAACGCACATAGCGCTTCGTTGCAGCTCGAATTTAGGGTGGTGGACCATATGACCAGTCCAACAACCTTGCAAATGGCCGGGACGCGTCGCCTCGTCCACTACCGCCGACCCGCTGCTTGGTCAGGATTAAGATCCCTAGCGGTCTTGCAAAAACGAACCTTAAGGGTATGCTTAGGGTTGCTGTTGGCGGCTGAGGTCAACATAACTTGCCTTAGCATCGCTTTCCCCGCTCGGAGGACAGGCAGATCAGCCGTGGGGAGGGCCATGCAATGGAAATATTGAACTCCAGGGGCAATGACCCATTTATCTAGACCTTGGAACACAACAGGCTGCCGCCTCCCCTCCCGCTTCCGACGTACAAAGCTGATTCCGCCAATAGCGTTCACGACCTATACTCATCGTTTTGTGAGGACCCCCTTCTCACAGAAATCAGCTTTGTACGTTGCCATTCTCTGCTTATGACGAGCGATCACCACGCCCAACCGAATGACGAAAATCGCAGGAAGTTTTTCCGCGATTCTTCGCTGATGCTGGCTTCTGCACTGCCCACCACGCGAATAAGGGTAAAGACGTCAACGTTGCGGGTCGGGCTGCTGGGCTGCGGCACGAGCGGCACAAAGTTGCTTGGCTCCGCCTTCAAAATAGCGGCAGAGGGAGGAAGGACACCGCACATTCAGCTTGTAGCACTGGCGGATCTTTGCGGAAGCAGGCTTCAACAGACTGCGCGTTCACTCAAGGGGTCCTGCCCAAGTGCCTACGCGGTCGGTCCTTCCACGCGTTTTGTTGGACATCAAGCCGGCGAACAACTTCTCAGAAGCCAGTTGGACGTCGTCGTGATCGCGCTGCCAGTGGAACTCAGGACCAAAGCTGTCGAGCAAGCCGTTCGTTATGGCAAGCATGCCTACGTTGAACATTGCTTAGCAAATAGCGGCTTTGCCTTGCAGCGTTTCCAACGAGCGGAACACACTGCGACTGCGCAGAATGTGCTGCTGCACGTTGGAAGCAGGACTCAACCGGCGCAAAGATGGGCAGCTTGCTTGGACGCAATACAGCAGGGAATCTTGGGGGCCATTCGTGAAATTCAACACGAGTGCCAGATCCCTCTTGCGTTTCCGAGATCCTCTTTAGACGCTGAAGCGCTCGCAGGAGAACGAGCCCTGGCTGGTTGTCCTAATGGCCTGGAAGTTTTAGAAGCACGCAGCACGGTGTTGGAAATAGCCGATGCTCTGTGGCGGCAAACACCCAGATTGGCCATCGCTCGATCCCACGTGCATTATGCCGCCGGAGCTCTGGAAAGCCGCATTGATTATGAGTTTGGGCCAGACGAGCGACTTTTAAGCCATTGTCGAGTTGCCCCGCAGATTCGAAACCGGCTAGATCGCATCCAGGTTGTTGGCGAGCGGGGTTCGTGCGATCTCCAGCGTGGCAAGCTATTCGATCTGTCGGGGCGTTTGATCACTTCGGCCGGGCACCAAAGAGTCGATCGGGGCCTTGGACTAAACCAATTCTTGACGAAAGTATCCTGGCTTCTGAACAGTGCCCCCGCGGGACGAGTGAGCCAAGTCACATCTGGCGAATCCGAGATTGCCAGCAAACCAGCAAGCCCAGCCTTCCGAGTGTCTCTCGCACTCATCATGGGAGAATTGGCCGGCTATAGTGGCGAAACTCAGAACCAGGGATCCGCGCTCCACAGTCGACTACCAATCATTTGAGCCCAGGCTGCCTGAAGGCGCTTCGCGGTCGCCGAATTTCTCGCATTCCGCTAGCAATCCTGCACGGATTGTCGCTGACGTTGACCGCAGCGGAGCACTTCGCCCATACTGAGGTGAGGCCGATTTGACCCCTGACAAGAGCACAAAATTGACGATCACCGAGACTGACCTGTTAAGTTATTGCAAAGAAACGGCGAAGCGAGCCAGGATCGCGTCTCGCCAACTGGCCACACTTTCGACCAAGCTGAAGAATGACTGGCTATTGGCCAGTGCGGAGGCATTGGTTGATGCCGCCGAGCAGTTGCTCTCGGCCAACGCTTTGGACTTAGAGGCTGCGCCCACTTTTGGTCTTAGCGAGGCGCAGACAGATCGACTCAAATTGGATGCGTCGCGTATCGCTGGCATCGCAAGCGGCCTACGTGAGATTGCAACCTTGCCGGATCCCATCGGCGAAATCATTTCCGGGGGACGCCGCCCCAATGGCTTGGAGATTCGCAAGGTGCGTGTTCCTCTAGGAACGGTGTTTTTCATCTACGAGTCCCGTCCTAATGTTACCGCCGATGCGGCGGCAATATGTGTCAAGAGTGGAAACGCCGTGATACTCCGCGGTGGCAAGGAAGCCAGTCATTCTTCGCAAGCTATCGTCGAAACTCTAAAGAGATCCGCAATTGAATTTGGGGTGCCACCGGACGCAGTACAGCTAGTGGATACCACGGACCGTGCAGCTGTGGGACACTTTTTAGCCATGCCTGAGTACATCGACGTAGCGATTCCAAGAGGCGGAAAAAGCCTGATCTCTCGCGTTGTCCAAGAAGCACAAATGCCCGTAATCAAGCACTATGACGGCAATTGCCATGTCTACGTGGATTCATCGGCTGACCTCGGCATGGCTCAGGATATCGTCATCAACTCCAAATGCCAGAGAATGGGTGTGTGCAACGCATGCGAAAGCTTGCTTGTCCATCGAGACGTCGCCGACGAGTTTCTGCCCCAGCTTGCTAAGGAATTGATCGCTCGGCATGTCGAGCTGCGCGGAGATGAACCGACTTGCAGGCTGGTGCCCGATTCGAAGCCGGCAACGCAAGACGATTGGTCGACGGAATATTTGGGACCCATCATTAGTATTAAGGTTGTCCAGGATCTGGATGAAGCCATAGCCCACATCAATCGCTACGGTTCCCATCATACCGACGCTATCGTTACATCAGACTTTCGCTCGGCCAATCGATTCTTGGCCGAAGTGGATTCCAGTGCTGTCATGGTGAACGCCAGCACGCGATTCAATGATGGCGGTGAGTTTGGCTTAGGTGCTGAAATTGGAATCAGCACCGACAAGTTTCATGCTCGTGGGCCTTGCGGACTGCAGGAGCTTACCACTTACAAATACGAGGTCATTGGCGACGGCCATGTTCGTTAGTCACGGTCCAACATGGTTTTGGAATCGGCCAGGGAAGGCGATATCATGCACAATCATCCAGTAACCACCCAACATCCTCATCTTCCACTGCAGCAAGCTCTCAGCCCGCAAACTCTGATCGCCGTGAGGGCTCTCCACGAGACGGCCGCGCTGCGAATTCAAGAGTCTCTGGCGGAGCAATGGCAAAAACGGATTCGAGTCGATTTGTTGTCCATCGAACATGGACCGATGGGACGTTTTCTGGTCGACGACGCGGAACTTGATTGCTACCGCGCGTATTCCATTTCGCCGCTGGATGGAATTTGGTACCTGGGCATTGAGCTCCCACTGGCCCACGCCATGATCGACAAGCTGTTGGGGCAATTTCCACTCACTGCTGACGACACACCCAGACTCACAGAACTAGAACGCCGGCTTCTAAAGCAACCTGCAGGGCAAATTTTCGACGCGGTGCTGCGCAGCTGGAGAGAGATCACAGAACTGGAAGTAGTCGGCGAACAGACTCTGACGGAACCTCCCTCTCAGCTCAGGATGCAACTAGCTGAAACTGGGATTTGCGCGACCTGGAAAGTAACCGAAGTCGCGCCGCAGGAAACGCAACTGGGCCTGTGCTCCGTGTACATGCCATGTTCGACCTTGCTACCACTCTCTCCGCTACTCTTGCGAAGATACACGCACTTACTGGCCAGCCTAACGCACCATGGAGCCCAGGCTGCTACCGGTTCTGGACAACCCATGACAGCCGCCGCTTGGAATGGAGGATGTACCATCCCGGTGTCTGTGAATTTAGCCCGATCAACACTGCATCAACAGGAATTATCCGATTTGCAAGTCGGCGACGTGCTGATGTTGGAACAAAGCGCCGAAGAAGCCATGGAAGTCTGGGTTTCGGGTTTTGGAACTTACTTCGGTCGGCTTGGTGCGGTTCAAGGGAAGAAAGCGATCGAAATCATCCACACACCAGCCGACCAGTTGCAGGGCGGTTGCCCACCTGATCAGGCTTCGGCGAAGTCCGACGTGCCATGCTTTTCCGAACACGACTCCGACGCTGCGGCTTGAAATCTCAATGTAGAGAACGCAGGTGGTCGGGGCCGCGGAATTCCGCTCGCACCTGCCGACAGGCTTCAGACTGCATGCCTGAGTAACATGCGATCGGTAAAGCTGGGAGCCCATTTGCTGAGCCAAACAAAAGCCTTGCCTGCCGGGGAGAGGATCATTTCCGGCTTCCGCTTTTTCATTGCCTGCATCACCTTGCGTGCCACCGTTTGGGGCGACTGAGAGCCCAGCGACGCACTCTTGGCTCCCCGCATCGTATCCACCAGCGAATCGAAGAATTCACTGCGGGTTGTACTTGGGGAAACTGTAACTACGTCGATACCACGGGGCTGCAGTTCCAGCCGCAAAGCTTCTGCCCAACCGCGGAGTGCGAACTTGGCGGCACAGTACTCACTCTTGCCGGGAACCGCACGGTGTCCGAGAACAGAATTGACCATGCAGGCTACCGGTTCCCGCCCGAACCTGAGGTGAGGAATGGCGAGTCGCGTCAATTCAACCGCGGCAAAGAAATCAACCTCGAAGATTTTACGGAGCCGTTCCGGCTGGGCTTCGGCAAAGGGACCGATGGCTCCCACACCAGCATTGTTGATGACAATGTCGATCCCACCCAGCTTTTGGACGCAAGTTGAAATCAGTTGAGCGCGCAGTGCAGGAGAACTGATATCGCCCGGAACGGCAATCAATCGTTTTTGCGGATTTCCAAACGCGACTCTCAGCTGTCGCAGTCTTTCCTCGCGCCGCGAGGTAATAACGACATAAGCCCCGGCATGGACCAATTCCGATGCCAGGTACCAGCCAATACCGCTGCTAGCACCCGTTAATATGACGCGTTTGCCCGCAAAGCTCCGCTTTGCCATTGCACTGCCCAATCCGTGAACTGCCACCACCACCGAAAGAAAGAAATCGCTAGCTTTCTTAGTCGTCAGAAGCAATTCGAGAATGCACGGCTCGAGTTTTCCGGTCAGAGAATTCTGGCGGAGCGGGAAGGACTCGTGGGACTGTATGGCCTTTAGCGACGTGAGATCAATTGCTCACGATCTGTCTCAGTTGCTGATGAATCTTTTCCTGAGTTACAAAGGGGTCTTGGAATTGCCTTCCATAATCCAGAATCGCCTGTGCATACTCCCGGGCCACTTCCGCTAGTCCGGGCTGCCCAAAGGCGTTGGTAAGCTCATCCGGATCGGACTCCATATCGAACAGCCAGGGTTCGTCTTCGACTGATACCACCAACTTGTAACGATCGCTAACGGCCGCCAGCCAGCTTGCCCGCAGCCCACTGTTGCGAAGAATCGTCAGGTCCTGCCAAGTTGACGAGCGATCGAGAAACAACTCGGAGGCATCTCGTCCATCCATCTCGCCGATCGGCTGATGCCCCAGCAAGCTCAGAATTGTGGGAGAAAAATCAACGGTGCCAAGGGCTTGGTGCACCAAGGTCTTGGGAGGAACGCGCCCGGGCACGCTGACAATCATGGGAATTCTTGCGCTGCCCTCATAGGGATTTCCTTTGTTCAGTCGTCCATGCTCGTAACACAGATCACCGTGATCCGCCGTGACGACGACGGCTGTCCGTTCCTTCAGTCCCAGATTGTCGAGAGTGGCCAGTATCCTTCCAACATTGTCGTCAATGCAGCGGACCATGCCGAAATACTGTGCCATTTGCTCGGCCTGGAACTTTCCGGCGGCCCCACGCCCCATTCCGGGCGCCCACTTTGGATTGCTGGTCGTTCTTGAATAGGTGAGAGGCGGCTTAATGACCATGTTCGTGTACATGGTGTCGTAGGGCGACCTCACTGTGTTGGGACCATGGGGATCCGGCAGACTCAAATGAAAACAAAACGGTCTGTCGGAATTCGCTTCGATAAAGTCAATGGCTCGCGAAGTTAACCAATCGGTCGAGAAACTCTCCGCCGTCGCTCCGTCCACGGCATAGGTTGGCTGACCGTTCTTCGTCGCGGCCACACGCGGCCCATCCGGCGTCAATTCGAACTTTTTCCAGTGGCCGCGATTAAACATGAAGCGGTTGTCAGAAAAACCGAACTGCCGTTCCGGTTGCCACTGCGGCTTGCCCGGCCCATCCAGGTGCCATTTTCCGGCGTACCCAGTTGCGTAGCCCTGACGCTTGAGAACTTCGGCGAAGGTGATCATCTCATTGTTCAATGGAAGATCGTTGCCGGGTGCTCCGGTGCGATGAGGGTAGTAGCCAGTGAAAAAAGACGCACGCGAGGGAGTGCAAACGGGGCTGGTCGCATAGTAGGACGTACAGACGGCTCCGCTGGCGGCAATCGAATCGATGCTGGGCGTCTCGACGATCGCCTGCTCACCCCAGATTCGCGCAACTTCCGGTGGCAAATGCTCCCGATAACAGCCCAATGTTCGGAAATTATGTTCATCCGTTTGGATGATGATCAGATTCAGCGGACGAGCGGGCTGGTCGTCATCTGCTGGGGCTCCCCAAACCGTCAGCGCCGGAATCAGCGATAGTCCTAGAGCCAGCGTTAAGTGCAATATCGATTTCATGTGGAAAGCCTATTCCGGGCTGCTGCGACTGGAAAACCGCGGGAAATCCCCACGTGGGAGATGGAACCCACCCAATATAACTTTGCAAGCGTGTAGTTTCCCGCCAGTCACTACTTTCGCAAACTGGGCGAATTGTGGCCTAGCGTACAGTAGCCGGCGTCAAGATCCATTAGACTAAACGCTGGGTTTCTGAATATCCGCACTGGGTCGATCGCAACCATTGCCTTGACTTTGCGGCAAGAATATCCTGACGGCAGTCCTGGCCTGCTTGTTTTCAACTCGCAGCGTTAAGTTTTGGGAGCCGCCGTGGGGATTGTTTCAGAATTTGGTTTTTCTACTTCAAGGGGTTTGAATCATGCAATTGCGTAAGTTGCTCGTGGGCGTTGGATGTGTACTAGGTTTGGCATTGACCGCGTTTGCCGCTAGCGAAATCGATTTGACAGACGTCAAATGTATCATGAATCCCAAGGCGGCCGCCAAGGCTGACCACGCTTTGGATTACAAGGGCGGCAAGGTCTACTTCTGCTGCGACAATTGCCCGAAGGGATTTGAGAAGAAGGTCAAAACCGACGAGACCGTCGCTGCCAAGGGCAATCATCAACTTGTGGCAACCAAACAGGTGAAGCAAGCGAAGTGTCCTTTTTCGGGTGGTGACCTGAACGAGGAAACTGCCATCAAGGTGGCAGGAGCAAAGATCGCTTTTTGCTGCGAGAACTGCCAAGGCAAGGCTGAAGGCATGGAGGGCGATAAACAAGTAGTCGCGTTGTTTGGAGACGAAGCGTTCAAGAAGGCGGGCTTTGAGATCGTCGAAAAAGAGTAAGCTCCATCACGTCCAACCACACCTATCACCCGCAGAGAGCACACCTCTGCGGGTTTTCTATGCGCTCATTTGGCATCCTGAGCGATTACCACTGGGCTGCGCATGGGGTCGACTCCTACTCGAAACCGGAGGAAGCGTGAGCAACGAACCTACTTTCAACCATCGACTTTGACTAGACGGATCCAGCGAAGTCAATCCACTGGCATCCCGCGTTGCGGACTTATAGTTCAAAGTCGTCGGCGGAGGAACGTTCGCTGTATAGCGGCATATGCCGGTAATAGACTTCCAGAATCATGGTCGCCAACGAAGTGTTGTACAGCCTGCCGCCGGATTTTGCGTGTCCCCCAGACTGATACCAGCTACCGGCGGCATGCCCGTCGCTCACTTGTGCCTGCACCAACTGGTCCCGCATCTTACGATTCCAAGTTTCCCAAACTTCGCCGCCATGGTGCCGCATCACCTGAGTGGCATAATAGCTGTAGTACAGGTCATTAAGCTTCGGACCTTGATTGCTCAGATACTCGATTCCCTCCTGCAAACCAGGATGCTCTTTGGGATAGCCCAGATACATGCGACACAGCAGGCCCACCGCAATCGTGGCCTGCCGCCCGTCTAAATTCGACGTGGGTTTGTTGTAACCGTAGTAGGCTCCATTGTTGGTACTGACAAAGTCGAGAAATTGATCGGCACCTTGAAAGGTCCTTGGTGGAACGATCAAATTCCCCATCTTGCCGCTCTTCAGTGCCATCAGGCACCAACCCACTACGGAAGTATCTCCCCGATCGCCTGGATTGTACCGCCAGCCTCCATCTCTCTGATTTTGCGCTTGAATGAGATAGTTGAGCGATAGTTGCGCGGGCTGCAACAAGTCGGGATCTTTGGTCATGGCGTACGCCTCGCACACCGTAATGGCGGCCAGAGCATGCGAGTACATTCTGCCTCCTGGCTCGTGCCAAGACCCCACGGGAAGCGTAGGTGAAGCACTGACCTGCATGCGGTTGATCAGGAATTCCAGACCGCGATAGACAGTTTGCCGATACTCCCCTTCGACATGCGTCTGGCCAGCACCTAGAAACGGCAAAATTGCCATGGCTGTGGCACCATTGCGGGCCAAGTCCATATCCCCAGGATTCGTACACGATGGATTTCGGCAGATGCCGACGTGCATGAAGTTCCAGCCGCCGTCTTTAGCTTGATGGGCGGCAATCCACTTAAGCCCCAGGGCGACAGCTTTCTCGCTGGCAGCCGTGCCCCCAAAACGTTCCAGCATCTCGCCGCGGGCAGCGGCGGACCTGCTGCTCAACGCGGTCGACATTTGAGCCAGTGCGCTGCTTGATAGGAGCGACGATGGAAGGATGCTCTCGGTAATCGCGTTGACGTCCAGCGACTCGAGTGACGAAGAATCGACCGCGGAAATCACGGAAGATGTGACTTCGGGCAAGGTCACCGCTTCGTCGACCGTCGGCGCTTCAGCCAGCAACGGATCCGAGTCACTCGAGGCATCGAGCGATGGCCCCTGAAGATCGAACTGTTCGATCGCCGTTTCCGCCGTGGACGTCGATGCCTGAAGCACACTCATCACCGACCGCACCGGCTCCAGAGTGACAGCCGCCAGAATCAGAATCAGCGCCAAGTGAACCAGCAGACTGAACAACCAACTCGGTACGGCGGTCCATAAGGCTCGCCGCTTGCCAAGCGTGTGGACATCGACCTCATCGACCGGCGTCTGCTGTCCCTCGGCTAACTCAGAGTCCCCAGGCAGTTGCACCGTCGAAGAATTCAAAGACGGTGTAGGTTCGGCAACCACAACAGCTTTGGGAATCATCGGCTCTACAGTCGCCTTAGGCTCGGCGGCGACGGGAATTGCCTGCACCATGCCGGCATCAGACTGGATGATCTTGCCTTGTCCCGTGGTGTCCCGTTTGGAGCCGGCTTTGGACTTGGCGAATTCTGGGGCATCAGCCGCTGGCTTGCCAGCACTTGCGGCTGCCAAGCTTTCCCCCGAAGAAGGTAGTGGCTTTAATGTTTCTTGATCCCTCCGCCCCGACGTAGCGTTTTTGTCTGAAGTTGCCCGAGTCTCGGGCAGCGGATTGGAAGAATCCTGGTTTTCCATACGACTCACTGAGAAGTCATCCGCCCAGCGGAAAAGTGTGCGGAACGTTTGGGCGACACCAAAAAATAGTCGCCGCAATACTCAACTGACGACCGGGCAATGTCAACGCACTTCCCAGAGCGTCTCTGCTACAAGCGACCTTGCTGCTCTGGGAATAGCGAATTGGAAATTACTTTGACTCTTACATTTTACGCGAAAGCAACAGCTTTGGCAGATACCACGACCTTAATGGGGTCGATTCGGTGGGATTTCCACGTTATCAGCAACCCCCAATTTCGCGGACAAGGACCATTTCCGAGGGTATGGGTGTTGAAGAGATTGCGTCGAATACGCCCCCTCCGGCTCCTGCATTGTGACTTTTCCTAAGTCGCGATTGCTGATACTATCAAACGGCCGTTTCTTGGACGCATTTTGCTCGATGGAAGATTAAAGATGACTAAGCCACATAGAAAGTTGAAAAA
The DNA here is from genome assembly GCA_024743355.1 of bacterium. Lineage (GTDB taxonomy): Bacteria > Planctomycetota > Planctomycetia > Pirellulales > Pirellulaceae > Aureliella. The sequence goes on from JANSWS010000083.1 coordinate 19,768, forward strand.
AGCCAATCACGGGGCGCGCCCGGCTAACGCCAAGGCCCGCAAAGCCAAACGTAAAAAGGTGCGGACCTAAGCCGTACTGTCGACTGAAGCTTGATGTCTCGGAGCAAATTGGAGAGCTTGCCTAAATTCCGTTTGCTCCGAATCCCCCTGATTTCGTGCTCGTATGGAGTCTGGTAGACCTTGTCAGCCCGTGACTTGATTCTCGATCCCGCGACACTCGATTTCTCTAACGTAATCGCGGATCAAGAGGAAATCCGTAGGAATAATCCTCAGCGCTTCGAAATGGAGCAGCTGACTGCGATTATTTATGAGGACCTGGAGAACCACGTGTGCGCCGGCTACAAGGACGTGACCCACGACGAGTTCTGGGTGCGCGGCCACATGCCCAACATGCCACTAATGCCTGGCGTTGTGATGTTGGAGGCTGCGGCTCAGCTATGCAGCTATTTTTCGCAGAAGCACGATTTGCTAGGCGCGGCCATGGTGGGATTTGGGGGACTGGAAGAAGTGCGTTTCCGAGATCCCGTGATTCCGGGTGACCGTTTGGTTTTAGTCTGCGGCATGACGAAACTCCGTCGCGGCAGAATCGTAGTGACTCGATTTCAGGGTTTTGTGCGGAATTCGATCGCAGTGGAAGGTATCCTGAAGGGAATTCCGATCCCGATCGACGTCGTTAATTCGCAACTCGCGAAGGCCGTGGATTCAGACGCGTGATGGCCTGCCGCAGGCTGCAGCTTGCGCAAAATCAAGATCTGTCTGTATCAATAATCAGATGGTGTGCCCGTTGGCCCACAGGAAAGCAGGGACTGATGACCGATTCAAAGTTTGCATGGGTGTGTAGTTCGATACTTGGCATGACAATTTCGGGTATAGGTCGGGCACGCATGCTTGCCTTGTTCGTCGTCATGATCGCCACGTCCAATCTGGCGATTGCCCATCCCAACCATGCTGTGGAGGTGATATCGTCCGATTCGCCGCTGCACACTGTAGTTCAACCCTCCCACGCCATTGTCTGGGCGACATTGGCCATCGGCTTGTGGGTACTCATCCAATTTCGTCGCCGCCTCCTGCACGGCCGTCTTGTTCGCCAACGTGCCGGTTAAGCAACCTGCTGGTTAAGCACACAGATCTGAATTCCTCATTCGGCCCTTCATTTAGGACTCAGGAGGCCTGAGCGCAGGTTCGCAAAGCCAGCCTTTTGAGCACCCATGATCGTGTCGTCGTAGGAACTGGAGCTCAGGAATTATGAGCAAGTAGCCGCCGATGCACTTGATATTGGCATTCAATCCAAAATCCGGAGCCGATGCATCTCTGCCCTTGGTGCAAGGGCTGCAAAGCCGGCTGACCGAGTTGGGTTTTGAATGTCATTTGCTGGACAATTTGAGTTCCGTCAGGCAACTAGCGCACTCTCTACTGGATCGCGATGAACTGAAGGCGGTAGTAGCGATTGGTGGCGACGGTACAGCAGATGCCTTAGCGAATCTCTTGGATCCGCGGATTCCAATCCTTTTGTTTCCTGTCGGCACAGAGAATCTGCTTGCCAAGCATTTTGGTCTGCGGGCGGAGATTGGGCATACTTGCCAGGTATTGCTTCAGAATCGGGTGGTCCGAATCGACGCTGGCATGGCTAATGAGCAGATCTTTCTGATCATGGCCAGCTGCGGTTTTGATGCCGAGGTCGTTCGAGAAATGCACGCCGTCCGCAAGGGCCACATCAGCCGTTGGTCTTATGCTTTCCCCATTTGGCGGGCACTCCGCAAATACCGATTCCCCCCGATTCCCTACCGCGTCCATGCCGTACCTGGAACATCATCGGCCACCTCGACTCCGCAGGGTAACACACCAAGCTCTCACCGCGGAGAGTCGCACGTTGACGATCCTGCGAGCAACGAATTTGCTGCTTGGATTTTCGTCTTTAATGTGCCGCGTTATGCGGCACACCTGGACTTTTGCCCTCAGGCAAACCCGGAAGATGGAAAATTGGATTTGTGCATTTTCCAACGCGGCGGTCTGCCCGCGGGAATGCATTATCTGGCTAGACTCTTCTTGCGATCTCATCAGACTTTGCCAACATTTACACATCGGTTGTGCGATTCGATAACCATTAGTCCTCCGCTTACCAGACAGGGAAGCCCGGATGTAAATCTGCCCTTTCAGGTGGACGGCGATCCAGGTGGCACGTTACCGGTGCACATCAAAGTCCTACCTAGGCGGGTGGCTTTGGTGGTGCCCTAGCCCGGCCAGGCCTATTCCATCATCAAAAGTTGCTCCTCTCATGAATTCGATTCCATCCGTTCAAGTTGGTAACCTGCAGATTGGTGGCGGTTCACCCGGCGAAAAACCACTCGCCGTCATTGCCGGCCCCTGTGTGATCGAAACTCGTGAGCTCACCCTGAAAATCGCGGAGCAACTGAAAGGCATCGCCGATCAGCTGGGACTGCCACTGATATTCAAAGCATCCTTCGACAAAGCCAATCGCACGAGTGGCAACGCTTTTCGCGGGTTGGGGATGGAATTGGGCCTGGAAATCCTCGGCGAAGTTCACGCGGAGCTCGGAATTCCAACCACCACGGATATCCACTTGCCAGAGCAAGCGGAACCCGCTGCCGCAGCCTGTCAATTGCTGCAGATTCCCGCCTTTCTGGCGCGTCAGACTGATTTGCTGCTG
>JANSWS010000511.1 GCA_024743355.1 bacterium
AGGCTGTTTACCTGTACGACAAAGCTGGCGGTGGCTTTTCACGCTGCATTGATCGTGACGGCCGCGACTGGATCGGATTCCAGAAGGAGATGGCACAGGATTTGTCCTTAGCCAAGCTAAAGGGTGGCCCTGGGTTGCACTGTGCCATTCTGGTCGGTGCAGATAGAGGCGCGGGGTTTCCTGGCTTGGACCTTTGTCGTTCGTTTCAGGTGCAAGGGGATGTTATCAGGACGGAGACGCTTTCGGGAAGCTTGGCGTGGGAATGGAGCTTCGGGGAGACCAGCGTTCAATTTCGCATGCTGAAAGTGGAAGCCGATGTTGCCTGGTGCTTTCTGTATGCGGGAGCCATCGCCGGCAGTTACAACGGCGGAGAAAAGATGTGGGGAACTCCAGGGATCGGCATCCGTTCTGACTTACAAGCAGCTGATGTTCCCATCCACGACAAATGGCAGACAGTGTTCTTCGCTGATCGTGAACTCAAACGCACGCTGGCTATTCACCAACTGCAGTCCGATCAAGTCGTCGACCAGCTCGCATATCGGAAGACGAGCCAGGCTGTAGAAGATGTTGAAAAAGCTGGCGGCTGGATGTGGCAGGTTAGCTTCGGTTGTGGCCCAAATGACATGCCGCTCATAAAAGGTAAGGGTGCGGAGTTCGCGTTCGGTTTCGTGGAGCAACCTCTGTCAACAGATCTCATGCAAACCGCAGCCGATGAGCTACTTTCGCTGGCAAACGAAGTTGAGCCAGTTCCTGACATTGACTTTTGGTACGAACAGCAAAGTTTCGGGAAGTTGGGCGTGACTCAGCGGTGGATCAACATCCTGGGGAATATCAGTCCGGCGGGTACGGTCCAGCAGGCTCGCTATCGTGTGGATGGAGGCGATTGGTCCGAATTATCACTGGGATCCGATCTGCATCGACTAGCCCGTTCCGGAGATTTCAATGTCGAGTTGTCAACTGCCGCTGTGGAGCCTGGAGAGCATGATTTGGAAGTTGCGGTTGCGACCAAGTCGGGTGAGCGGACTTCCAAGTCGATCCGATTTGTTGTGCACCCTGATCCGGTGTTCTGGAAATTACCCTACGCAATTGATTTTCGTGATGAAGGTATTCAGCGTGAGGGAATGGCGGCGGTGCATGAGGCAGCGCAGATCATCGATGGGAAGTGGGCCCTGCAGACTGACGGATTGCGAACTATGGAGTCATGGTACGATCGTGTTGTCGGTGTGGGAAAGGACTGGGCCGACTTCGATGCGCGGGTGCTGCTGACCATTCATGGCTTTACCCCTTCGCAAAAAGGTCCTCCAACCTACGGAGTATCGCACTGCGGGCTTGCGCTACGCTGGCCTGGGCACACCGCGGATGGCTTGCAGCCAAGTCGTAAGTGGTTTCCCATGGGATGTCAGGGAGAATTGTTGTTGCGGCGACCGGCCAGCGAATGCCGCTGGCGAGCATTGCCCGGCGCCGAGACCAATAGCCGCCCGGTTTATGCGGAGGAGGATTCCGAAGTTCCATTCGGAGAGCCGATGTACATGCGGGCACAAGTGCAAACCTTGGAAAACGGCGAGTCGCGCTATCGTTTTAAACACTGGCTAGCCAGCGAAAAGGAACCGGAGTCCTGGTTTGTGACTCAAGCCGAAGATGCTTCCGCCGATCTGCAGTCCGGAGCTTTGCTGATCGTGCCCCACAATTCGGACGTTACCATTCACGCTATTCAAGTTTCCGCGCTCTGAGCGGCAGTGCACGCCTTCTTACAGAAACCATTGATGTTTTTGGGACTTGAATTGAGCGAATGCCTGTTGCTGCTGCTGGGAGCGGCCGGGATAGGCGTGTCCAAAAGCGGCTTTGCTGGGGTCAGTATGTTGCACGTACTGGTCTTCGCATTTGTATTTGGAGCCAAGGACTCGACGGGCGCTTTGCTGCCGATGTTGGTTATCGGCGACATCTTCGCGATCGCCTTTTTTGGCAAACAGGTTCAGTGGAAACAGGTTTCGCGACTTCTGCCGCCGACGATGATCGGTGTCTTGATCGGAACCGGTCTCATGGACTACATGCCCGAAGCTGTTTTCCGACCGACCGTGGGGTGCATTATCCTGGCCCTTACCTGCATCCAGATCTTGAGAACCTGGAGGCCCAAGCTGTTTGACCACGTCCCACATATGTGGTGGTTTGCTTGGGGCTTGGGATTGCTGGCGGGAATGACGACGATGATGGCAAATGCCGCGGGCCCGGTTGTGGCCTTGTATCTGCTCGCAGTTTCACTGCCAAAGCTCGAGTTGGTTGGAACCAGCGCTTGGTTTTTCCTGATTGTGAACGTCTTTAAACTGCCCTTCAGCTTTTCGCTGGGGCTGATAACAACCAGAACGTTGGCCATTGACTTTGCATTGGCTCCCGGAATCCTATTGGGAATGCTGCTCGGCAGATGGATGGTGCATCGTATTCCGCAGAAGTGGTTTGATAGTTTGCTGCTGCTGTTTACCGCGGTAGCCTCACTGCGACTTATTGGTTTGCTTTAACTCGAGAAGAGGGTTGCCGTTGCGAATCACTTGCGATACGACGATCATCGGTTCTGGCTTCGCCGGATCGCTGCTGGCCTGGATCTTGGCCAAGTCAGGTCAACAGGTGATGCTGATCGATCGCCAGCAGCATCCACGTTTCGCGATTGGAGAATCATCCACCCCCGTCGCAAATCTGCTGTTGGAATTGATTGCGGACGAGCGTCAGATTCCCGAGTTGAAGCAGATCAGCCGTTGGGGGCCATGGCGGCGGCAATTGCCTCAGCTTCGCTGTGGCAAGAAGCGAGGTTTTAGCTATTTTTCGCATTCGCCGGGGCAGGTTTTTGTCGAGTCGGATGTGCATGAGCGGAGCCTACTGGTGGCCGCCAGCGCATCCGATGAAGTCAGCGATACGCAGTGGATGCGGAGCGACGTCGATGCATGGTTCGCCGCGCAATCCCAGCGAGCAGGCGCGAAACTGCTTGCGCCGGCGAGCATTCAGTCGATTCGAGGCAATCAGTCGACCGGATGGAAGTTGACCTTAGAGCAGCCAGAATGCAGCGACGGTAGATCGGAAAGTAGGTCGCTCACGTCGCAAGGTCCGACAGAGATTCACTGCAAATGGCTGGTCGATTCCGCAGGCGGGGCTTCTCCGTTGGCCAGGGAGTTGGGCATTGGCAGCGATCGGCACGAGCTAAGTGTGAATACATCAGCTCTGTTCGGACATTTTCGCGGGGTGGGCAAGGTCGTGGATTGGTTTGAGTCGCAAGCTGACAGGAACGGGCAGAGCTACCAACAACCATTCTCAGCCGATGATGCCGCACAGCACCATATGTTGGACCAAGGGTGGGTTTGGATGCTGCGGTTCGATGACGGGACGACGTCCGTGGGGTGGGTGCGTCCCAACGTATTGCCGAGTTCGGATTGGAATCTCTCCTCGGCATGCTCGGATTCGACATCGCAATGGAAAGCCTGGCTCAGGCTGCAAGATCGCTATCCCATGCTGGGTGATTTACTGCGGGATGCGGAGCTTATCGATCCTCGCCAGGGTGGCGTGCCGAAGCTGGGGTGGATTCCGCGGATCAGCCGCATTCGCGATTTGGCGGCGGGGCCGCATTGGCTGCTGCTTCCAGCGGCCGCGGGGCTAGTGGATCCGCTGCATAGCACTGGAATTGGCCACGCGATCAGTGGTGTGCGGCGAGCAGCCCGCTTGATATTGATGGACGCCGATGACACGGCCATGCAAGCATATTCGGATACGATCCTGGCCGAGATACGATGGATTGATCGGATTGTGGCTTGCTGTTATCGGGCGTTGCAGGACAGCTTTGAATTGTTTGCGGCTACCTGCAGCCTATATTTTGTTGCAGCCATTCACTGCGAACGCGAACTGGCAAGAACCGGCCAGATGCAACAGGGGTTTTTGCAAACTGAGAACGGTGATCTGCAAGCAGTCGGCGATTGGCTGTTTCAGGCTCTAGGGAAATTGCTGGACAGCTCTGAGCGGGGTACCAATCGCCAGCGGTTGATTGCGGAGTTGCAAAATCGCTTGCAGCCGTGGAATGACGTTGGATTGATGGATCCTGCCCTGCGTAACCGCATTGCCCGCTCTACATCCCCGGTGTTAGATCCCGGGTGCTAGACGCTAATAGTTTATGCCCAAAGCAGATCGACCTGGCACTGCTCGGAGGCGCGCAACACGATGGTAAACGCATCCTCTTTGGTTGTCAGCTTTCCGATGTTGTTGCCGTGGAAATCAACCCGTCGGGCGGCTGCGATATTGTGCGGCATGCGGATGCGGGTGTTGGTAGATTTGCCGGCGGTTTCAGTCAAGAACAGTCGCACTCCCACGGTGCGTCCCTGTCCATCAACCAGCGGCCGCTCTAGATCGACCAATACATTCTTGACATCTGCGCTGATCAGCCATCCCCGAGAAGCTTGGGGTGGCTTAGCTCGGTGAATCGAGGTTGAGTAGCGACGGTCGAGAAAGTCATAAGCCGTGTGCAAGGGTTGTGGCAGGTCCACGGCGAAGCCAACGCGTTGCTCGACGTCTTGTGCGTCGACAGCCAGGATCGTTTCCAGAAAACGTTCTTCCGTTCGTCGATGAAAAGCCAAGCCGCCAGTCAGATATTGGGTCTTGTACTCGGCCTCGTCAATTTCGATCAGCGCTGGGGCAACCGTCTGCCCACTGGACCATGAGTGACGTCGGCCGCCATTGTAGGTCCTCAAGATAGCGGATTCGGTAGCCCAAGCTACGCGAATCACCAAGGCCGAACGCCAGGGGTTCGCATCCGCTAGCGGCTTCAGGTCGCGCAGTCGAATGGCGACTTCCAGAATCCTACTGCCGCGCCAAGTTTCGTAGTCGATCTCGAAATTGGCCACTGTCTGTCCAGCCATGTTGAGCCGACCCGTGGCACGCACCAG
>JANSWS010000570.1 GCA_024743355.1 bacterium
CATCGCCAACCAAATCCATAATGCTGCGTCCCTGCTTGAGTCGCTGTGCTTGTAGTGCTCGCTCGCTTGGGCTGTCATCTACAAAGAGACGCGTGAATAGTCGAGCCGGCGAGTCCTCAGCCGGAATCATCGCGCCGTTTTCCGTGTAAGACGGGCTGTTAGACCCACTGCTGCTGAGCACCAACGAGGGGAATCGCGTGTGGTTGCCCAGGTGCTTGGCCAGATATTGATCGAGTGAAATAGTGTTTCGATTACTACCATCACCACTGCCCGGATTGGCAGAAAGCAGACTGGCCTCGGCTCGGTGACCGCCGGTGACACCTGGGTGAGACGACCCGGAAATCAAGGTGAATTGGTCTCTCAGATCTTCCAGCTCCTCCGTGTACAAGCTGGGTTCGTAATTGCTTCCAGCTTGAGTGGGGTAGAGATTTTCAGCCAGCAATCCCAGTCCTAGTGTCATGGCGACAAATCGCTTAGGGGCCTCCGACTCGGCTGGACTGGAGAAAGCAGGCTCCATCGCGGTCAACCAAGGCAAGCTGACTCCGACGCCTGCCCCGCGTAACAAGGTGCGTCGATTGAGCTGGCGCTTGAAATTGAATTGCAAGCCTGGCTTCATTTTAAAGTCCTTATGCATAAGTTGACGGTGACCCTACTTGGTGCGGAACAATTCACTGGTAGCCACTGCCTTGACCAATGACCTGAGGCCGAAATTATGGGCCTCGGCTTCGTCAACAATGGATTGTACTTCGCCGCGGTCGGCGAAAGCCATCGGTGCACCGGTACCGTAGGTAAGCAGTTGCCGTACAAAATTGGCGGCTATTTGTTCGGGCTCTTGCAGAATCAATTCCTGAAACTCGCTTAGGCTGCTGAAGGACTTGCCATCAGCGATCTCGTAGCTGGGATCGATCAATGCTCCTTGCGAGCGTTTGCGATTTTCCAAGCGCACGTAGTGTTCACGGTACTGACCGGCCGCGTCGAAGTTCTCCAACGCAAATCCGGCTGGATCCATCTTAATATGGCAACTGGCACAGGATGGGTCCGAGCGATGTTTGTCGAGCATCTCGCGAATCGTCTTCGCCCCTCGGATATCCGGTTCAATTGCCGGAACGTTTTTGGGTGGCGGAGGAATATCGACACCGAGCAACCGGTCGACCACCCACAGTCCGCGAATGACCGGAGAAGTGGTGGTGCCGTTGGCGGTAACTTTCAGTATCGCGCCTTGGGTAAGCAGTCCTCCACGGTGGTGTCCAGGCTCAAGCATAGTTCTACTGAGCTCATCCCCAACGACCCCATCGACCCCATAATGTCGAGCCAGCCGATTGTTGAGAAAGGTGAAAGGCGCATCGATAAGATGGTCGGCACCCAGATTCTCGTCCAGCATGACTTGCAGGAACGTCTGCGTTTCCAGCAGCATCGAGTGTTGTACGATCAGATCAAATTCCGGATAAAGCTTGGAATCGGGCGAGGTGAAGTTGATCTGATTGAGCGTTAGCCACTCATCCGCAAAATCACGCACAAAGTCTTTACCGTGGGCATGCCGCAACATGCGCTCGACCTGTGCTTCGATTACTGAAGAATCTTGCAGGAGTCCCGCATTAGCGCATTCCATAAGTTCGGCGTCCGGGGGACGATTCCATAGCATGTAACTCAATCGCGATGCCAAGGCATGATCATCTAAGCGGCCCGGTTCTTCGGTGAAATACAAGAACCTGGGCGAACAAAGTATGGCTCGATAGCCGGCTACTAGACTATCCAGCAAGGGAGTGCCTGACTCCAACAAATCAAGACAATACGCAACGTAGGGCTTGACCGTTTGTTCGGATACGGGCTGACGAAAGGCCCGACGAGCAAATCTGCGGATGCATTGCTCCGCTGCCAATACAGGATCTTCGACTCGAAGAGAGCATTTGTCCGATTCGAGTTCCAGGACAAGGTCGCCGAAGAGTTTCTTCTTTACGGGCTCATCGGAGTTGCGATGAATCCGCTGCATGGTCATCTGGTGAATTGCCAGGCCGGGGACATTTTGTGGAGCGCCTTCACCGGTCCCCACCTGGCCTCCCTGAAATCTGGCTTTCTTGATGGTCGCGTCTGCGGGACGGATTTCGAGCATGTGGTCACGAGGAAGCCAGGCCTCGAACTCGATCTGCTTCGGAGTTTGGATGGCTTCAAAAGCGGTGACAAAAGGTAGCAACGGGGCACTGGAGACGCATTTGCCGGTTCGCACGGAACACCAAACTCCGTGATCATCGGGGCAATTCAAAGCCGAGACCTTGGCGGTAAATCGGTACCAGCCATCTTGGCTAGCGGTGGTGGCCGGCAATCGCCCGTAAAAGGTGACGCCGCCCGACCAAACGACGGCGTCTCCATCCAGCATCTCAGGCTCGCGTGTGCGTCGATTGGGATTCTCGCGTGCCAGTTGTCTTGCGGAAAGCTCCATTACCGGATGTTGAGCATCTTCAGCGATACGACGCACCGCTTCGTCTAACGCCATGTCTACGACGTTGACATGAGTCAGCAATTGAAAGTGGGACATAGGTTGTCCGTCGGCCACCGTCGTAAAGCCGTGACTGACGGGATCTGCGGGCATCTCGGCAGCCAAGGGGATATCGATCCCCAGCAGATCGTGTAGTGTGCGTTCCAATTGCAAACGCGTAAGTCGCCTGCCTCGCACCCTGCCCTGCTCGCTTTGCTCACGTTGTTGATGCTGGATAATGGTGTCGCTCAAATGCCGCGAAAATTGCTTGCGAATGCCGCTATCGATGATGGCGTAATCGGCCGGAGGCATTTCACCCGCCAACACGCGATCGTGAACTTGAATCCACATGTCCAGATTGTCCGTCAAGGGAACCTCGCTCAGCGCGTGCAGGTCCAAGCCGGACTCTGGAGATGCGCCAGAGTGACAATCCAAGCAATGTTTCGAGAGAACCGCTTTCAGCAGTTTTGTCTCCTCGGCAGACGCAATGCGGAGCGTCGGCAAAGTTAAACAAAAGACCATCGCCAACCAAGTGATGCGGCGGGCTGTCGAATGCAGAGCTTTGATGGGAGCGAATGAAGAAATCATGGGAACGGCGGGGCTGGCGGAACGAACGGTAGCCGTCCGTGAAATATTGGGGAATGCTATCCCATTATCGCCGCTTTTCGAGAGCCACGCCAGTATCAAAAATGAAATGGGAACAGGTCGTCTTCAGCGGGCAGCAACTTGTTGGCTGAGCACGATTACGCTGGGCGGCAGGCAAGAAGTAGCAGAGCAAACCTGGTAGTTGATGGTTGCCTTTATCGGAATTTCAGCCGCGGAGTCACTTGGACGAAACCGCGCACGCAGGACGATCTCGTCGCGGTAGACTGCGTACCCGCTCTCGTCAATACTTCCGGTCGGGAAAACTAATTCCGAAGTGGCCTCAGCCAAGTTCCCAAAATCGAGCGAAGCCGAAACGGGTATCATGTCCGGATGTTTCTCGTCGGGGGCATGCAGGTAATAGCCCTCTGCTATTCGGAGGCGAATGAATAAATCAAATTCATTGTCTTTCCCAGGGTTACGAGCGCAACTCATGCCCGCAGTCACCGGTGCTTCAGCGGTCGGATTGGCTACCGTAATCTGCGGCACGTCTTTCGGAGTCAAATCTTTAGCAGCATTGGACTTGATCCAGCGTCCCGGACCGTCACTGGCACAACCGGCAATTGAGAGCAGTGTCAGAGATAGCCAACATAATCGCTTGTGATTCATTCTCCAATCCAAACCCAGCGAGAAATGGTCGATCCATCTTGTTGAACGGTTGAAGTCCCAGCC
>JANSWS010000221.1 GCA_024743355.1 bacterium
AACTTTTTTTACCCTCCCGGGGGCGGGTGGGCGGGATCCCGGCGCGCCGGCACGACCGGGGAGGGTCTTCTTCCTCGTTCGCGTAATTTTTATGAGTCGTGTGCTTGGAGGAAGCCCCTCTCCGCTCGCACGACTCGCGACTCTCCCACAGGGAGAGTAAGGACTTTTAACGCTCCCGCTGGCGGGAGCTCCAAGATTTACTGACTGCAAATTCCAAGTCCCCGCAGGGTGATCGATAGGAAATTCATTCATGATCCTCAGACGTAATCGCAGCAGCGTTGAAGCCAATAGTCGACTTTCGGTTAGCGAAAAGCGACGCCGACTTCGCAATGAGTTGCTGGAAGAACGACGCCTTCTGGCAGTCGGCCCGCAACTGCTTGGCATCGACCACAACAATGGATTGTTGGTTCAGGAAGGCAGCATCTTTCAAACTGCGCCTAACGAGCTGACGTTCCGTTTTGAGGAAGGCGATGATCTGGATCCCGCTACCCTATCCGCGATCAAGCTGATTCGCAGTGGCAGCGACGGGATCTTCAATAACGGCAACGATGTCGAGATCAATCCTGGTTTTCTGGATCTCGGGCAGACGTCTTACACCGTGATCATGCGATTCCAAACCACGCTGCCCGACGACTCGTACCGCATCTCGATCCAGGGCACGGGGGCTAATGCGCTTCGCAATGCCAACGGAGATGCCTTTGGGGACAGCACGGATGACGGTGTCGATAATGGCCAGAATTTCGCGCTGGGCTTCGAGCTGCAACTGGGCGCGCAGATCGTTTCGGTTGTGCCCCAGCCGGTAACTCGCGATCCTGGCACGGGAGAACTCAGGCAAGCCAAGGATCAGATCGAAGTCTACTTCAATGACGATACACTCGATCCGACTACCGTTAGCAACCCCAGCTTCTACCGCTTGATCGACACACAAAGTAGCGCGATTCAGGTACCCACTGCCGTCGACTTTGATGCAACGGCCAACATGGTCACGCTGACCTTTGCCGCGGATCTTTCGACGGCCACCTACGAGCTGCAAATTGGTGCTAGCGATGAAGCCAATGACATCGCCTCGGACGCGGTGGACTTGGGCACAATCAATCAGCAAGCCACGGCAGCCACCTACGAGAGTCCCGAAAGATTGGACCAAGATGGCAATGTGGTACCAACTGCCATTCCGGATAATGGATCCGTCATTTCCGCGATTTCAGTTATCGAATCGTTCTTCATCGACGATCTCAATGTCGAATTGAATATCGACCATGAATGGGGACCGGATCTGCGAGTCTTCTTGCAAGGCCCCGGCGGTCAACGGATCGAGATGGTCCGCGACGTGGGCAGTCAAGTTCGCGGCGGCCAGATCTACGGTTCGAAATTTGATGACCTGAATGGTGACGGTATTCGTGATGAGGGCGAACCAGGACTGCCGGGTTGGACGATCTTTATCGACACCAACCTCAACGGAGAATTGGATCCCGGCGAGCTGAGTACCGTAACGGATGCGGAGGGTCGTTATTCGTTTTTGAATCTGCCAACCGACCAAACCTATTGGCTGGTTGAGCAGCCGCAAGCGCTTTGGGAATCCACGGCCTTCGGAAGCGTTGCCAGGCCCGTATTTTCAACCGATTTTTCACAAGGCAGCGTTCAGACTCTGCGGCTGGTCGGCAACACCGTCGATGCCGAGACGGAAGGTGATTTCCGACTCGGCTTTGGCGATCGGTCCACCGGGCTGATCGAGTTTGGTGGCATCGATGATCCAGCCACCACCGCTGCCAACATCCAAGACGCACTGGAAGAGCTCCTGGATCCCGGCGTGAGCGTGATCGTTACTCCGACCAGTGGAACCGAGTTCACCATCGAATTCGCTGTAACCGCCGTTGGGACACCCATCGACCATCCAGCGCTGATCGTGGTGGATAATCAGCTGACTGACGGGCAACTGGAAATCATCAACACCGGTGATGATGCGGGCTTTACCACGTTTGGCGATAACAATCTGTGGCATTTGTCGGAAGGACGTGCGCAAGACGACGGGCATACTCCGCAGTGGAGCTTTTACTTTGGTCAAAATGAGACGGCTACCGGCGGCGGCAGCTACGTGAACAACGCCCAAGGCGTATTGCGGTCGCCCGAGATCGATCTGACGGATCTGACGATTGATAATCCCCAATTGGTGCTAAATCACTTCCTGTCGACCGAATCCGGTTTTGATTTCGCCGAGATTCGGGTAGTCGCTGACGGTGAAGAAACCGTACTGCTGAACACCAGCAACAGCACTTCAGGCTGGCAGGAAGTCTTCTTCAACCTCGGCCAGTTCGTAGGCAAACGCATTCACGTCGAATTCGAGTTCACCTCGGATGGAAGTGTTATTCAAGAAGGTTGGTACATCGATGACGTCGTATTACAAACCCGCTTGGGAGCACAACCAGTGTTCCTCAGCTCGGGCCCTCAAGGACAAGTCGTTAAGAACGTGAACTTGGGTAGCCAAGCAATCCCGTCCTCACAACGCGATCAATTTGGTTATCAGGCCTATCAAGTCAATCCAGAGTTCCAGGACATTACCGGCAACGAGAATGCACAAAGCATTCTGCAGCAGTACACCGACACCGGCCTGGCGGTGCAATTGGGTGGCACGGGCGACGATAGTCATCGTGCCTTTGCGGTGGACAGCCTAGGCAATATCTATGTGACGGGTTCGTTCCAGGGAACCGTCGACTTCGATCTGGGTGCTGGGACGACAAATTTGACCAGCGCCGGAGGCAACGATGTGTTCGTGGCCAAGTACGATTCCGCTGGAGTACTGCAATGGGCACGTCAGGCCGGCGGTACCAGCAGCGATGTGGCCACGTCGATTGTCATCGACAGTCTGGATAACGTCATCGTAGCCGGTAGTTACTCGGCGACAGCCAACTTCGGCGGGACCAATCTAACCAGCAACGGCTCGACGGATGCCTTCGTGTGGAAGTTAGACGACGCCGGAAACACTACTTGGGCTCGCGGTTTTGGCGGCAACGCCATTGATGAGGCACGTGGTGTCGACGTATTGGCCAGTAACGACATCGCTATTACGGGCTTCTTCTCGGGAACCGTCGATTTTGATCCAAACGCCGGTGATTCGCCATTGACGAGCGCCGGTCAGACGGACATCTTTGTGATGCGAATGAGTTCGCTAGGGAACCTTAGCTGGGCCCGTCGCATTGGCGGAACGGGCGCCGACCGCGGTGAAGCGATTCACGTTACCGACGCGGGAAACATTACTACGACCGGGTCCTACTCCAACACGGTGGACTTCAACCCGGGTGGCGGCGTTGTTAACCGCACCAGTCAAGGCAGCACCGACGTTTTCATTCAGCAGATGAACGGTAGCGGCACTTACCGTTGGGTTCAAACAACTGGATCACCGCTGTCCGACCGCGGCACGGCAGTCGACTCGGATGCTGACGGACGTGTTGTGGCGACAGGAACGCTTAACGGCAACATTCTAGTGGGAGGCGCCAATGCCGACGGTACAGCGCCTTTCTTCGACCAGTTTGGCGGCACCGCCACAGATGTCGGAGAGGCCATACGCGTCGACCGAGCAACCGAAGATGTAATCGTTGCAGGCTCCTTCCGCGGCACGGTGGATTTTGGCGATGGCACCGACCGAACATCTGTCGGCGGTAGCGATGCGTTTCTGTTGACCATCGGGTTGGGTGGAATCACCGTCAATACCTTTGGAGGTCCCCTGGACGATGTGGCCAATGACGTCATCGTCGAAGATCAGGACAGTCTCTTACTGGCCGGTGACTTCCGCGGCACGGCGGACTTTGATGTGGGTACCTCAACTGAGACTCTCACCTCGAATGGCAGCAGCGATGCGTTTCTGGCGCGAATCGCTCGTGTGGTGGGACTGGATGACGGCGCAGTGGAATTGACAGCCGCCGACCTGAACGGCTTTGCGTTTGATTTCTACGGAATTCTGTACGACAGTCTGTTTGTCAGCAGCAATGGTCTCATCAGCTTCACAGCACCGAATGACAGCAGTGACAACACAGACTTATTGCTGACTCCCGACGAGCCAACCATCGCTGCCTTCTGGGAAGACTTGCGGACCGGCAGCGCCTCAGCCGAAGCCGTATTCTGGGAGGTGGTGGGCACCGGCAACGAACAACGACTGATCGTCCAGTGGAATGGCGTCCAGTTGGATAATCCCAATGCCTCGAGCGTGGGACCCTTGAACTTCCAGGCCATTCTGAGCGAACGAGATGGATCGATCCAATTCAACTACCAGACCGTGGCCGATCCTCAAGTTATCCCGGCCGGCCCGGCGGAACCGGTGGGCACATTCACGGTAGGCAGCCAGACACAGCCGGTCATCGCCTCGGATGCAGCTGGCAACTACGTCATTGCATGGACCAGTCCGAACCAAGACGGCCAGGGGAACGGAATCTACGCGCGACGCTACGACGCCAATGGCGTGGCACAAGGTCCCGAATTCTTGGTGAATCAGACAACCGCGGGAGACCAGCAATTTCCTAAAGTGGCCATGACTCCCACCGGTGGCTTCGTGATTGCCTGGCATGGCAACGGCCCGGGGGATGCGGATGGCATTTTTGCCCGCGTCTTCGCGGCCAACGGAACACCTGTCACCAACGAAATCCTGGTGAACCGCATCACGTCCGGCGCGCAGCTGGATGCCTGGCTTGGCATCGATGATGCCGGCAACTTTACGGTCGCCTGGCATGGCGAGGGCGCGGATGATACAGATGGCGTCTATCAACGTCGCTTCAACTTCTTGGGGCAGCCGCTGGGAATCGTGGACGAGATTCAGCGGATCAGCTTCCTGGGCCCTCCCAACAACGGTAGCTCCTACACCCTGATTCACGACGGTGCCGAGACTGGCGTGATTGCGTTCAGCAGCAATGCCAATCAGAACGCCAATACGATCCAAAACGCGTTGCGCGGACTGCCGAATACTGGCAACCAACTCCAAGTGGTACCACTGGCCAATCGGAATGAGATTCAGCTGCTTGAGTTGTCCGAATCACCGATCGTCGAAGACGAAGTGCAGACAATTACCTTCACCGGCAATCCGACGGGCGGTACCTTCCAATTAGACTTCGGCGGTACCGCCACTGCGGACATTACCTACGCCGGCGCAGGGGCGGGAGCGACCACTGCTTCCAACATTCAGATCGCTTTGGAAGGTCTGGCTGCGATTGGGGCTGGCAACATCGTGGTTGCCCAAGTGGGAGCCAGCGACATTGAATTCACGGTGACCTTTACAGGCACGCTTGGCGGCAGTGACGTGGCCTTGCTGACCGTGGCCCAAAATAATCTCGATCAGGGCAATATCTCCATCGTTGAAACCACGATGGGCACCTCCGGTGGAAGTTTTGAGCTTGCGTTCCAAGGTGTCCCGACTGGACCGATTCAGCTGGCCGGTGCAGGCACCGCCGCCAATATTCAGGCAGCCCTGGAAGCGTTGGCTAACATCGGGGCTGGTAACGCGCTGGTGCGTGCGGTTGCGGGTAGCGACACGGACTTTGAGATCGAGTTCCAAGGTGTATTGGGCAATCTGGATGTCGATCTGCTGGAGGTGATTCAGAGCAACCTGGATCAAGGTACGGTCAGCATCAGCGAATTGAGGATTGGCTCGGCTCAAGGGCGAGATTTCGAAGTTCGCTTCCTGGGCGCCGATGGCGGCATTAACCAGCCCCCGTTGTCACTCGGTTTGGTTGCCGGTGGTGTTACGCATTTGGATACGCGGACGGTGGTGCACGGTGACAGCGGCGTATTGCGTGTCAACAATCAAACCACCGATGTTCAGCGGCGTGCCCGCATGGATATGCTCGGTACGGGCGAGTCCATCGTGATCTGGGAAAGCAATAACCAGGATGGCAGCGGTTTTGGTGTTTTCGCCAAACGCTTTGATGCAAACGGAGTCTCCATTGAAGAAGAGTTTGACGAAGTTCAGCGCCTGACCATTGATGGTCCGCCGAATGCGGGCTCCATCTTCCGCTTGCGAATGGGCGGCCAGGGCGCGCCAACTACGGCCTTTATCACTTACTTTGGCGCCAACAGCGGGGCTCGCACCGCGGCCGCCATCGAAGCCGCCATCCAAGCTCTGCCCGGCTATGCCGAAGTTAGCGTCGAGAGCATTACCAGCTTTGGGGCTTCGAATGAGATCCAGGAATTGACCTTCACGGCTCCGCTTCCAGCCGCGGGCACCTTCCGTCTATCACACCGTGGGCTGGTTACCGCGCCGATTGTTTTCCAGGGCAATCAGGCTGCGGACGCGGCGCAAACTGCGACCAACATCCAAGATGCACTGCGGGCGTTAGCCAATACGGCAGCAGATCAGATTACCGTGGTTCCACGTCAGGATGGTCAGGGCAATGACATTCCTTTCCAGTTCGTGATTAACTTTGTAGGCCCAGTGGATGGCGGCATCAACCATCCGCCGCTGGTATTCCTGGACAATCAGTTAAACCAGGGTGCGGCGGTTATCAGCACCATCGACGATGGTGGCACCAGCGCTAATGAGTTCATTGTTTCGTACAATGGTACGCTTGGCAGACAAGATCAGCCAGAAATCGAATTGGCCACGACCACCGGAGGTGTGACCTCGATTACAGTCGAGGAAGTCGTCAAGGGCGCGAATGCCGAGTTCCAAGTCAACGTCGAGACCTTCAACGATCAAAACTCGGGCGACTTGGCAATTCGTGACGACGGCAGCTACCTGATCGTATGGAATAGCATTGACCAAGATGGCGATGCACAAGGCGTCTTTGGAAAGCTATATGCTGCCAACGGCGACGTACTGCGTGATGAGTTCCAGATCAACAGCTTTACCGAGGATGCCCAAGCTCGACCACGCGTAGGCACCGATGCGGCAGGTAACTTCGTAGTCACGTGGCGAAGCAACTTGCAAGATGGCGATGAAGGCGGGATTTACGCTCGCCGTCTCGGTGCCGATGGCTTCCCTCTGGCCGATGAATTCCAGGTGCATACGATCACGGTCGGAGACCAGGCTGCCCCCACGATCGCCGTTAATTCCGATGGCAAATTCACCGTCGCTTGGCAATCTGAGGGTCTCAGTGGTGGTATCCGACACCAACGTTTCGAGGCTGACGAGACACCAATCGGCGGCGAAGAGCAAGTCAGTCAGTTTGGATTGCGCGAACAAGACGAGCCGTCCATTGCCCGCAATGAGTCCGGCGACTATGTCGTCGTCTGGTCAGACTTGCGTCGTGACGCAGACAATTCACCTGGCATCTACGCACAGTTGTTCGACAGCAACGGCAATGCCCTCACTGGGGAAATCCACGTCAACGAGACCATCGAGAATTTTCAGGGATTGGCCAGCGTCGCAATCGATGATGCTGGAAATTTCATCGTCGTTTGGAACGGCGACTTGGAAGTCATTGTTGACGGTGAATCAACCATTGATTCGCAGATCTTTGCTCGTCGCTTCGACGCAAATGGCAATCCTCTGGGCGGTGAGTTCCAAGTCAATAGTGTCGACACCAACCTGCAAGTTTCGCCAAGCGTGGCGATGGATCCGGACTCGGGAGAGTTTGTTGTTGCTTGGACCTATTTGGAGTCAAACGGAGACGAGATTGGTATTCAGGCCCGGCTCTTCGACGCGATGGGTATCCCGGTGGGAGACGATTTTGACATCGCCCCGCCTCCTGTCGAGGGTTTCATTGATCGAAGCAATCCACTTGTTGACATGAATCGCGATGGCACGTTTGTAGTTGCTTGGAGTCAGCAGGCAGAAGGCAACCCCAATCTAGAGGCTTACGCTCGGATCTTCGACAGTGCGGGTCAACCTATCACAGACGCATTCGAAGTGGATCCAACGGACGATGACATCGACCAGATAGGGCCTGATGTTGGCATTGATGATGCTGGAAACGTCACCGTGGCTTGGATCAGTTCAGATTTCAGCGTCTTCATGGCGAGTATCCGCGGTCGGCAGTTCGATGCAGCCGGCAATCCGATCGGAGCTGCGTTCCTGATCAGCGATACCGATTCTGGCGATTATGGCACCTCGCTTGGTATGCGACTTGACTCGGCGGGCAATGGTTCCTTTACCGTCGTCTGGAACAACAACGACCAGGGACTTGGCATCCAAGCCCAGCGTTTCGGTGAAGATGGTTCGCTGATTGGCGACAACTTTCGCATTGACGAATTCGCCGGCGACCAGAATTTTCCATCAGTCGGGGTAGATTCTTCCGGGCTGTTTACCGTGGCCTGGTTTGATACGAACTCAGGCGTCTATACGCGATCGTACTCGTCAGACACCTCCTCAGTAGGAATCAAAGCGGGCGGCTCTCAGAATCCAGGCGAGGAAGTATTGCAGATCTGGGTCGACGGATCGCGAACCGACTTCGTTGGCAACAATCGCAGTACCCGCATCATCCGCACGGCTCCCACTCCAGGTCGCTTGTTTGCGATCGATGGAGCCAATGATGAACTGCTGGAACTGGACTCGGTAACGGGAGTTACACTGAATAGCTATCCGCTGCCGATCCCCGCGGGCAGTGACGCGGGCTTGGCCTACGCCGGCGGTACGGTGTACTTCATCGCCACCGGTGATACCAACGTACACTTGCTGGATCCCGACACGGGTGGATTGGTCTCTACAGTCCCGCTGGATGGAGTGACGGCCAATGGCCTAGCCTATCTGAACGGCGAAGTTGTTGTGCTGGACACCACCACGGGTGACCTCATCTTCGTGGATCCGATGCGTGCAATCGAAACTGCTCGGGTAACACCCGCAGTCGCTGTCACCAGCGGTCTGGTGGGCAGCGGCGCTCGCGGCACTCTGTTCGCCATCGACGCCATGGGACAGATCGTCGAACTGGGAGCGGATGGCTCTCTATCCGCCACTTGGCCCAGTCCAGGCGGAACGTTGACCGGTCTGGCCTTCGTGGACGGCGTATTGCTGGTCAGCAATGACGCTGGCGATGTATTGCAAATCAATCCAGATACAGGTGCCTTGCTGGGAACACTGGCTGTGCCAGCCGGTATATCCGCGCTGGGTGCTGATGGCGGCGGTGGTGTGGCGCAATTTAAGGGTGGTGACTACCAACCCTTCGTATCGACCATCTTGGACGATGAAGGCACGCTGTCCATTACTGAAGGGGTGGGACCGTTCAGCGGACGTTATGTTCCGCTCGAGCCGCTGTCGACCTTTGATCGCACCAATGTACGCGGCTCTTGGCGTCTGGAAATTCAAGACACCGCCAGCGGCGACACGGGCGTCCTGCACAACTGGAAATTGTTGTTCAACGAACCCCAAGACACGGCTCCTGATTTTTCCCAAAACGGAGTTATTGGTGACTCCACGGACTTAGGCTTAGCTGCACAGGACGATGTCGATATCTATCGCTTTGACACGCTGGTCGGCGGGACGATCACGGTCGATGTGGCTCCGCAAGGTGGTCTGGACGCGGCCATTCGTCTGTTTGACAGCCAAGGCAATGAATTAGTTAGCGTGGATGCGGCGGGTGTAGACGGCGCCGAGCAATTGATCCACGTAGCCATGGACTCCGGTACGTACTTTGTCGGCATCTCCAGCACGGGGAATACCGCCTACAACATCATCAACGGTTCCGGTAAGTCCGGCGGTACCACCAGCGGCTCCTACACTATGGATTTGCGGTTCAGCGAGCCGATCAGCAGTGACGATGACAACTCCAGCTATGCAACCGCGATTCCGATCGGTGTTTTGGGAGCCGGCGGTCAAAGGATACGGGCCGAAATCCGCAGCGAGCCCTACGACGTTGAGTTGCCGGGTTCCAATGAAGAACCGGGTCACCGGCAAATTCCAGTCGAGACACACTTGAACGCGGCCGGGGGCCACAATCATCCCCATGGTCAGATCTTGTTGGGCTTCTCTGCAAGTACAACTCCCCAAGAACGTAACGAAATTTTGAATCGCTACGGTTTGGAATTAGTTAAAGAGTTCGAATTCATCGACTCTCTAGTTGTACGACCTCGCGATGGCTCCGATGCATTCGAAAAGATCAACACGCTTCGCGGTTTGGAACAGGTTCGCTATGCGGATCCTGATAGCATGGGATCATTCACGCTGCTTCCCAATGACCCCCAGTTTCCTCAACAATGGCACTACGACAACCAGGGTCAAACCGGTGGTACAGTCGATGCTGATATCGACTTGCCAGAAGCCTGGGATACATTCACCGGTTCCGCGCAAACAGTAATTGCAGTCTTGGACAGTGGTGTTGATTACAACCATCCGGACTTGGCTGCCAATATGTGGGTCAACCCGGGTGAAATTCCTGGCGATGGCATCGACAACGATGGCAATGGCTACGTAGACGATATCCATGGTATCGATCCGGGTGAGGGCGACTCGGATCCCTTTGATAATGATGGCCACGGCACGCACGTCGCGGGAACAACATCCGCGGTGGGGAACAATGGTCTGGGCGTCACGGGAGTTAACTGGAATGCCAAGATCATGGCCCTCAAGGTGGGCAATGCCTTTGGCGGGATTCCGGATTCAGCGGTGATCGAAGCCCTGAATTACATGGTCACCATGAAGACGGTGTACGGAGTCAACATCGTAGTCAGCAATAACAGCTACGGCGGTGCCGGATTCGCGCAGGCGACCCAGGACGCCATTCAAGCCAGCATCGATGCGGGCATACCCTTCGTCGCCGCGGCCGGTAACTTCTCCATCGACAACGATGTCAATCCGTTCTTCCCCGCGTCTTATCCCTTGGACGGCATTATTTCGGTAGCGGCCAGCGATGATGACGATAATTTCGCAGGCTTCTCGCACTTTGGTGCCACCAGTGTGGACATCGCAGCGCCCGGTGTTGGTATTCTCAGCACGACCTTGGGTGGTGGCTACGGCTTGAACACGGGTACTTCGATGGCCTCGCCTCACGTAGCCGGTGCCGTCGGTTTGTTAGCCGGCTTCGCACCAGGAGCGTCCGTAGGCGAATTGAAGTCAGCCATCATGTTGGGCGGCGATCCATTGCCGAACATGACGGGCTTGACCGTCTCAGGGGCGCGTCTCAATGTGGCTAATTCGCTAGATTTGATTGGCGTTGGAGTTAGCAGCCCACTCGGCGGTGCCGTGCAGACCGTCTACTACAATTTCCAAGACATCTACGGAACACTACCCTCGGGTTCTCCGGCGGTTAATGCGATTACCGAGAACCAGAAGCAGAGGGCGCGTGAGATCTTCGAGTTTTACGGAGATCTGGTTGGTCTAGAGTTTATCGAGACGGCTGATGAAGGCTTGACGGTGGTGACCGGTGACTTGCGAGTTGTGTCTCCCACCGCGCCCACAGGCCCTGGGGGCGTAGTCGGCATTTCGGATGGTTCTTTGGGTGGTACGGTCATCATGGATGCCGCCGAGAACTGGGGAGATTCGGAATATGGCGGAGCATGGTTCCAAACGGCCATGCACGAGATCGGCCACAGCATGGGACTGGGCCACGCATACGATTTGCCTAATCTGACCATCATGGGAGGTTTCGGAGTCGGCGAGCCGGTGTTCCCCGGTGACCACGACATCGTACATGCACGACACATTCACGAACCGGCGTCCATTGATATCGACCTTTATGCCTTCTCGCTCAACGAAGACGGTTATCTGACGGCCGAGACCATCGCTGAGCGACTGGCGCCTAACGCCAGCCTGCTGGACACTTCGATTTCCATCTACCGTGATAACGGCAATGGCAACCGCGAGTTGATCGCCAGCAACGACGATTACTTCAGCAACGATTCCTTCGTACGTTTGCGTTTGACTCGCGGGAACTACTTCGTCGGCGTCAATGCCTCGAACAACACCGAAATGGACCCTGCCATTTCCGAAAGTGGCTTTGGAGGAACATCGCAGGGCGATTACGAGTTGGTGTTGAAGTTTTAGCCGGACCAGCGACCTGGAATCGTGGATACCGATGGTGTGCCCTTGGACGGCGACGCCGACGGCACGCCTGGGGGCCGTTTCAGCTTCTTCTTCGAAGCGGGGCCGACCATCTTTGTCGACAAGTTGGCCGATACGGTTCCGGGGGTGGAAGGTACGGGTAGTCTGACCGATCCTTACGACACGATCCGAGCCGCGACCGAAGCCGCCCGTTCGCGCCTGGTCATGCCGCGAGACGGAGCGGCCAGTCTGGTTGATGGCGAATCGTTTATGATCAGTGATGGAATCAACTTCCCTGTCACTTTCGAATTTGACGACAATGGCTTTGTCGCGCCCGGCTCCATTCCCGTTTCATTTACTCAAGAAATGTCTGGGGCTGAGTTGGCAGCCGCAATTGAAGCTGCCATTGCGGAAGCTACTTCCGCGGATCCGGTCCTACTCAATGTAGGCGTAACCGTGGATGGAGATCTGGTAAACATCTCGGGTACGGCATTGGTAGACGCCAGTAGCGCGCCTAGCTTGCTGAAGTCACCCAACCTGGTGCGTATCGTTGGCAACGGAGGGCTCGACGGCAATCCCAATACATTGATTGACAATCGACCTTACTTGCTCGGCCTGGACAATCTGCAGCCACTGGCCGACGGTG
>JANSWS010000314.1 GCA_024743355.1 bacterium
CAGGCCTCCAAGTATCATCGCAAACGGAGAAGGAACCGTTTACTCAAGTTGGGAATCGACCCCGACAGAATCAAGTCCGTCGACGTGAAACCCCGCAAAAGCTAACATGAAGAACTTAAACCTGGCGCTGTCCAGCTAGTAGTTGTCCGTCGGGGCTAAGCGCCAATCCACGGCAGGATTCATTTTCAGCTACGGAGCGGATCCGCGTGGGCTGACCGGTGAGGATTTCGTAAACCATGATGTCAGAACCCACCTGTGCCGCCATCATGGTTCCGCTGTGGTTGAAACGCACCTGACCAGCCGAATCCGGTAACTCAAAGGCGTCTTGCACATGCGGATCTTCGTCATGCGGATTGCGATATAGCAGTACGTCATTACCCTCGCGGTCTCCCACGCTCAGCAGAGTGCCATCTTCCAGGAAACATAGACCGGCGATCCGCTTATAAGCTTGAGGCAACTGCTTGATCAACATGCCGCTGTGGGGATGGCTCAGTTCGATTCCGCCATTTTCAAGACCAATGGCCAGCAGGTCGCCTGATGGATTCAGGGCAGCCGCCACCACGTCAGCCGAAAAGCCACTGAGCAGGGTGGGCTTCAAGCCAACGAAGTCCCCCATGACACCGACTGCCTCGCGTCTCAAGCGATCCAGGCTGACGCTATCAGCACTCAAGTCGCGAGCCTGCTTTATGATTTCCAACGCGTCATCGCGATATCCTTGTTGCCGAGCTTGGCGAATAGCCGGAACGCGTGCAATCAGTGCTTCGGCCAGAGCCTCCGTCTTTTCTCTTTCGCGGAGGGTCGCCATGAGTCCAAAGTAGATTGAGAATCCGGCGCCCAGCAATAGAGAAGCTGCTACTGCCAAAGCTAGCGACGCCACTCCCGGATGTCGGCGACATGCTCGCCAACTGCGAACGAGAAGGCCCGTGCGCCGGGATTCGATCGGTAAGCCCTGTCGATAGCGTTCGAGTTCATCAGCGAATTGCTTTGCCGATTGGAAGCGTCGCAAGGGATCCTTTTCCAGACATCTCAGGCAGATAGTATCGACATCGATAGGTATCCGCCCGCACAGTCTGCGGGGGCCCTGTGGTTCGTCGTGGATAATTTTTTCCAGCATGACTCGTGGACTACCCCTGAAGGGCAGTTCGTTCGTCAGCATACGATAAAGCAGAACTCCCAATGAGTAGACGTCGGATCTTTCATCCGCTTGATTGGAATGCCCTGCGGCTTGTTCCGGTGACATGTAGCCAATGGTGCCAACGATTTCTCCATCAGCCCGCATGCTGACGGTGGTATCTGAAGCTCGCCGACGGGCAAGCCCAAAGTCGATGATGACGGGTTCTCCGTCATTCCGAAGAATCACGTTTTGAGGTTTAAGATCTCGGTGCACGACACCGCTGGTATGAGCGTGATGTAGGGCTCGGGCGATCTTTTCGCAGATATAAACAGACTCGCTGACTGTGAAACCACCCTTGTCAATCAGCGAAGAGAGGGGCTCGCCGTCGATAAAGTCACGCACGATATACACGCGACCCTCCAGCACACCAATCTCGTAGATGTGGACAATATTGGGATGCTGCAAAGCTGATGACGCCCGAGCCTCTTGAAGAATGCCATCGCCTAAAGCGAAGGGAATCTTGAGCGCGACGTGGCGTTGCAAATTACCATCCCAGGCTTTCCAAACCACGCTGAAAGCACCTGCGCCGAGTTTCTCCAGCAAACGAAATCTTCCGACTTGGGAGATGGAATCGGCGAGGCTTCCCTCCCCGCTCTCGTCCGGCAACAAATCGAACTCGTCACCACAGGCATCGCATTTGACGGTTCCGTGAGAGGCCGAGACTTTGGTGGGAGTCCTGCAGTGCGGGCAGCGTAGCAGTGGTTCATCTGTGGTGAGCTCTTGATGGCAATCCGAAAAATCGCTGTCTTTCACAGATTCTTTGACCGTTGGCGACAAACGTTCGAATTCGGTGATCAGTAGCTCGGACAGATCGGGATGTGAGGAAATAACCTGGCTTGGCGAGACGCTCTCGCCCAGCTGTTGACGCCGTTGATATTCCTGCATGACCTCGCGAACGGCCGAGCGCTTACTGTTTTCCGAGCAGGGTTCATCCGGTCGATTTTTCATGGCGTCTTAGCTGCCCTGACAAAACAGAGGATGCGACCAAATTCCGAAGTCAAACACGAAGCGAACTGCAAGGTCTGCGGCAAGCTCCCATCAGGGCTCGCGGGGGTCCATGCGGCCCTGCCGAGGCTGGGGCTACCTTTCCTGGTGTGCAGCCTATTCTACAGCAATACAGCTCAGCATTCATCTTCACGGCGATACCCACACCGCATACCCGGGACAGTGCAAGTGCTTCAAAGCCCAAGCAGCCGCGGAAGCCAAAGAGAAAGGGGGGGGCAATAGGTAATGAGCATCACTGCCAAGAGCATGGCGAAGAAGAAGGGAATCATCGGACGCGTCACACGGGCTATGGAAGTCTGGCCTACGCTGCAGCCTACAAATAAGCAGGTCCCTACTGGCGGTGTACACAGGCCAATGCATAGATTGGCAATCAACATAATTCCGAAATGCACGGGATCCATGCCCAATCCCGTTGCGACTGGCAAAAAGATGGGAGTGAAAATTAAAACGGCGGGTGTCATGTCCATAAACGTGCCCACGCACAGCAGCAACAAATTCATCATCAGCAAAATTACCACTCGGTTTTCAGACAAGCCCAGCAATGCCTGACTAATACTTTGCGGAATATTTTCGTAGGCCAAAACCCAACTCATAGCCTGGCTGGTGCCAATCAACATGAAAATGATGGACGTAGTGATGCCAGTTCTTAGCAAGATGCTTGGTAGCTCCGTCCATTTCACCTCTCGGTAAATCAACACGGCTAAGACAAAGGCGTAGAGTACTGCGATGGCGGCGGCTTCCGTCGCGGAGAAGGCACCTCCCAGAATGCCGGCGAGTACCAAAATGACAAGTCCCAGGCTGGGTAAGGCACCCAGCGTGGCCTGACGGATGTCGGCCCAAGAAGTATTTCGCTGCGTAGCAGATGCCTCGCCTTCGGGGGCCGCATATCGATTTAGTACCGTGCAGGTCAGGGCAATGGCTAATCCAATCGTCAAGCCTGGCAGGACTCCAGCCAGGAACATGGCTGCGACGGAGACATTGCCTGCCACCACGGCGAATACGATCATGATGTTGCTGGGAGGAATCACCAATCCGGTAGTGGCAGCGGCTGTGGTCAAGGCAACACTATATTCGCGGTTGTAATTCTTGCGAATCATTTCCGGGATCATGATGCCTCCCACCGAGGAAACCGCAGCAGTGGCCGAACCAGAGATGGCGCCAAACATCAGGCAGGTTAGGGTATTGACATAGGCCAGTCCGCCGCGGTATTTCCCGACAAGCGCCGAGGCGAGTTCAATTAATCGGCGGGCCATTCCGCCTTCACCCATAAGTATTCCCGCCAGGATGAAGAAAGGTATCGCCAATAACGGAAAGCTGGCAATTCCGGTACTCATGCGTTGGGCTATCAAGTAATTGGCCGGTACCTGTCCGACGGACAGCAAAGTTAGCAGTGCGGAGCCGCCGATTGCAATCGCCACCGGTACGCCGAGTATCAGCAGTAAGCCGAAGCTAAACACAAGGATCGCGAGTTGGGCTTCCATAAGGGCGGCTCGTGTTTATTTGTTGCAACGAATGAATGGTCTACTTGGTCTGGCTGTGCTCTTCAGGCTGGTTTGTCAGATGAATGATGCGTTCCAGGCAGAACACGATGATGCATACACCGCTCAGTGGTACTGCCAGGTAGACATAACCCATGCGAATGCCCAAAGCCGGTGTCACCTGGCCGGCCTGCAACGTTTCGCTGACCAACATGTATCCGCCGTAAACCATGCAGCTGGCGGCAAAAGCGATGACAATGATCTCCACGCAGATTTCAGCCAATTGTCTCGCGCTCGGATCAAGTTTGTGGACAAAATAGTCGATCCCCAGATGTTCGCGTCGGCCGAATGCGACCGCGGCACCCAGCAAAGCAACCCACATGAGCAGGAACGTCGCAACCTCCTCTGTCCAGCGGCTTGGCGTTGCCAAAAGGAAGCGAGTGCAGACACCCCACAACACATCCAAAACCAAAGCTGCCACGATCATGGCTACGCTCTTCTCCAAAGCCCAGTTGAGGCCGTTTTTTGCTTGCAGGAAAGTTTGCCGCACCAAGGATCTCCCTGTGGCTATTTCAAATCATCGATTACTTGCATCAACCCGCCTAAGGCAGAGGCTTGAAAATCCGCGTGCAGCCTGGCTACCTGACTCACAAAGGGCTGTTTGTCGGGGTAGTGCACCGTAACACCTTCTCTTTGGATTGCCTCGAGTACTTCCCGGCTCTTACTTTCCCAAAGTTGCCTTTGAAACAGACAGGATTCGTCGGCGGACTCCTGAACGGCTTGCTGCACGTGCGGCGGTAGATCTTGCCAAACACTCTGGCTGATGAGCAGCATGTCTGGCACCATGGCGTGTTCATCCAGACTCAAGTGTTTGCAGACTTCGAAATGTCGGTTGGAGAAAAAAGAAGGCGGGTTATTTTCCGCACCGTCCACCATCTTCTGTTGTAAGGCTGTGTACAACTCTCCCCAAGCGATTGGAGTTGGTGAGCCACCTAAGGCTTCGACCATATCCATGGCGGTCTTGCTCTGCTGGACGCGAATCTTAAGTCCACTTAAATCGTCGGGTTTCAGTATGGGCTGGCCAATCGTGTAGAAGCTCCTGGCTCCCGCGTCGTAATAGCATAAGCCGCGGAGGCCGACAGATTCACCTTTCAACAGCAGCTGCCTACCATCCGGACTTTCCGCGAAACGCCAGAAGTGTTCCGGACTCTGGAACAGATAGGGAATTCCAAAGATGGCCATCTCTGGAATGAAGCTCTCCATGGGGGCTGCCGACGTCTTGGTCATGGCCAGGGCTCCGCGTTGTAGCTGCTCCAGGCATTCGGTCTCCGATCCCAATTGGCCATTGGGGAAGATTTCCAAACGAACTTGACCGCCGGACTTTTCTGCCAGTCTTTGTGCCATGAACTGCATGGCTTCGTGAACAGGGTGGGAAGGATCCAGGCTATGTCCGAGTTTCAACACGATCACGGACTGGTCAGAGAGGTTACGGTCACGGATGAGCCAGGCAAAACCGCAGGTCGAAAGCAGCATGCCGACTACCAAGCCGAGCAAGAAGAACGAAGTGCTTTTCGCGTACACGCAGCGACCTTATGAAGAGTAGCTCCAACAACACAAAGTGTTTTGATGGTGAGTTGACTAGCTGCCCGCTTGACGCGCTGCAGGCGTGGCTGAATAAGGAAGAATTCTCGTGAATTGGCCAAGAGACCGACGCTTTAAGCATCATGTTATGCCACGGATA
Source organism: bacterium (assembly GCA_024743355.1). Classification (GTDB taxonomy): domain Bacteria; phylum Planctomycetota; class Planctomycetia; order Pirellulales; family Pirellulaceae; genus Aureliella. The sequence goes on from JANSWS010000314.1 coordinate 5,399, forward strand.
CGGTCTGCGGCAAGCGAGACAAATATATGATCAGCTCCCAGCCTTTGGGACGATTCCACATAGCGACGAGATCAGGCGGGATCGGCGGTTCCCCTTGTATTTGTTTGCGGTGTACTTGTTTCGAGTGTACTTGTGTGCGGAGTACCTGTGTCCGTAGTACTTGTTTCCGCTACTGGTTGTGTCGCAGGAGGAAGCGGGGGCAAGGGTTCCAGGTCAAACAACGCCTCCACGTGCTCGGCAATTTGCGAAAGCGAACTGGATATCCGCAGATACAGCTGGAAGAACCTGTCGAGTGTACCGCCGGCCGCGTCGTACACGGCCCCCAAATTGTCTTCGGGCGGCAGCTGGTTTAGCAGATAAGGACCTAACTGTATGTCACCTTGAGCATGGTCGTAGGGATAGAGCGTCTCGCCAACTTCACGCTGTATGCTTTCCAGCAGTCTGCAGATCTTGGTTAATTGCGCAAGAATCTGGCTAATCAACTTCTGGTTCTCCTCATTGCCTTGCAGGTTGCCCAGTAGAGCCGTGAGAGCTGCGTGCTCATTGCGGAGCTGCACGATTTTGGAATGGCTGTGATTGAGGGCATTCAGAGCCGGAAGCAAACGTTGGCAGGCTTGCCATCGGGCGACGCCGCCTTCCAGACGTTGCTGCACTTTGTCGGTCGCCAGGAACATCAATGCATTTTGTAAGCGTAAGGTTGCGGAGGATTCAAAAGCTTCCATTTCGGGTTCCAGTTTGGCTTGCAAGCCTTCGGCGTTTTGGCGAGCCGCAGAAGGTCCAGCTCCATCGACTGGAACGTTGAAATCGGCTTGCTTGAGCCGAAAATGTGCATCCGTCAGGCTGGTGACTTGCTTGGCTTCCACAATCGTGGAGTCGGCCTGGTCGAAGCTTTTGAGCGCTTCGCGATAGCATTTTGCCTGGCTGGCCATGTTGCTCCGGGCTTGGTGTAGCGCTGTTAGCGCAGCTTGTGGATCGGCCGGCTCTCGGATTTCCGTGGCGGGTATCCGAAGCGGTCGCAGGGCGGAAAAGGCGCCTAAGAAGAATCGCGTTAGTGCTTGTTTCTCGCCTTGCTGTTGGTTTTGGCGAGCCAACAACTCGTCTACTGGATGAATGTCCGAAAGCTTGAGCTCGTCCCCGAAGATCTGCCGATAGTAGTCGGCGGTTACCACCCGCGCCACCGCATCGAAATCAGAAAACACCAAACTGGCTGGCTGTTCGAGTAAAAAAATGCCCGGCGCGTTTTCTTTTTCAGCGCTGGCGATGCGATCTTTGTCGGAGGGATGGGTATCCCACTTGCCGGTTTTTGAGTTGCGAATGTGATCATCAATTTGTGCATACACTTCCGCCGGCAGTTGCTCGACATTGGCCAGAATCAGGCGAGGCAAATTGTCGCCCAAGCGGCCTTCGCGATAGAACTCTCCCAGATCCGATTGCGCGCCTTGATAGGCCACGTTGAGTACCGTGAGCTGTCGGCAGGTTTTAGCGAACTCGGAACTTCCCGCCACGCGAGCTTCATAGCGGTCCGCATCGAACTCCATCTGTCGCAGCATGTATCCGCTGACCGCGTGCCCAATCATCATCAGGACCCACAAAATCTTTCGCGTCAGCCATACCAGAAACAGGGCCAGATAGAGTACCCAGCTGAGACGCAGATCAAGCGATCCGGCGAGCGACTTCAGTTGCTCATCCCACGCATCCCGTTCGTAAACCACGCGAGTGAACCAGTGGCTGATGGTCCGCACGACATAGGTCAAACGCATGCCTGCGCCTTGGCTGAAGTGGCCAAATTCGTGGGCTAATACCCCGCCGAATTGTCTCAGCGTCAGACCGGCGACCAGCGGCATCCCTAGCGTCAGGACCAGATCCGTGCCTAGAAAGCTCATGAATCCACGGCGAAAGCCGGCGGAAGCATTGATATTGCAGTCGACATCGATCCGCTGCGGTTTGGGAGCATTGACGGCTTCACAGACACGATCGACAAAGGCAAATAGTGTGGGCTCCTGCTCTCGATCCAGCGAACGCGGTTCGACTTTTGCGCTGGTCCAATTAAAGAGCGGCTTCAGCATAAACAGAATCGAGATCGATCCCACAACGGGCCAGGCGGCGTATGCCAGCACCATCATCGCCCGGCCACGACCACTACTACCAGACTCGAGCATGGCTCCGTGATGGGTCAGGTGATAGTAGATGGAATAGCCCACGCCTACGATCAGACCCATGTAAATCAGCGGCAGGGCAATCATGACTAAGACAGCTAAGAGGATGCCCAGCCGGTAGGACCAAGGAATTTGCACCGGCGCAATGCTTCCTTGAAAAGCCTCCAGCAATTCCTGCTGCCACGCGTCATGATCTTGGCCGAGCGCTTCCGATGTTTCAATCATCAATAGTCCTTTCGGACGACTTGGGTTTTGCTTCTCAAGGCCCTGTCCATGGGGTAATCTACCGAATCCTTTGCGTGGATTGCAGTCCGAGGCTTCGTGCAACTGGGATTTTGGCTTGGCAAACGTCGTACACAGTTTGCCCAAATTCGCGGGCTCGAAGTTGCAATGCTCGCGAAGCACGCTCTCGCGTCCAGGTTGTAGCTTGGCAAAATCGGTCGGAGTGCCGTGCCACTGAGGATCGTTCGATTGGTAACTGTCGCCTTTGGCTCCGAGAAAGTAGCGTTTTTCCGCAGCTTTCGCGGTCGAAAGGCGACTATTGAAGACGCGAATCGGCTGATCGCGATGCAATCTAGAAGCAATGTAGAACGCAGTGTAGTAAGTCTGACGAAACGAGGTGCCCGATGCGAAAATGCAATTTGATAGTCTCGCTGGTGACGTTGATGTTAGTGATGGCTTGGCTGCTGCCGGCAACCAGCAAGGCGGAGCAAGCAGTGAAGCGACTGCTGTATGTGGCCGAGCCGGGCATCCGCAATTACCTGGAATATGGCGGCCACGGCATCCTGGTCTATGACGTGGAGGAAGGATACCTGTTCCGCAGGCGGATTCCATTCCAGGGTTTAGCACCGGATGGTACTCCGGCCAATGTCAAGGGAATCTGTGGCAACGCAAGTACCGGGCGACTTTATGTGAGCACGATCTATCAATTGATCTGTATCGATCTGAAGACGGATGACGTTCTGTGGGAACGTGAATTCGAAAAGGGTTGTGATCGTATGTCCATGTCGCCTGACGGGAGCATCATCTATCTTCCAAGTTTCGAAAAGGACGTTTGGTATGTGGTAAATGCCGAAACCGGTGATGTCCTACGTGAGTTGGTGCTTAATTCCAGAGCTCACAATACAGTTTTCGGCATCGATGGCTCGCGGGTATACATGGCGGGCCTAGCCTCGCCTGTGCTAAGTATCGCCGACGCGCAAAAGCATGAAGTTATTGCCGGATGTGGGCCTTTCAGTCATAGCATTCGGCCTTTTACAGTAAACGGTCGACAGACGCTGTGTTTCGTCAATGTCAACGAGTTGTTGGGCTTCGAGATCGGCGACTTGACGACGGGCAAAAAATTGCATCGGGTGCAAGTCGAAGGCTTTGAAGCGGGACCAGTTAAGCGGCATGGATGTCCCAGCCATGGCATCGCCATGACGCCTGACGAAACCGAGATTTGGATCGCTGATGGACACAATGAACACTTACATGTTTTTGACGTTACGGAACTACCGCCCAAACAAGTCGCTAGTATCCGCGTCCGGGAGCAACCCGGTTGGATTACCTTCAGCATCGATGGGAAAACGTGTTGGTCGTCCACGGGTGACGTCATCGACGTGGAATCGCGAAAGATCACGCACCGTCTGACCGATGAGCAAGGTCGTATGGTCATGAGCGAAAAGCTGCTCGAAGTGCAGTTGCGTGGGAATCAAATCATTGCCGTCGGAGATCAATTCGGACGGGGAATGAAGAACTGAGAACCCAAGTACGTACCGCCTGCCGGGCGGTTCGTGGACAAGATCTTGCTGCGGAGTGGTGACAAGGGAGTTGGGGAGGGTGATGAGCGTCTTCGCATCACCTTGCTGTGGCGGATAAGGCGGGGCGGATTTTTGCGCCGGCTAAGTCGAGAACGATGTAGTCGTTTACTGATCGCGACGTAGTCCGAGTCAGGTCGCCGTTCGGCAAGCGGGACCTACTAAGGGAGTTTGCTGGGAGTACGTACCGCCTGCCGGGTGGTTCGTGGACAAGATCTTGCTGCGGAGTGGTGACGAGGGAGTTGGGGAGGGTAATGAGCGTCTTTGCATCACCTTGCTGTGGCGGATAAGGCGGGGCGGATTTTTGCGCCCGCTAAGTCGAGAACGATGTAGTCGTTAACTGATCGCGAAGTAGTCCGAGTCAGGTCGCCGATCGGCAAGCGGGACCTACAAAGAGCCTGTCGGCGGAC
>JANSWS010000512.1 GCA_024743355.1 bacterium
CCGTTTACTCAAGTTGGGAATCGACCCCGACAGAATCAAGTCCGTCGACGTGAAACCCCGCAAAAGCTAACATGAAGAACTTAAACCTGGCGCTGTCCAGCTATTCTCCGATATCTTCGTTCCATAGCTGAGGCTGTGAATCAATAAAGTCTCGCATCAGCTGGTAACAGGCCTCATCGTCCAAGATCTGCAACTCCACGCCTCGCGAGCGCGTGTAGTCTTCAGGACCGCGAAAATTACGGTTCTCACCGATGATGATTTTCGGAATTCCGTATAGCAAAACCGCCCCGGAACACATGTCGCAAGGTGAAAGCGTCGAGTAGAGCTGGCATCTTTGGTATTCCCGGGCCGACAGGCGGCCGGCGTTCTCTAGGGCGTCCATTTCCGCATGCAAAATCGCACTGCCCTTCTGTACGCGCTGGTTATGCCCTCGCCCGATGATCGCGCCGTCTAACACCAGCACCGAACCGATCGGAATTCCTCCTTCACTCAATCCCTGCTTAGCCTGGCCAACAGCTTCCGCCATAAAATATGCATGATTGCCTGATTCCATCTTGTGTTACTCCAACAGCACACAAACCACGATTTGCACAGCGCGTTTCAATTCCCCCGAAGGTGCTGCGGTGCATTATCATAAGAGATGTCCAATGGTTGTCGCCAATGTCCATCATGATTTGCTGCCGCTACCTGCTGTTTTTTTGCTTGGCTAGCACGCCGACGCATGTCCCTGCGCAAACAACCGCTGAGGGCGTGCGACTGGAGAGCTTACATGAACTGGATTGGCTGATTGGCAAGTGGGAATACTGCGTCGTCGCATCCAGCAAGTATCCTCATGTTAGAAAGACAGATGCAGCGGGTCAGCACATGACGCAAGGCAGCCCGCTTCACGTTGAATGGTTGTCCGAAGGTACGCGGCTGAGAATTCGTTTTGAGGGAGTACTTCCAACAGAACGGTTACGCAACATCCGCCAATTGGGTAACAATCCACAGTGGTTCAAAAATCTGGGTCCCATGGGGCAAGACATCGTTCACTTTCGCTGCATTGAAACGCTCAGCTTCGATCCCGCGGAGAGGAAAACTGAGCTCACACTACAAAAGGATCCCTACCGCAAAATACATCTGCCCTTGGAGCAGCAAAATGCCTTGGAATGGATCTTTCGCGGTGAGCATGGGGTCGAGATAAGCCTGCGTCAGATCAGTCCCGACGCTTTCATCCACTCTTTCGTGGATCCCTACGATCCATCATCCAAGTTCTTTGTTTGGTGTAAGCGACTTCAGGCGGAGTAGCTGCGGCCCGCATCATGCAATTTGCATGTTACTTGGTCGGGTCATGCCAGGCGCACAATGGATCTCTGAAAGGATGTATATGATGGCAACTGCAATCAACGTGTGCAGTAGACGAGTGTAAGAGCCTTGCTCAGGGAGTAATCCGAATGTTCAATCGCAGATAGTTTTGCCAATCCTCCATAAAGTTATCTTCCCTGGGTCTAGCCACGCTGGGATCTCTCAGCCTGAAGCCCAAGGCACGTGGTCAGGAAAACCAGGCACCGCCGGAAACGTCGCTGGATGAACAACAATTGGCCCAGATCGCCAACCAACCGATTTTGAATTTGGATGGATTTGACGATACCGTCACCATTGCCTCGCTCGAGCTGCTGAGAAATGGGGATACATACCTCAGCCGCGTCCGCACCGAAGAGGGCGCTGAGGGAATCGCCGTCGCCAATGACGCGCGATTGCGCGAGCTTTATCCCATTTTTGTGCGCCGCATCGCTCCCTTCTTTATCGGCAAGGATGCTAAGCAGCTGGAGAGCCTGCTGGTGGAACTTTATCGTCACAGCAGCAACTATAAACTGCAAGGTATCGCGTTATGGGCGCCACAGGCCGCTGCGGAGATGGCGATCCTGGATTTACTCGGCAAGCTGACCAACCGCTCTCTCGGCAACCTACTCGGGGGCGTAAAGCGGACGAAGATTCAGGTTTACCGCGCCAGCAGTCATCGCGGTAATGCACCCGAGGAAGAAGTGGAGTACCTCAAGCAGCAAGCCGCCTTGTACGGAGCTTCCGCGGTGAAATTTCGCTTGGGAGGCCGCATGTCGAACAACGTCGATTCCCTCCCCGGTCGCAGTGAGGCTCTGATCCCGATGGTGCGTGAAGCCTTCGGTCCGGAGTTTACACTCTACGCGGATTCGAATAGCTCTTACGATGTTGCCAACGCCCTGCGTATCGGCCGCTTGATGGAAGAGTACGACTACCACTTCTTTGAAGAACCTTGTCCCTTTGATCACTTGTGGGAAACCAAGCAGGTTGCCGATCAGCTGCGAATACCCATCGCAGGCGGCGAACAGGAATTTAGTTTAAGACGATTTCGATGGGCCATTGCTCATCGCGTGATGGACGTGATTCAGCCCGATTTGCATTACTTCGGTGGATATCTTCGCACCTTGCGGGTGGCCCGCATGGCCAACGCAGCAGGCCTGCCCTGCACTGTCCACATGTCGGGGAGCGGACTGGGATACGTCGACGTTTGCCACTTGGCATCCTGCATCGACGATCCAGGTCCTCACCAGGAGTTCAAAGGCGAGAGCGACATACCCTTTCAATGCGCGACGTCCAGTCTGCGCTGCGAGGATGGCTTTGTTCAAGTACCGACTGGGGCTGGCAACGGAGTAACCATTGATCCCGACTTTCTTCGCGAGGCGAGCGTGGTCAAAGCATGATGGGCTGTGACGAGGCCGCCCTCCCGAGATTTCCGGGATTGCGTTTTACAACGAAACGCGAAGTTATCCGGACCAGCTGACCAGTGAACTGGGCTTGAGAAAAAATTTCGGACTCGTATTAACTCGTTGAGCCGCTCCATTCGTGCAGCCGGCAGGCGTTGTTTGCGGCGAAAGCAATCGCAAACCCGTCACCGGCTAACGCCAGGTGTTAACCTTGGGTGCTCCGCAAGTGCCCGGCGATAGATGCCCGGAATTTCCCAGCGGCCTCGATTGCAAATGGCAGCACGCACGTGGGAGCTTCAAAAATGAAACCATCGTTATCTGACCCACCGGCAAAGGAGAATCCATGAGGACTCTGTTGTCTCTTTTAGCGGCACTGTTCATTGCAATCAGTCTGTTTGCAACCACTGCCGACGCACGCCCAACCCGCCAAGGAATCGAAAGACCCCGAACGGGCGTCCTGGCTCGCTTGGTGGAATTGGAACGCCGGAAGAATGCCTGGCTACGCCGCACCTTCCTCGAGTAGCATTCTGGTTGCCCGCTCCACAACTCCCACCGCCCGATCAAGACAGACCCTTCTCCACTTCTCTGATCTTGGACAAAACGCCTCGAGTAGCTCCTCCTTCTCTGGCTGCATCGAGGCTTTTTTCGTTTCCAGGGCTTGGCTGTGTCCCCAATGATGCAGTTGATTCTCCCGCCTTAGTGCTCTCAAGACCTTGACCGCAGGGTATGTCCCGAACTCGGCAACGGCGAAAAGATACTCCGGGACACCGGCGACTTGCGCGCACCATCTTCCGAAACTCCCCTGTACGCGATAAGGCGGATGGGCGCTAGCATCCTTGGCCAATCCTTGTCGGTTGGTGTTTGGCGCTTGCATGGGCAGCAACTCGACCAGCTCATCGTCTCGAAAAAGCTCCTGCACACGCTGGCGTTGACTCCGGTTCAATCTGGTTTCAAACATCAACTTGTAGCTCATCCATCTTCCAAGTCCAGTGTGAATATCCAGGTGCATGACCTGCTCCGTGCCTTGCAACCAGTGCGGCAATCGCTCTGATAACCAAGCACTTAAGTCGCTGGCTTGATCACCGCCGTAAAACAATCCCTTGGGATATTCGTACTGGCCACTGGCAATAGCGGACTGGACGGCTGCGTAGCCGTAGCGCATGGCGATCATCAGAGCTTTGGCATAGAAGGGCTCTCCAGACTGTGTGCCATTTCGAGGATTCAGAAACGAATCCAACTTGTGATACAGCTCGGGTGCTCCCTCATAGCTCTGGCCAGGCAGTAGAAAGTTGCGGTTGAGATCACGATTGTGTTCATCGCAACGTCGGCATTGCGCATAACCATAGGGATTCAAGGCATGCATCAGCAGCACGGTACAGTCAGGCGGTCCTAGCTGGCGGTATTGCTCCAGCAATTTGAGTAGAACGGCGGTTCCAAAGAAGCCTTCGACTCCATGCAGCCCCGTAGTGATGACGAGTGCTCTATCCCCAGCTTGTGAAACGGGAGTATGTTGGGCTACGGCGGTGACAAGTTGCCGATCCGCGGCGGGCGAGGACAGGGATCTCAACTCCAGAGACCAACCCAGCTCGCTTACCGCTTCACAAAACTTCTGGTGCGCCTGCTCGTAATGAGTGCAATAGAATGCTTGCAACGCTTACTTCCTGTCATCTGGCATGTTTGAGCCGCGAATCTCCCTTAGGCAGACAGATCGGGTGAGTTGCCAATCCTGCGGCGGCATGGGTCTGACGGCAATATTTCTCCCAACCTTGACTGCTCCGGATAACTCTTATGGAGCAAACGCGAATCAACTGCCGAAAAACGGGATAGACCTGATCTTAAGCGTTTCTTAGCATTCAGCGTGCTCGGCAGTCAACCACTTGCGAGCTCGGGAGTGGAAGGAGTAGTCATGGATCTGGCTGTGGCCATTTCTCTGCTGACGTTCAGCGCGGTAGTAATTTATCGCGTATGCCAGCGCTACAGCCATCGATACCCGACGCGTGCTTATGGGATGATGGTTGCCAGTATTCTGCTGTCGATCGGCTTGACTTGGACCACCGGCTACAGCCTGCAATGGGCCATTCTGATCCCTCATAGCTCGGTGCTGCTGTTCGCCAACACACCCATCTTGCTGTTGATTGCGGCAGCGGGTCTGTCA
>JANSWS010000020.1 GCA_024743355.1 bacterium
ACCTGCTTGACTCCCAGAAATGACAATTGAAAGTTACCCGTGGGTCCCCAAGGATTATGTGAGGCGTCGACTACCAGTCGGACGTTGCTGCTGTTGCAGTGTTCAGCCGCCTGAATTACGCCATCATGCAGCGTGATATCACAAAAGGACTGCATCGAAATGGGAAGCCGCTCACGAATCGAGTTCAAATGCTCGCGGTAGGCCTTGCACTGCGCGTACCAAGCTTGCTCCGCTGCCTCATAGGCTTGGCTGTCGGAATCGTCCTGCATGCTTTGATAGAGTTCACGGGTGATGAACTTCACGCTAATGATTCCTTTCAAGCTTGTACAACGATGTGGGATTGCTGATTTGAACCCAGCGAACTGACTTTGCCGATAAAGTACGGGCGAGCCAGGCCTGCCGCATCGATCTTGCCGAAAAATTCGGACTGCCGATTGTCGGGAACACCCAAGAGCAGTCCGCCGCAGGTTTGGGGATCAAACAGCAAGCGATACTTGGGCAAGCTCTGCAATTTTGCGTCCGCCGTGACCCGCTGTGCAAAGCGAAGATTCTCACTGATTAAACTGCTTTCGATCCCATCAACAACTCTTTCCGTTGCCCCGGCCAGGGTTGGAATTGCCTGCAGTTCTAGACCCGCTTGCAGACTAGCCGGCTCGAGCATCTCCAGCAAATGTCCCACCAAGCCAAAACCGGTAATGTCGGTGGCGGCTTGTATGCCGCTCGCAATTGCGAGGCGGGCGATGTCAGCCTGATCGTCCAGCATCCAATCGAGCAGCGCCTGATAATGGTCAAAGCGACACTCCGCCCGCATGTGTGCGGCCAATAAAACTCCTATGCCCAGCGGCTTCGTCAGGTAAAGTTGATCGCCGGGACGCAGTCCAGACTTGCGCAGCGTGTTTTCGCTCGTTGTGTAGCCGATGACGGTAAAGCCAGCTTCCATGCGAGGCCCGGTAACGGTATGGCCCCCGATGATCTTTGCTCCCATGCGATGGAACTGCCAACCGGCGCCCGCTAGAAAATCGCCAAGAACCAGCCCCTGTGCATCGCGATCCCCTTCTGGCAGGACCACATTGGCCAAGGCATCTGAGACCTGTGCTCCCATAGCTACTAAATCGCTGGCTGCATGGATGGCTGCGACACGCCCGAATAAGTGAGCATCTTGGAACGGGTTGGTGAAGAAATCTGTGGATGCAAATAGATTGGATGCTCTGCTGGCAGCGATCGGTGCAGCGTCGTCTTTGACAATGTCGGCCTGCTGGTCGAATCGCGCAATGGCTTCCTCGAGCACTCCGGCGCCCAGTTTGCAACCGCAGCCGCGGCATTGCATCACTTCTCCCGGCTCGAACATGCATTGCGGCGCGAACTTGTCCATGAAACTCGAGTCGATGTAATGCTTCAAGCGATAGACCCAGCTACCTTGGAAGGCCCAACCTCTCCATTGCCCGATCGCCCGCCCATCACCCAGGTTGATCAACCTGAGGAAGTCGCGTTGCGGCTGGTAATCCTTCAAAGCCTCTCCGGCGATGCTGGCCTTGATGTTGTTCCACAAAACAGGGCCTTGTCGGACAGCATAAACACCCGCCTTAGGCAGGCGTTCATCGCGGATGGTACCCGTATCTCCAACCGCAAAGATTGGGTGACCACGATCCAGGCCTTGAGGATCTTCGACCCGCAACGACGCATCGGTCAGCAGGAAGCCATGTTGGTCCACCGGCAATTCAAGTTGCTCCAGCAAGGTTGGAGGGCTGGCGCCGGTTGCCCAGATGATGACGTTTGCATCCAGTTCTTCACCATTCGCCAAAACCAGTTGCTCTTCTTCAACCTGAGCAACGGCCTGGCCCAATCTGAGCTCGTAGCCTCGAGCCTGTAGTTCCTGGTGTACACGCTTCTGCGTACTGAGCGCTTCGCCCGTCAGCAATGCCTGACTACGCGAAACGATCCGCACTAGGACAGATTCTGCTTGCGGGGCGCATCGCTGAAGATAGGGCCCCAAACAGAAGGCTATCTCGATCCCCGCAACCCCACTGCCGACGATGGCAATTTTCAATGGCTCGTCGGCCTGAATCACATTTCGCAGTCGTTCTTCCAATCGCTGCAAGAAAGTCTGCATCGGCTTGATGGTTACCAAAGATGCGGGAGGCTCCGTCTGGGAGCCAAAGCTGACTCCCGACATGTTGGGAATGGACCCAATGCCGACGGATAGGGCATCGTAGGGAATGGCTGGCCGACCCGCTATGAAAACTCGATGGCCCGCGCGATCGATGCCTTCAACCCGACCGACGATCAACCGGGCACCCACCGATGCCGACAGTCGCACCAGGTCAATCCGCATCGCAGACTCGGGTACCTGACCCGCCAAAACCGCCGGCAACATGCCCGAGTAGGTTGCACTGCCCGAATCCGAAACGCAGGTCAAGTCTGCGTCCGGAATGGGATGCATGCCCCACATTCTTAAAATGTGAGAATTGGTGTGCCCGAGCCCAATCAGCACGACATGTCGACGGGCGAGTTGTTCCGTCTTCATGGCCGTTGCGATCCCGGTGGCATAGCCGGTGTTCTGTCCGGTTCGGTAAGGGCCGCTCGGATGGTGCAAATGAACTCGGGCAGGTCCTGATCCGAGACAGTTCGCAAATCCAAGAGCACGCGATCCTGTGTCTGGCGACACAGCACCGGTGTCGACCGGCATTTTCGCAGCGCATCCGCCAACAACTGACTCGACTTGCACTTCAGCGTGATGGCGAAGCTCTCCAGATCGTATCCAGGAACCGAACCTCCGCCGATTTGAGACTGACAGGCTTCAACTGCGAATTCGACGCCCTGGACTGGCTCGAGTTGCTGAAGGACCCATTCGCAGGTGGCACGCACGTCCCCCGCAGTTTTACTCAACATGCGAAAAAAAGGTAGCTCCCGCTCAGCTTCACCGCGTAAGTGAATTTCGGCGGTGGCTTCAAAAGCCGCCAGAGTCACCTTGTCGACCCGCAAGGCACGCATCAGGGGGCTGTTGCGAAGTTGCTGGATCCAGCGTCGCTTTCCGACGATAATTCCACACTGCGGACCGCCGAACAATTTGTCGCCGCTGAACAGACAGAGATCGGCACCCGTCGCAATGCTTCGCCGAACGTTAGGCTCCTTCGCCAATATTTCGGAGGTGAGCGATGCGTGCCGCGGGTCTACCAGACTGCCGCTGCCCAAGTCATCAATTACCGGTACGTGAGCGGGTCTTTTAATGGCCACCAAGGCATCAATACTGGGCTCGGCGACAAAGCCGGCTTGCAGGAAATTACTATGGTGAACTCGGATGATGGCAGCCGTCTGCTCATTCAAGGCCGCTTCGTAGTCACTCACATAGCTTCGATTGGTGGTTCCCACTTCCTTAAGCAACACCCCTGCGCTGCGGAAAACATCGGGCAAGCGAAAGCCACCTCCAATCTCTACCAATTGGCCGCGTGAGATGATCACCTCGCGTCCAACAGCCAATGCCTGTAACACCAAGAGAGTTGCAGCTGCGCAATTGTTTACGACCAGCGCCTCTTCCGCCCCCGTCAATTGACATAGCAGCCTCAATGCTCGGTCACCGCGACGACTTCGTTTACCGGTTTGCAAGTCTAGCTCAACATTGCAATAAGCGGCCGCTTGACACATTCGCTCAACCGCCAGATCTGACAGGGGCGCTCGACCTAAATTGGTATGCAGCAAAATTCCCGTAGCGTTGATCACCTTTTGCAGGTAACGCATCTGCTCGGCCTGCCCAAGCTGAAGCGTTTCGCTTTCTACCAAGCTCGATAGATCGGCGGGCGAGATGGACTGTCCAGCCAGAATCTGCTGCCGCAACTGGTCGACTGCGGAGCGTATCCAAGCCACCACACAGGCGTGCCCATGGCGGTCGCATAGTTCGCGGATCGCCGGATACTGCAATATCTGGTCGACTGCTGGTAGATGCTTCAGGCTCGTGGAATCTGTCAACTCTTGTCCTCAACACGCAAACCCGCGAATTCTAACAAGTCCTTACCGGCTACCCGTTCGTCGCCTTTTCTGATTGTAATCTGCTGCTGATCGCAGTATTCCAACAGCGGGATGACATGTTTGCGGGTCACACCCCAGATATCTTTAATCTCCGGTACTGACAATGTCGGTTGTTGCTCAAAACGCTCGGCCAAATCGGTCAACATGCGCTGAAATGTAAATGTTGCGATGTAAAGCCCTTGCTTGAGGTCGATCAATAACCGCTGCTGCGTCGCATGCCGCGCCAACGACAGGGCTGCGTCTTTGGTGATGGCCATTGTCTCGCAAACCTCTTTCAAAGCCGGAGGCGACGGGTTGTCTTCATATAGTTTGAGAAACTGCTCCATTCTTGCCCGTTGCTTTTTGGATAAGCTGGTTTGTTCCGAAGCGATGGCCAACATGCCATTTAGTGAGACGAGTTGCGATTTCTCTACCAGCGAGCGAATCACGTGTAGCACGACTTCCGCCGAAGCGAGATGACCGGCACTCTCGACTACCGAGTCTTCAGCCCTCCAAGCATCTTCCCGCGATTCGGCTGTGGCAGTCAGCAATTTAACGATAAAAATACTCAGCTTTTCCAACAGTTGCTCGGATACGAGCCTGTCTCCCAGTCTGCGCACTTCGCCCCTGCTCAGAGCTTGTTCCATGATGTCAGGTAACTCACTGGCCGCTATTCCCAACTGACGAAACCACCAATCTCCATGGATGGGCAGTTCACCCATGTGCCGCGTCCAGGCCAGAATTTGTTGATCGGCGGGTTGTTCGAGCAATTGGTTACCCAGTTCAACCCAATCCCGATTGCTGCGGCGAACTGGACTGTCAGCCCAATCATCGATGCGTGCGAGCACCCGTCCCCCGGCGAATGATCCTCGCGGGTAGGGGTTACGAAACAATATGGGTTGCTCATAGGAAGCCACGATGGGTTCCTCGGTTTCAACAATCACCACCTGTCTTTGCTTGGCCCGCAGCAGTTTCTGCCCTAGCAAGCGGGCTGCGACCGCGGTTGTGGCCAAGTGCAATTGGACCATCGCAGGCAAGCGTAGTTCTTTGGCGTCGGGATACAGTTCGACGCTAGCCAGCAAACGGCGGGTTTGCGGGTAGGAGCCGGGCGATACCAGCTCGTCACCGCGTTTCAGTTCGCCAACATCGCCTCCAGCCAAATTCAGGGCCGTCCTCAAACCGACGTGAGATTGGGTGACTTGGCATCCATGGACTTCCAACTCTCGCACTCGGACTTCGTTGGGCTGTCCCGCCACTTGCAACTTGTCGCCGACTTGGACGCTGCCACTCCAAATCGTACCGGCCACGACGAGACCACGGCCTTCGACGTTAAGCACCCGGTCGATCGGAAGTCGAAAGGGAGCTGTTGGTATGACAGAGGCGGCGGAACCATCGACTTCGCCACTCGCCAGGGCTAACTTGCCTGAAGAGTGTCTTTGGGCGCGGTCAGCCGCCAACCGCAATTCTTGCTTGAGTGACTCAAGTCCCTCCCCGGTATGCGAGGAAAACTGGACGACTGGAAAGTCGCTGAATCCGAAGTCACTGAGAAAGACCTGGAGTTCTTCGACCATTTCCTCGCGCCGCTGCGAATCGCACAAATCGACACGCGAAAGAACGACGACCAATTGAGGTATTCCCAGGGTGTGGAGAACAGACAGGTGCTCCAGTGTCTGAGCCTGAATGCCCTGATCGCAGGCCACCACCAACAGCCCGATGTCCACGGCGGATACTCCCGCCAGCAGGTTGCCAATGTACTTTTGATGTCCGGGCGCATCGACGAAGGCAAACGTGTAATCGCCTTCGGACATCGCTGCAAATCCAAGATCAATGGTGATGCCGCGGCGCTTCTCCTCGGGGTGTGTATCGGTTTGGACTCCCGTCAACTTGCCTACTAGAGAGGTCTTGCCGTGGTCGATGTGTCCAATCACTCCGACCGTTACGTATAGCGAACTCGTTGTCTCCGCGCTCATCAATCGTCGCCAGGAATTATCCACCAGAGTGCACGAAGCGGCATCGCTACCGATCACATTCAAACATGCGAAGCCGGATCATCTCAGCCGTTGGCAGCCGCAGCCATTCTCTCAACGCCGGCTAAAGCATAGCCTAGTACCGTTGCGGCATGAACCCGATGAGCCTTGAAGGCAGACAGTAAGCGATGGCTACACGCCAGCGGCCCGCAACCGATGGGCGGCCTCTTCCGGGGCTAAGGGATTGATATAGCAGTCGCTGCCCCACTCAAAGCCGGCCACTTTCGTCAACCTCGGGAAGAGTTCCATTCGCCAATGAAAGTACTCGGTTGCTTCCAAGCAACTGGGCGCAGTATGAATGATGAAATTATAGGCCGTATCCGGATAGCATTTTTCAATGCGTCGAATGAGCCGGTGCGTCAACCAGGAAAGCTGTTTGGTGGCAAAGGAATCCAGGTTATCAAACCGTGCGTGATGGGATTTCGGAACCAAGGTGATCATCGATGGCATGCGGCTGGCGAAAGGGCAAAAGGCCACAAAGTCCGGCGTCTCTTCCACCACGCGGGCCTGATTTTCAATCTCATCCTGGGCCATGCGGCAAAACAGGCAGGCGGATTCCTTTTTGTGGAACAGCCGCATGCGATCCACGGTTCGCTTAACGTCCGTTGGAAGCAAATCGGTGGCAATCAATTGAGAGTGCGAATGGGTCAAAGAAGCCCCGGCATCTGGGCCGACGTTCTTGAATAGGACCGCATAGGCGCACTTCTGCTCCTGCAACCAAAAGCACAGCCGATCGCGATATGCCTGAAAGACAAGATCGATCGACTCAGAATCCAAATCGGTGATGGATTGGATGTGCTTGGGACTCTCGATGATGACTTCGTGAGCACCGAACAGCTCGCGACGCTGAAAGAGATTGATCCGGTCATCGGCATGCAGTTCATGCTCGAGTTCGGCGGAAACCAGCCCATCCAGCCATGGATTCACGGCCGGGAATTTGTTCGGCACCACGCGAACCCGCCAGGGAGCATAGGGACTTGCCTTGCGACTGTTGTAGGTCGCTACCGCCGTGGGGGTCTCTAGTTCTTTACCAAAACAGAATGGGCAAGTGGCCGGATCTTGAGTCTGCAAGGGCTGGTTGATGAAGTCGTCCGGGCGGGCCGTGCGTTGGGGAGCAATGATGACCCACCTATCGGCAAGCCAGTCATAACGCATCTCATTGGTAGTCGCTCGCTCGCGATCACCTGGGAGTCGCTTTGTGGCTACCGATGGAATGTGCGTCACGACGTATCCCTGATCAAATGCTCGTAAACCTCCAGGTACCTCTGAGCACTCTGGCTCCACGACCAATCTTGCTCCATGCCAGTGTGGACAATTTGAGCCCAAATCTCTTTTTGATGCAAATACAATTCCAGAGTTCTGGAAAGCGTTTCTTCCAAACAATGCACCGTGTACTGATCACATACGAAGCCGCTAGCTGAGCGATTTTGGAGCGTTGCGGGGTTGGTATCGGTTACGGTGTCTGCTAGACCTCCCGTGCGGTTTACGACGGGAACACTGCCATACTTGAGGCTGTAAAGTTGGTTTAGACCGCAGGGCTCGTATCGGCTTGGCATCAGAAAGATGTCGCTGCCAGCTTCGATTTGATGCGCCAAGGGCTCGGAAAACGCCAATTGCACCGCCAGGTTGCCAGTGTGCGAAGCTGCTAATTCGCGCAGTTTTTTTTCATAGTGCACATCACCTGTGCCCAAAATGACCCACTGTATGTCGGGATTGTGTGCCCAATTCGACAACATCGGTATGATCAAATCCCAACCTTTCTGGCTGGCCAAACGGCTCACGATGCCGATTAACGGCACGTCTGGACGCACCGGCAGCCCGAGTTGGGCCTGCAGCCAAGCCTTGCAAGCTGCTTTGCCGGATTGCCAACTCTGACTGTCGTACGTCTGTGCTATGTGCGGATCGTTAGCAGGATTCCAATGGTCGTAGTCGACTCCATTAACAATGCCCACCAGCTCCGCGCCGCGATCCCTGAGAACCCCCTCCAAGCCACAACCGAACTCCGGTGTTGTGATCTCACGGGCATAGGTTGGGCTCACCGTGGTAACACGGTCGGCAAATACGATACCGGTCTTCAGCAGATTTAACTCGTTGTGGAACTCCATCTGTTGCCAGTTAAAGTAGTCCCAACTCATGCCGGTCAGCGGCATATCCAAATGCCAGAAGCGACCCTGGTAGGCCAGATTGTGGATCGTCATCACTGACTTAGTGTTCTTGAGCCAGGGGTAATCGCGAAATCCGGTGGCCACATAAGCTGGGAGCAGGCCGGTCTGCCAATCGTGGCAATGCAAGAGATCGATCGGCAGCTCTAGCTGATGAATGGCCTCCGCTACGGCTCGGCAGAAAAAGCAAAATCGCTCGCAGTTGTCGCGAAACTCGCCATGGCTATCGAAATAGAAGCCGTCGCGGTCGAAGTAGTGAGGCTGGTCAATCAGATAAACTTCCACCTGACTGTCCGGCAACCGCGTCTTCAGGAGATGACAGGCTACGTATTTGCCTGCAATAGGGATGGTGAAGGTATGATCGGTGGATTCGATCGCCAAGCCGCTGGCCAACGCGCTGCGGTAACCGGGCAGAAAAGAAACGCAACGCACTCCCAGCTGATCCAATGCCAGCGGTAAAGCACCGCACACATCTCCCAAGCCACCCGACTTGGCCAGAGGAACCATCTCACTGGATACGGAAACTACTTGCAGTGCATTCACAATTGGGAACCGCCCGCTAAGTCAAAATTTAAGGTTGTATTTCGGCTGGAGTTTCTAACTCACGCTGCAACGGAGTCTGCTCCACGCTTGACGACGTCAGGCTCTTCGCATGCCAATAGTGAGGGCCTTCTTCGAATTCTGGAAACAGCCAATCGGCATAGCGGGAACTGACAAGACCCACTCCGAACCTATGGATCGTTCGATCGTCGCCTTTCGCTCCCGCGAAAGTAGCGTTTAATCGCAGCTTTGGGGGGAGCGAATGGCGACGATGGGACACTAATTGTTCGGAAGTTACCTAATCTATTTTCAGGGACCGACGTATCCGCCGCGGCGAACCGCTAGTTCTTGGTTTTGGAAATGTCAAGTCAAATCATCTCGAAATCCGCATGCGATGCGGCTTGAGGTGACGCAATTTAATCCAGATAATTATTCGCTGCAGTAGCATACGACATAGAATGGAACGTTGGGATAGAACATTCGGCGTTGATTGCCAGCTCGAGTGGACGCTACGATCGATTGCGTTGTAGATTTGCTCGCAGGCTATACTCCGAAGCCAGGATTTAACCCGTTAGTGCCCTTGGGCTCCGACATCGCGGAGCCTGTGAAATTCGTTTTTTGCGCGTTGGTTTTTAGAACATGGACATCTCCACCGTACGACCGAAAGTAGCGCAGTTGACCTTTCAACTGCTTAGTAGGTCTGTGCACCCAGAGTTGTTCCAGATTTACAAGACGCAATGCATTCAACGTCAGAATTACTCGGCACGCATCGACATCACATCGGACGGACACGTGGTGCAGTGGACGGCCGGCAAATTGACAACCACCGAGATCGCATCGTCAACGCTGCAAACTGTCCCGCAGGGACGGCATATTTTCGCCTTGCCCTTGCGCGACTCCGGGAAGGATTCGGTCCAGATTCGAGAAGGCGTGGAATACACCTACGAGTACGAACTGCAGCGAGTTCCAGCCGAGATGTTTTGGATGATTCAACAGCAGCTCAACGCGTCCAGCCAGACACACGAGTTGATTCAAGTGTTCGATTCCAGCGGCCGGATCGCCATTGGGGGCTTGAGTTTCGTCAACGTGGAGACGCGGCTTCGCAGCCTGCGGATCCAGGCGATCCACACGTTTCCCGATGATTTGGCTTTGGTGAAGACCCAGTCAACCTTCAAGCTGACCTGAGGTTGTGCCGCCCAGTTCAGGTGATTAGCGACGTTTAGGACGCGGCACCTTGCGTCCACCCTTTCTCCGACGCTTGGCTCCCTGGGGCTGAGTATAGGATTCTGCCTCTTCTTGGATGGTTTCCCCCATCCGTTCGCGGAGCGCCATCAGCTTGTCGCGGAGCCCTGCCGCCCGCTCGAACTCCATGTCTTCCGCTGCTTCCAGCATTTCCTTTTCCAGCATGTCCAGATATTCCTCGGTGACCACTTGTTCGCTGGATTTGCCCTGAATGGCGTTGCGGGCTTTCTTGTGAGCCTGCGCCGCCGATTCAATGCCGGACTTGATCTTGCGGCGTACTGATTCCGGAGTGATGCCGTGTGTTTCGTTGTATTCCTGCTGCAGGCGTCTGCGGCGTAGAGTTTCATCAATGGCGGCCCGCATCGAATCGGTGATGCTGTCGGCGTACAAGACGACTTTGGAATTGACGTTTCGCGCGGCACGTCCGATGGTTTGAATCAACGAGGTTTCGCTTCGCAGAAAGCCTTCCTTGTCGGCGTCCAAGATGGCAACCAACGAGACTTCCGGTAAATCCAGCCCTTCTCGCAACAGGTTCACACCGACCAGTGCATCGAATTTTCCTTCGCGCAAGTCGTGTAGCAATTCCACCCGTTCAAAGGCATCCAATTCGCTGTGGAGCCAACGACAGCGGACATTCTGCTCGGTCAAGTATCCAGCCAGATCCTCGGCAAGTCGCTTCGTCAGGGCGGTTATCAGGGTGCGCTCACCTCTTTCCGCTCGCAGGCGAATCTCTTGCAGCAAATGGGCGACCTGGCCGCGGGCGGAAACCACTTCGATTTCCGGGTCGAGCAGCCCCGTGGGGCGGATGATCTGCTCGACGACTTCTCCACCTGTCTGCTCCAGTTCGTAGTTGCCTGGTGTTGCCGAAACGAAAACCGCTTGCGCCGTCTTTTGCTCCCATTCCTCGAATTTCAAAGGCCGATTGTCCAAGGCACTCGGCAAGCGAAAACCATGAGCCACTAGCGTCTTCTTGCGACTCTGGTCGCCAGCATACATGGCTCGCACCTGGGGTACCGTGACGTGGGACTCGTCGACAAACAATAAGAAGTCTTTCGGAAAAAAGTCATACAAAGTATCCGGAGTTGCCCCCGGCGGCTTGCCGGAAAGCGGCCTCGAATAATTCTCGACGCCAGGACAATGGCCGACTTCCTGCAACATCTCCAGATCGAAACGCGTCCGTGCATTCAGCCGCTGCGCCTCCAGCAACTTGCCCTCCGCTTCGAATTTTTCGAGTTGCTGTTTCAGTTCCTCGCGAATCAAGACCAACGCCCGCTCAATGCGTTCTTCCGGCGTCACAAAGTGCTTGGCCGGATAGATGAATACTTCATCGAGAGTTTGCAGCGTCTCACCAGTCAGAGGATTGGTGATCGAAATCTGCTCAATTTCGTCGCCCCACAACTCGACTCGGTAGGCGAATTCTTCGTAGGACGGCCAGATCTCTAGGCTGTCACCCCGCACGCGAAATCGCGAGCGTTCAAAGGCCACATCGTTGCGCTCGTATTGAATGTCAACCAAACGCAGCAGCACATCGTCTCGGTTGATCGTCTGGCCAATCCGCAAATGCACGACCATGTTGCGATAGTCTTCGGGACTGCCCAAGCCGTAAATACTGGAAACACTGGCAACGATGATGACGTCCTTGCGGGAAACCAGTGCGCTGGTGGCCGCCAGTCGCAGGCGATCAATCTCTTCATTGATCGAGGCGTCCTTTTCGATGTAGACGTCCCGCTGGGGAATGTAGGCTTCCGGCTGGTAGTAGTCGTAGTAGCTAACGAAATAATGGACCGCGTTCTGAGGGAAGAAGTCCTTAAACTCCGAATACAATTGTGCCGCCAGTGTCTTGTTGTGGCTCAATACCAGCGTAGGCTTCTGTACTTGAGCAATCACATTGGCCATGGTGAATGTCTTGCCGGAACCGGTGACTCCCATCAAAACCTGATGCTTGTTTTGCTCGCGAATTCCGCGGACCAACGCTTGGATTGCTTCGGGTTGATCGCCTGAAGGCTCAAAGGGGCTTACCAGCTGAAAGGTTTCCGAGGTTGTGTTGGACGTCATGCGCTCGCGGCTTCCAATGTTGTTCAATGTGGCGTTTCTGGGGTAATGTATTCTTTTAGCCAATCAAGTCACCGGGCTGCCGCGCCTGCAGCGACTGGCTAAGGTCCAAAATCATGAACCCGATCACAAACCGTACCTGTCCCGCATTCGGCCTTCGATTCAGGGTGTCGTCTCAGACATCGCAGTTCCAACGGTCAGCATGGGACGCAGTTTGTCCAATGTCTTTGGCCCCATGCCATGCACCCGCTGCAACTCATCGACGGATCGAAAAAGTCCGTTCGCTTCCCGTTCCATAACGATGCGTTCGGCTATCCGCGGCCCCACGTCCGGCAGGGCCTGCAACTGTCCCGCGGTCGCGGTATTGATGTCCAGCTCAAATAGGGTCGATCCTCGGCTGACTGCAGGCTGTCCTGCCGTCGACGGCAGGACCCGCGTCCCCGCAGGCTCTCGGAACCAATCATAGGCCAGGGATGCGACCAGCCAGGTGTAGATCAGCATACTGGCAACGATCCACCCCAAGCGATACCGCTGCGACCCATGCTGGTATTCCGGGTCCGTTTCGGACTCCGACGCTGATTCGATCGAGCTCTTATCCATGGCTGCCCGTTGCTAAAACCACTCAGTGCGACAGTCCCCCGCATATAGTAACGCAAATCGCGATTTCTCCCCTCCCCAAGCTCGGTTTCTCCCGAAGCCTAGTTTGTCCCGACGCCTAGTTTGTTGGTTAATGCTTTCGAACGGCCCTGATTCTATCAGCCGGTCGGCGTTAGCCTTATATTTACTCACCTCTTGACACTCACGCGAGCAATGCGGTGGCCCTATCAAAACTCGTGCTCGTGCTCGTGCTCGTGCTCGGGTCCGGGTCCGGAAGTACGTCGATTACGATTACGAGCACCATTTCATTGAGCACGAGCACGATTGCGGAATATAAAAGTGGGTAATGACAAGCGGCGTTAACCGCGGTTCTAGGATTTTGGGATAGGATTCTTTTCATTACGCCCACGTCAAAACCGTCGCCAATTAGGCATGATAGCATTGGCATGCGGATTGACACGATTGGCCGCGGGTTCGTAACCTCCCTCACGCTCCATAAATCGCCTCGGTCGAATCGCCCGGACGCGAGCGATTTAGCAAACTCAATCCACTGCAGGTTTGGTCCAGCCGAGTTTTGACCGGAATGATTTCAATTTGAGCTGGGCTCCGACGGGGTGAGCTTGGTCGAGCGGCAAAGGTAAGACGCGATGCTTCAAAATCAGAGGCCTTGGGACTGACGGGTCTTCTGCTGGTTGTGTAATGAGCTCAAATCCACGGATGTATATTCAAGGCAAAAACGACGAAAGACTGCGCCGACCGTTTGGGCTCCAAGCGACGGTGTACCGAAGTCTTCTGTACAGCTGCGCGTTTGTCCCTCTACTCTTATTGGCTTCCTGCGCACGCTGGTCGCGGGAGCAGGCGCCCGAGACCTCCAAGTTGTTGGCGACCCCGCAGAAGAGCTTGGATAGCGTACTCATCGAAACCGTTTTGGTCCGCTTTCCCACCCAAGAAAAAGACCGTTTGCTGGAGGCTTGGCAAACGGCGGATGAGACGATCCTGGATATTGGATTGCGTCAGCGATTGGATCGCAACGGTCTGCGTTGTGGAGTCCTATTGGGAGAAATTCCGAAGGTCATTCGCGACCAGATGGACCGCACTTCGCAAGAGCAGAAGACGAATGCTCTTGAGCACGCAGGTTTGGCCGCGGACGTCGACAATAAAATGCGGCGTCTGCAATGCAGAGCCGGGCGCCGCAAGGATCTGGTGGTGCGACCACAGATCACCGAGCCTCTGACCGTTCTGTGTACCGTGGATGGAAGCGTGCGTGGCGATACCTTCCAGAAGCCCGCGGTTTTGTTCGACTTACGCGCCTTCCCGCATGGTGATCAACGGGCAACAGTGGAACTGACTCCGGAAATTGAACACGGTGAGCTGAGGCAATCCTATGTAAGCTCTGAGTTTGGCGTCCGTCCCGAAATGCGTCGCCCGAGGCAAAGTTGGAAAGATCTCACCATTGCGGCCAAGTTGGAGCCAGGACAGATTCTGATGCTTTCGGCGACCCTTCCCCCAAAGGCCCTGGGTTCCGCCTTTTTCACCACACAAACAGCCGAACGCTCGGAAGAGTATGTCGTGCTCTTGTTACGCGTGACGGAAACACAGCTCGATGACTTGTTCGCCCCGGAGCAGATCGCCCAAGCGGATTCCATGATTGAACGCTAGTATGTACGCTTGCCCGTAGCCACGCTCGCCGTCACCACGCTCGCCGTAGCCACGCTCGCCAGAGCGTGGTCGAGGTCAGAGCGTGGTCGAGGTCAGAGCGTGGTCGAGGTCAGAGCGTGGTCGAGGTCAGAGCGTGGTCGAGGTCAGAGCGTGGTCGACATCGTCCACCGTCTGACGTCGGTGGCTACGATGGGTCAATTTTCATCTGCCTCTCGCGCCGAAGAAGATTCTCGTATTGACACTTTGCTCGAGTGCATCTCCGCAGAGTCGCATGCCTAGCGGCTAATGGCGAGCTGCGGCTGTCAATTTCCGAGATCGGGTAGCGATGAAGGATGCCATGTAGCGGGACAGCGGATCTTGGTCTTGTGGCGGATAACGGTCTTCATACATGTCGGTCAGCACGAAACCGGAGCGGAGCTGTCCGCCGATTTGATCCTCCAGCGTGTGGCCGAATTCAAGTGGTCGTTGCTCAGCCAATAGGGGACTCAAGAATTCTGGGGGCAGATCCTTCAAGTCTGAATAAGGCAGGCTGTAGCGCACATCAAGCTTTCCGTTCTCAGTCCGTTCATCGTCGAACAGATAGCGAACCGGGTTGGTGAAGCCGGCCAGCAAACTTCCACCGCTCCGCAGGACTCGGAAGCACTCTTGCCATACCGGTATGACATCCGGAATAAAACTGTTGGAGCAGGGGTGAAAAATGAGGTCAAACGATGCATCGGAAAAGGCCGACAGGTCTCTCATGTCACCCTCAACACAATGGATCGTCAACTTTTCTCTGTCGGCTACCCGTTGGTCTTGCTGCAGTTGCATGGGAGAGTTGTCAAACACCGTCACATGACCGCCCGCGGCTGCAAAAAGCGGAGCTTGCTGACCGCCTGCCGAAGCCAGGCACAGAATTTCGCAGCCAGCGAGATCCGGAAACCAACTCAAGGGTACCGTTTGAGAGGGTGTCAGCAAAACCGAGAATTCGCCGTTCCTCGCAGCACGAATTTCATCGGGGCCGACCGGCAGCGTCCAGCGGTTTCCATCTGCGACTTGCCGATTCCAGGCAGACCGGTTGTGCGCACGCACATTGATCGGCTCATCCATGCTTTACTCGACGCTAAAGCTCACCAAAATTCTTCAAGATCTGCAGGCCATTGGCCTGGCTTTTCTCGGGATGGAATTGGGTGGCAAACAGATTGTCGCGCCAAATGGCGGCGCAGAATCGAATGCCATATTCGCAATCCAGCCAGTGCACACTGCTTTGCTGCGGCACGACGTAATAGCTATGCACAAAGTAGAAGTAGGCCGTTTCAGGAACGCCCTTGAAGAGCGGGCAATTCGGCTGCTCGACGATCACCTGATTCCATCCCATATGAGGAACTTTCAGCTCATCGCTGCGCGGGAAGCGTTCCACACTTCCAGGTAAGACTCCCAGTCCCGCGTGCTCTCCGCCCTCGCGCCCCACTTCAAACAGAAGTTGCAGCCCTAAGCAAATTCCCAGAAAGGGCTTGCCCTTTTGAATCGCCTCCAGGATGGGCTCAACAAGATCACGAGATTTCAGCTCACGAATGGCATCTCCAAAGGCCCCCACACCCGGCAAGATGATTTTGTCCGCGGCCGCCAACTCATCCGCGTGACTGGTAACGGTTGCCTGGTAACCAGCGTGTTCGAGTGCCTTCTGAACACTCCGCAGATTTCCCATTTGGTAGTCGACGATCGCAATGCTCACGCGTGTTGCATCCTGGTGGAACAAAGTGTTTGGATTCGATTGAGTGGTAAGTGGGTCGACTTTGATTCGTTCTCTACCCATCTAGACCGTGAATAATGAGACGGGTTCGCTCACGCTGCCTCGCCACAGGCGATTTCAAAACAGGGCGATTTCAAAACAATCGATTCAGACCATTCAGTGCTGCGACGCGGTACGCCTCCGCCATCGTGGGATAGTTGAACGTCGTATTGACAAAGTAGTCCAGGGTATTGTTGGGAGGCGGCTGTTTCATAATCGCTTGACCAATGTGGATGATCTCCGATGCATTCGCCCCGAAGCAGTGGACACCCAGAATTTCGCGGGTTTCGCGGTGGAAGAGCAATTTCAACATGCCGATGGGGCGACCCGTGATTTGAGCGCGAGCCAGGCTTTTAAACTGCGACTGCCCCACTTCGTAGGGCACCTTGTCAGCGGTCAATTCACGCTCTGTCTGGCCGACACTGCTGATTTCGGGTGATGTGTAAATGCCTGTGGGAATATCGCGCAACTGCATGCAGCGGTCCGTACAACCAAGTAATTGCAGCGCGGCAGCTCGTCCCTGCATATAGGCTGCACTCGCTAGAGACGGAAAGCCAATGATATCGCCGGCAGCATAGATGTTGTCGACTTCCGTTTGAAACTGTTCGTTGACGGCGATTTGACCGCGGGAGTTTGCTTCAAGCCCAACATTCTCTAAATTCAAGCTTTCAAAGTTTCCGCTACGGCCATTGGCCCACAAAAAAATGTCCGTCTTGATTTGCTTACCACTCTCCAGCGAAACAACCACTCCATCGTCGGTGCCTTCCACGCTTTCATAGCTTTCGTTGTGACGGATCAAGACTCCCTGAGCCCGCAAATGGTAGGACAGGGCGTCCGTGATTTCGTCATCCAGGAACTCGAGTAGGTTGCCGCGGGTGTTGATCAGATTGATCTTGATTCCCAGGTTACGAAACATCGAAGCATACTCACAACCGATGACTCCCGCACCGTAAATGGACATGCTCTGGGGGCGTTCATCCAGCTCCAGAATGGTGTCGCTGTCGTAGATCCGCGGATGATTGAAATCGACATTGGGGGGGCGATAGGGGCGCGAGCCGACGGCAATGACGAAGGCCTCGGCATGGAAAGTGGAACCGTCTTCGATTTGAACCGTGTTTCGGTCGACGAACGAAGCCGTGCCCTGAATAATGGGCACCCCATTGCGTTGATAGAACAGCTCCCGCATGACCTCTTGTTTGCGGATGATCGAAGTGCTGCTCTCGCGGAGTTGTTTCAGCGAGGGAGTGGCGCGGATTCCCATCGCCTTGACCACTGGATTATTGAGGGCCTCCATGGTCGCGAAGATGGAGAACCTCAGTGCCTTGCTAGGGATCGTGCCCCAGTGCGTGCATCCGCCGCCGATCCGGCTGTGCTTTTCGAAAATGGCAACCTTCTTGCCTTCTTTCGCAGCCTGCATGGCCGCGCCTTCGCCGGCAGGTCCGGTGCCAATCACAATCACATCGTAGGTATTCGCATTCACTTCAACTACTCGTTGGTCAGATTCAAAGTTCTGATTTGCTGGGCTGCCGAACTTAGCTGCTCGATAATCTGTTCACTGGTTAACCTGCGGAAGTTGACAGCTCGATCATACCGCGGCCGGTGCGAGAAACCTCGCTGGCTTTCCAGCACATGGTCGACTTCCTCTTCCAAGCCGCTCAGCCAGAGCGGAATGTCCAAACCGACTCCCGTAGGCTGTTCCATCATCAATTTGCATTCTTCAATCAGCAGATCGAAGGCATCCGAATGGCCTTCGCTACGAAACTGGCGAATCGCCGGGCCGACCAGAGCCCGCATACGGTCGACGGTCATGGGACGCGTAAAGCGTTCATGCAAGCGATCGGCAACCGTGGGCATTCGCATGGCGTATTTTTTTTGCAACTCGTGCAACTGCTCCAGGTACATTTCGCTCTCGCGTCCAATGCGTTCTGCCAACGCCCTGCGCCATTGCAATGCGGTCTGATGACAGCCAGCCCTGACCAATACCTCGTGGGTCCAGTAGATCGGCTTCAAGTTCCAGGAAACTCGGTCATAGCGAACTCGCAGCCGCAGGAAATCGAGCAACATGTACAGCATCTCGCCGCGATCGGACTGCGTGGTAGTGCTGTTGTAATCGCGATACTCACTGTAATGATCGATGACAGCTTCCAGCACCACGCTCAAGATCTTCTCGGCATGCGAGCGCTCGATTTCTCCGTTGTCGATGGCTTCGATCAAATCTCCCAGTTGCTCGTCATGGCCCTCTTCCACAATCTGGTCCATCCAGTGGCCAACACCTTGATGCAGGATGGCACGCACATTACCCAACGTGAGAAAAGACTGTGAAAAAATGGGACCGCCAAATCTTTGGATGAAGCCCACCAGTTTGGTCCAGCTGCGGCTATTGTCCACCGTCTCCAGCACGCTTAAACGCAAGGTGCGACTGTGCGAAAGCCAACTTCCAAGCATGACTTCCGTCAACTGTTCCAGAACTGCAATCAGCTCCTCGCTCTTCGGCTCCAACTCTCCCAGCGATTCTCCGTCGTGCAAATCCAAGTCGGGGACGTTGGAAAACAGGTCGTTTGCCTGGTCCCCGGACTCGGCACTTGCCGACGATGGCTTGGCATCCGCGGCACTACCGTCGCTTGGCTTGTCCTGGTCGGCAGCGGACGCTTGCCCTTGAAGTTCCTGCCCGCGCCACACGAGTGAGTTCTGAACGGAGGCCCGAACCATGGAAATAAAACAGAGCTTGAACAGATCGTCAAACTCGGTCACCGCGCCTGGACCAATGGGATTGTGGTGCTCCATGAATCGCGCGGTTTCAATCAACTGGCAAGCTTGGAAGAAAAACCCCTGTCGGGGTAACCAGGTCAATAAATGAGACAGCACGCGTCGCCGCAGGCGGACGCTGTAGATCATGCCCGGATCGCCGCCGCGGGCCAGTGGGATATACAGCAGCTTTTTGGGCCGCAAGGCCGTCATCAGCCGCGAAAACTGCTTTTCAATTTGATCGGGCTGACCATGTAACAGGCTGCCCACAATTTCGATGGCTAATCGATCGTCCTCAGGCAGAGAGCGAATCTCTTTCTGGACCGACTCGGCAACGTCTTCAAATCGAGCCAGGTTGGCCAGCAGCAAGCGACGTGCATCGGCGGTTTCCACGGCGGTGGCGATGATCCGTTCGAGCAACGATTCCTTGATCAAACGCTGCCGGTCGTAACGCGACATCGCGCTATGATCCGAGCTGGTCTTGGCAATGCGGTAGGCTGCCACCTGCTGCATCAAATGCAGTAGCCCCCGTCGGTTAGCTGCCGCTTGACTGGCCCATGATTCCATCGCCACCAGCCGCGCGTCCGTTCCAGCCGAGCTGCGTTTGATCTCGGCTCGGAAGAGTGGGCTGACAGCCGCTTCCTTCCACATCTGCGCTAGGGCGGTCAGGAATGTCAGATGCTGATTGAGACGGTTGGATTCCTCGACCAACTCGCCTGTACTGTCGCCCTCGCCACCTTCTTCCGGAACATTACTATCAATTCCATCATCCGTCGTATCGTGATAGACGACGTCTTCGTAGGCTGCCCCATAAATATCGCCGTTCTCATCGTCTTCCGCAGGCTCAGCGGGACCATCCGCAGAATCGAAGTCATCGCTGGTGGTGTCCCAGTTTCTCGTCGCACGCTGCTCCCCCTTGGGCAACAGTCGAAACTCTGGAGGTTCCCAAAAGTGATCCGCGTTGGCCTCGAGATAGTCGAAAAACTTTTGGGCTACATTCCAGTCGACTTGGGCTTGCGGATCCGTTTGCAGATAGTGTTCCAGCTGCTGCAGCCAGCGGCGGGCCAGGTCAGAGAAGGAATCATCGCCCTTTTCCAGCCCCACTCTTTCCGCCTGGCTGAGCCAGTGCACCAACAATCCCATGGATGCCACAAAGTCGTTGCGTTCCAGCAGGGACTCCACAACCAATGCGTAGGCCTTGGGAGAATCAAACAGTTGGGCGTGGGGTGCCCAGAACTTGATGTCACCTGTAGCCGCCCCGCCCGCGTGCCACAAGCCGAGTGCGGTGGCCACCAAAACCGCGGACTCAACCGTCTCCAGGGGGTCCGTAGCATTCACCTCCGCCACTTCGTGAGCGGCAAACTGACGCCACCAAGCCGCCAGCTCACGCAACTCCTTCTCAATCTTGTCGCATAGATCCTGACGCCCCGCCGCTGCCGCCTCACGCCAGATCCGTGACTGAAGTGCGAACACATACTCCATCAATTGCACCAGATCCTCGACGCGATGATCATGCACCGCCGAATCCGGACCGTCATACAGAGCGAAGTTACCGGCAAAGCCCAAAATGTTCCAAGGATCCACGATGGCTCCGCATCCGATCCCTCGGTGCACCAAATCAATCACCTGAGGTGAAAGTTCCGCGGCCTGATCCAATTTGCCGATTTCCAGATAGTGATCGGCCGCGGTCATCAAGCAGTCGATACGCGAGATAATGCGTGCCGAAGGCACCGGCACGAAATCCGACTGCTCCTTGGAGGCTGCCGCGTGCCCCATGCGAGCAAACAAGCGAGCTAACTGCACGTGTTCCAATTGGCTGGCGCGGTGCTTGGCTAAGTGCGTATTCAGGTGCTGGCGAGCACCTCCCAGCGGCTGTCGGCGAATCTTCTGCTCTTCGATCAAGCGATCTAGATGTTGACCGTCCAGACGCACCAGAAGCTGCTCGTAGAATTCGTCCCGGTATGCCGCGATGGGTGCTAATAGACTCGCCAAGGTGATCGTCGAGGGATAGGCTCCAGGGCCTGCGCCGGTGATCCCGGAAGCCATGAGCATAATCCCGGCCAAAACCGCCGCCGCCTCCGTCAGCACCTCGGCTTGGGACAGGGATGAAGGTTCGTGAACCCGAGCCAGCAGCGCATCCAGAGTCACTTGCTGTACCACGAACCGACGGTAGTGTCCCGAATTGTCGATACAGTGCGGGTCCCATTGTCCAAAGTGATAATTGGGACGTTGATTTACCGGATGATCAAAGTCATAGGCTCGGGGATCAAACGCCAACTCATCCAGCAGATCCAGATCGAAACCCGCCTGCTGACGAATCGATGGATCGGTATCCCGCAGAATCTCCATGCACCGGTTCACCACCTGTTCGTATGGGCCCGCCGTTGCGCCAATTCCCGAAATGTATAGCGGAACCGGCCGTACCCACTCATTCGGATAGGGTTCGAGCCGTCGGCCTTCCAGCACCGCCACGGGACGGTACCCCACGTAATCGTTCAGCTGACGGATTGCATCTCGGACGATTCGTTCCGTGTCCTCCCAAGGCGGACCCTGCTGAAGCACGGCCTCCATGGCTCGGCCAAGAAAGAAGCCGTTGAACAGGCCTTCTGGTTCCTGGTGAAACAACAAATCGCGATGAAAGTCCAAGTAGGCTGGTAAGAAGTTCAGCCAAATCAGCTCCAGCAGTATCGATGCTTGATCGCAATCCGCGAAAGCGGGATTCGTTTCTTGAAGCTTTGCCAGCTCATCCTGAAGCCACTGCTGAATCTGCAGCCAGGACGGCATCCCCTCGTAGGGGCCTCCCGGTAGTGCCCGCGCATAGATACGGTTGAGCGCCGCCAGCGTCTTCAGCTCAGCCTTCCCTGAGGAGAAATTGAGATAGCCGAGTACCTGTACCAGGTCGCTATTCATACTGTCTTTCGCATCGAAGCTACGTTTGTCCACACGTACTCACCGAATCCGCAATGCTCTGATACGATTAGTCTTCACGTTAACGCACAAATCAACGCCAACTCCAAACCCAATCAACGCCAAGCCCAATCAACGCCAAGCCCAATCAACGCCAAGCCCAATCAACCATGGGCCGGCAAGGCCCTCCCGCGTGCTGGGCAACCTATTTGTTTTTGCCGGAAAGTGAAGGCATTCACGCGGTAGCCGTTCACCTTACCATCTGCCTTCAAATTGCCCTAGGCGGGGAGACGCCGTACTGGTCACGTGTTTCGGTGCTTTGCCCCCAAGCCTTGCCCTCAAGCCTTTGCGTACCCGAGTCAAGCAGCCCATGATGGAATCCAACTCTGATCCGAGTCTCACTCCGCTACGATGTGAGCAGCTGCTGATCGAAAGCTTCCCGGATAACCTGCCGAAGCTCCCTCAAGCCCATTTGCTGGACGAGCCGCAGAAGCTGAGTGCCCTGGTGATCTCGCCTGGGCGAGCCCAGGCTGCTGAGGTTTTGGCCCAATCAGGGAGCTTCCAGACGATTCATGCTTGGTATTTGGACTTGCACGACGCGTCCCAAGTGTCTTTTGAGGAGTCGTCCATTGATGAATCATCGACTGCAGCTGGCAATCAGCCGACCGTCGACGTGCTGTGTGGGGCGGACCTGCCCGAGGAATCCTATGACCTGATCACCATGCCGGTACTGCGCCGCGGGGAAGCGGAATACACCCGGGATTTACTGCAGCAGGCACACCAAAGATTGGTTCCCGGGGGCCAGTTGGCGGTCGCCGTGGATAACCCCAAGGATCAGTGGTTGCACGAACAACTGCAGCCCATGTTCGATAAAGTGACCAATCTGCGGCAGACCAAGGGGTGCGTTTACTGGGCCAAAAAGACGAGCGAATTGCGGAAACAAAAGGACTTCAGCTGCCAGTTCGCGTTCCGTGATGAGGGCCGTCTGATCCAGGCATTCAGCCGCCCCGGCGTATTCTCCCACCGCAGACTGGATAACGGAGCGCGGCAGCTCATGCTGACCGCCGAAATCGGTCCCCAGGATAACGTGCTGGATATGGGCTGCGGCTGCGGTTCGGTTGCTCTGGCCGCTGCCTTTAAAACCTCCGGTCAGGTATTTGGCGTGGATTCCAATGCCCGAGCGATTCAATGTCTGAAAAAGGGCGCCGAGCTGAATGGATTGACCAACATACACGCCGTTTGGAACGCCGATGGTCAAATCGAACTGCCTGTTCCACTGGATGTCGCCTTGGCGAATCCTCCTTACTTCGCCGACAACGATATCGCGCAACACTTCGTCGACACGGCCTACTGCCTACTCCGCCCGGGAGGCGCTCTGCTGGTGGTTACCAAGCAACCGAGTTGGTACGAAGCCTATTTTCAGCATCTATTGGACGATGTCGTCATCTTTGAGGCAGCTCGCTACTTCATCGCATGCGGCAGAAAGCCCAGCGATACAAATGGATAGACCAGTACGTACCGCCTGCCGGGCGGTTCGTCGCGTTGGCGTTGGCCCGCGAGTGGATTCTAGAAATTTACGCAGCGTTCGCACGCATCCTGAGGATGGCTTGAGGTTGATCTCTCGCCGAGCAAAAGCCTTCTCATGCTTGCCAATCGCTGCCTGGATTGCCTTGGGTGCGCTCGCGGCATTTGGCGGCAGTTACCCTTTTAGATAACGAACGTTCGGCGGGATCGACCACTTCGATCTCAATTCCTCCGTCGTCAGGTCGCCACTCGGCAAGTGGGACCTACAGTACGTACCGCCTGCCGGGCGGTTCGTCGCGTTGGAGTTGGCCCGCGAGTGGATACTGAAATCAAGACAGATTCTATTTCTTGGCTTCTGCCTTGGCAGGCTTCGGGGCATTGATGAGCACTGTCACGGCTCCGGCAATCACCACGGCCAGACTGATCCAGAACCTGAGTTCGACCTGCCCCCAAGTTCCAGCCTCGCTGAGCGAAATGAAGGTGTTGATCACAGGGGCAAAACCGAAGATCAGCGGCATCACGTAGTATGGCTTGCCGCCGGCATTGAAAGCCAGGATCACACCCAATGCTCCCACCGCACCCGCCGCGCCAGCTCCAATCGACCACAACATGCCCGGCAAATTCCAGTTGCCCGGATCCTCAGGTCGCGCCGCGATCAGAAGTAACGGAACCACGACCGCGATAACAAAGTAGGCCAGGCCTACGCAGGCGAATGGACGCAAGCGGCTACCTTGCATCTTGGCTTGACCAATGTGCAGCATGGGACCGTAAGAGCCCCAGCACAACGCCGCAATCACAATTGAAAGTGCGATGCCCAGTACACTACTGCCATCCTCTTTCTTTTCAGTCGTGCTGGCTTGCATGCCGGTAGTCGCTTCAGAAATCTCGGCAGCTGGAGGCGAAGCAGCTTCAGCTACCGGTGCAGAAGACTCGCTGCTTTCTGGAGCTTCCTGGTCACTTTCCGACTCGTTCTCCGTCTGCATGGCAAAGTGGACCGGCTTCAGCATGCCCGATAAGCTTTCTGCCTGAATGCTACGCGCTGTCAGGGTTTCAACCTGCCACTCCATCGACCGAAAAGACATCGGAGCCAGGCCGGCGCTGTCCTCTGACGCGGCTGGGATTTCGGAAGGCGGCACGGGGGCGGGGGGTGCGGGTTTGAAGTACAGCACGCCAGCCGCACCCAAGGCCGCCGTGATGATTCCCGCGATGAAAATCGGTTTTATTTGACTAAAGGACTTCGTTAGTGCGGCCGTTACTAGCGTATTGACCACCGGAGCAAAACCGAAAACCAGCGGCATCACATATAGTGTCTTGCCACCATAACCCAATGCCAGGATGATCCCCAACGCACCAATGGCGCCAACCGCACCGGCGACCAGAGAATAAGCCGTTCCGGCTAACGTCCAGCGGCCGTTCTCGCCGCCTTTCTTCAGGATCGCCAAGGGAATCAAAACGGCGATCAAAAAGTAAGCCAAGCCAACTCCTACAAAGGCCCGCATGCTGTCGTGGTCGAAAGCGACGGCTCCATGGTGCAAAACCGGACCGTAGGCTCCCCAGGACAGGAAGGTCATAGCGGTAAACAGCAGGACGAAGGGCAGGCCTTTCATGGGCAGTCCAATTTCTTTTTTTGGAGGGGAAGGTAGCGCGTGCTGTACCGCCGCACTGCGAGATCGCCTGCGAACAACTGAATGCTTGCGATGTTCATAGTGTCCGTGGCGAAACAAAACCGTCAACGCGTGGGAGGCCATTGCCAACACAAAATGACGAACCTCTGTTAGCATGCCTTTGCGACAAGTCCCAGCGATTCGCCTTCCTGTCATCGCAACCCGTATATCGCAACCGGTATTCTGTACTGCCGCCAGCTGCGAACGGCGTCTACTGAGACAGGATGATGGATGCGATCCGGGATCCGGGGTGGCGCTCGATGCTGCGCTACCGGCGGGGCGGCAGCCAGCCATCGACTACGGCAATTCTGTACCGTGGTCAGGGGCCTTACGTGCCTCTAGCCCCTGGGCGCTTTGGTTCACTGGGGTTCTCTTCAGTTTTCGGACAGTTTCCCAAGCGAAAAAAGGCTTCAGGCACTCAAAGCCGGAGTGGTCCATTGCTGCCAAGCACTTTCATTGCCTTGTCCCTTTTGCTTTTAGCTCTTAACTGCAGCCTTAAGGCTATGCAGGCATACGTCATGGGGTTTTGTCGCTCTTTCTGGGGGTGCCTTGGGTGTGGTGCTTTGAGCGGGTGTTAGGGGCTTTGCCGAGCCCTTGGTCTGAAGGCTGTCCGCATCCGCACTCAAAAGCCAGCATCGCCTGAATATCTGAGCTTGCGAGTATCCTCCAATGCGATACATTTAGGGCCAAGACTAAGAAATCGAGTGAAGAAAAACCGTAGCTCCCGAGGATCAGACAGCCACGACAGGGCCTTTGCACTGTCGCGGATGGATACTCAGGAACGAGAGTGGTTGAACTCAGCAAAAGATTAGGTTGTCCATCCGGCCTCAATTTTGGAAGGAGGCTGACCGAGGCTGTTTGAACAAGGTAAGTGAAGAGCACCCAAGTAGCATGACGACGAAAGAACTAACGCAGCAAGCAATCGCAGAGTACAAGACTTCGGAAAGTGACACCGGTTCGTCTGCGGTTCAAATAGCAATTCTGACCAAGCGTATCAATCATCTCACCGAGCACATGCGTACGAACAAGAAGGACTACGCAAGTCGCCGTGGATTGTTGCGAATGGTCAGTAAGCGTCGTGGACTTCTCGACTACGTGCGTCGGCATGACCCCCAGGGTTATATCGATTTGATTGGACGCCTCGGCATTCGTAAGTAGGCAGGTTCGGCCGGGTTGACACCCGGGTGACATGTCTGTCGATAGCTCTTTGCTCAAACGCATTCTCTGGCTGAAGTTGCCGTCTCATCAGGATCTTTTGTTTAGCCGCTGCGCGAAGATGGGCTCTTTCCTGTCTTCGCATTGATTCGCGGCCTGTACGAGCAACAGGTCGGTCTTTCCGCTCGATTCCATTCCGCTGGTTTGGGGTTTATCCTCGCCCAGCGGCTAATGAAGTAAGAGCCTTCCCCTTTTCGGCTTTCAAGCCCAGCCCGACCTGCAAATGTAGGCTTCGGGTTCAAGGCGGCAGCAAAGTGCAGTGGGTAGGTCTAAGAGCCACCGTGACGATTCCCGCCTCATGTTGTCGGCGAGTCACGGAAGCCAATGTGAAAGTGAAGTTGTAGTTAAGTAGTGATTGTTGGAATAGGAAGAAAGTAGTGAAGATTCGAGTAGAGAAGCAAATCGGTTCGCAAGTCATGTCCATCGAAACCGGACAGTTGGCTAAGCAGGCCGCGGCCGCAGTGGTCGTGCAGTATGGCGATACCGTTGTGTTCACGGCTGTTGCCACAGGGCCCTCGCGGCCTGGAACGGATTTCTTTCCGCTCACCTGTGACTATCGGGAGCGGATGGCGGCAGCCGGCAAATTTCCGGGCGGTTTCCTCAAACGCGAAGGACGTCCCACCACCAAAGAAACACTTACCAGCCGTTTGATGGATCGTCCCATCCGCCCGCTGTTCCCCAAGGGTTTCTGTGACGAAGTACAAATTCAGAGCGTTGTGTTGAGCAGCGATCTGCAAAACGATGGGGATGTTCTGGCCATGAATGGCGCATCCGCGGCTCTGGGCATCAGCAGTCTTCCCTTTCAGGGGCCGATTGCCTCGGTTCGCTTGGCACGCATCGATGGAGAATTGATTCCCTTCCCCACCAACGAACAGCTCGAAGAGAGTGAATTGGATTTGATTGTCTCGGGCAGCGACAAGTCCATTCTGATGATCGAAGGTTTTGCTCAAGAGCTACCCGAAAATGAAATGGCCGAAGCCATCGTTTTTGCTCACGGCATTGTCAAGCAAGTCATCGAATTGATTCAGCAATTGGTCGATCGCGTGCAGCCGGAGAAATTGAATTTCGTGCCCGAGCCGGACAATGGCATTCTGGGACGCCTGAAGGAAGGCTACTACGATCGCTATCGCCAAGCCAAGCAAACCGATGGCAAGCTGGCTCGCGCTGAAGCCGTTGCCGCGCTCAAGGAAGAGGCTAAGCAGGCGCTTATTCCGGACCCGGAAGCGGAGGGTGCCATCTCTGGTGACGATTTCTCGACCGCCTGGCACGATCTCGAAAGCGACGTCGTTCGCGAACTGATTCTCAGTGGCACTCGACCGGACGGCCGCGATCATACCAGCTTGCGAGCCATCGAATGCGAGACGGACATTTTGCCCCGAACCCACGGCTCGGCGGTGTTTCAACGCGGTGAGACGCAGGCTCTTGTAACCGTAACGCTGGGAACCAGTCGTGATGAACAGCGGGTAGATGGGCTGGTTGACGAATACAGCAAGAAGTTCATGCTGGACTACAACTTCCCTTCTTACTCGGTTGGAGAATGTCGCCCAATTCGCGGTCCAGGCCGTCGTGAAATCGGACACGGTGCCTTGGCAGAACGTTCGGTTGCACCGGTAATTCCCGATGCGGAGGACTTTCCGTACACGATTCGAGTGATCAGCGATATCATGGAATCGAACGGCTCCTCGTCCATGGCTAGTGTTTGCGGTGCAACTCTGGGGCTGATGGCAGCAGGCGTGCCTCTGACCAACCCGGTGGCCGGCATCAGCATTGGTCTGGTCAAGTCCGCGGATGATCGCTGGGTTCTACTGACCGATATTCTGGGCGATGAAGATCACTTCGGTGATATGGACTTCAAAATTGCCGGAACGCCGGAAGGTATCACGGGCATTCAGCTCGACCTTAAGATCGATGGAATTAGCGAAGAAATCATGCGAGCCACGCTCAAGCAGGCTCGAGAAGCTCGCATGGAAATCCTGCGTAAGATGATTACCGCGATTCCGCGGCCGCGTTCGGAAACAAGTCGCTTTGCTCCGAGATTGCTGCGGACCAAGATCGATTCTGACAAGATCGGCATGCTCATCGGACCGGGCGGCAAGAACATCCGTTCGATCCAGGAGGACACCGGTGCCAACATCGATGTCGATGACGATGGTATCGTAGTTGTCAGCGCTGTGAATGCGGAAGCAGCCAAGGAAGCGATGGCTCGCGTAGAAGCCTGCACGGCCACCGCTCAGATTGGCAAGATCTATGACGGCGTTGTCAGCAGCGTGCGCGACTTCGGTGCCTTTGTCGAAATTCTGCCTGGTCGTGACGGGTTGGTACACATCAGTGAACTGTCCGGTGGCTACGTCTCCAGCGTTGACGAGATCTGCAAGGTCGGCGATGCCATGAAGGTTATCGTGATCGATATCGACGAACAGGATCGCGTCAAACTGAGCCGCCGACGTGCTCTGGAAGAGCTGGGCATTGAAGATGAGTTCGCCCGCGAGGATGAAGACGGAGAGGGACGCGTCGAACGAGCCGATCGTCCCGAAAGAGCAGAAAGAGGCGACCGAGGTGATCGCGGTGACCGAGGCGATCGCGGCTCCCGCTACAGCGATTCACGAGGTGGAGGCGGCGGCCGACGAGGTCGAAGTGGCGGCGGCGGCGGCGGTGGTCGCGGTCGACGCGACCGAAACTAAGCGAGCTCGCCAGCCTTCAAACGGATTGGCAAACTCAGTCAAGTCAATGAGATGCACGGGCTACGGTCCGTGCATTTTTATTGGAACTAACGCAACAGGCCAGATAGCAGCCAGGCGCTATACACCACCACTCCGCCCACCAACGCGATGCCGGTGAGCAAGATAAATCGGGCTTTGGCGAGACTGATGCGAGCAACATATTGGGAGAGCAAGCAGACAAAGGCAACGCTCGCCAATTTGTAGGCTAGCATGCCACGAAACCCCCAGTTGCGAAAGAAATAGTCTGCCACAGGATTAGTTTCGAAAGCCCCAAAAGTGATCAGCATCAAGGTTAGAAAAAAATCTAACACGTTGACCAGAATAAAGAACGACGTCTCAGTCTGCAGTGGCAGTTCGCGATTCCAAGCTGCATGCAGTAACCCACCCAATCCGACACGCAAGTGCTCGAGTCTATCGGTGCGCCTCCCGGCATCCGCGGCAGAGTCCTCTCGGGCCGCTGCTGGATTGGCTTTGATATCGCGATCGGATCGATTCATCACTTGGTACTGTGCCTGAGAGAGTTATTGACGACCTTGGCTGCCAGGTGATTCTTTGAATCCAAAATCTTCGGCAACACTGCGGGCAACATTTTACAATGCGGTTTCACACGAGCGTAAGTAACGTTCGAACAATTCATGTCCGATAGTCGCCTTTCGCTCCGCGAAAGTAGCGTTTATCCGCAGCTTTCGCCGAGCGACAGGCGACAGCTATTGGTCGAACGATCCTACGTACACTTTCCATCATCGAAGTCAGTCGACTTAGCACATTCATGTGTGGACTCCAA
The DNA here is from genome assembly GCA_024743355.1 of bacterium. Lineage (GTDB taxonomy): Bacteria > Planctomycetota > Planctomycetia > Pirellulales > Pirellulaceae > Aureliella. The sequence continues at coordinate 29,612 of JANSWS010000020.1, forward strand.
TATTCTTGTTCGATCTGGGGCTAGAAAATGTACTTTGGAAATGCTTCTCGCTGGGGTTTGTTAGGCTTGCTGGCTTGCATCACATCCAGCGTTGGCACGCGAGCCGCCGCACAACACTCCATCGAGCAAGAAAAAGCTGCCTTCTCCGCCGAGCAGCACGACGGTGGGATCACCATCTTCGACGGATCAACTCCGGTGCTCAGCTACCAGTCCGCTGTGCGCTCCCGAGACGGGCGGTGGCCTAGAGCAAATTACGTCCATCCTCTGTACGGTTTAGACGGGCAAGTGCTGACGGAGGACTTTCCCGAGGACCACGGACATCATCGCGGTATATTCTGGGCATGGCATCAGGTTTGGGTGAACGATGTCGCCGCAGGAGATCCCTGGGTATGCGAGGATTTTCGCTGGGATGTCGTCCAGATGAATTCCCAGCTCGATTCCACGCAGGCTCTCATTTCAGCCCAAGTTCTATGGCGTTCTCCCAAGATACTGGACGAGCAGGGAGATCAGCCGGCCATTGTGCGTGAAGACCTGCGAGTGCAAGTGCATCCCAGAATCGCTGACACGCGCAATGTCGACTTTGAAATCACGCTGAACGCGCTGCTCAGCGGAATACGCATTGGCGGATCGGACGACGAGAAAGGTTATGGAGGCTTCTCTCCCCGGCTTAAGCTCGCGGATGACTTGGTCTTCAGTGGCTCAAGCGGGAATGTTGAACCCACGACCACAGCCGTGGCAGCCGGCCCTTGGTTGAACATTGCGAACACGGAAATGGGCTTCGCGATCTTGTGTCACCCTGACAACCCAGGCTACCCACAACCATGGATACTACGCCGCGGAAGAAGTATGCAAAATGCGGTTTATCCTGGCCGAGAGCCAGTGTCTCTACCGGTGGGTGTGCCGCTCAGGTTAAAATATCGTGTCGTGTTGCACCGTGGGCAGTTGCAGTCAGAAGACCTCACGCGGATGCACGAACAGTATGCCCACTAGTTAAGCCTGCCGACTTTGGTCCCAGTAAGCTCGATAGCTCGACCCAAAATGCCCATCACTGGAAGGCAACGCTGTGCAGCATTTTTGCATGGATTTACAAGCGCGCTGCGCAAGCGAGTGTGTACTCGATGGCGACTGAAACCCACTCGCTCGCGTGTCGTGCTTGTATTTTCGGGCGAGACGCTCGATACAAAATGCTGCACAGCGTTGACTGGAAGGGCTACTGCTCCCAGCCACGGTCGGTTTCTTCCGGCTCTTGGGCTGGTGAAAGAAAGAGCTCGCCCCAGCCATGACCCAGCCACGCCGTGCCGTGACCAACGTGACTTCCAAGCCCGCCTCTCAACTGCAAGGGATTAGTCCATATGTTGCAAAATGACGCTCGCATCTTCGATTTGGACGGAAACCAATCGCGGCAGTGCATAGTCATGCTCGATCAAAAGTTTTCCGATAGTCGCCTTTCGCTCCGCGAAAGTAGCGTTTATCCGCAGCTCTCGCGGAGCGCAGAGCGGCCGATGTGCAGCAAACGAGCCTTACTAGCTTCCGACTCTACGCTAAGTAATCGGCTCGATTGTCCTAAGGGGCGACTGGGAGTATTTCGCCGTCCCATCGCTGAACTGGTACGCGGGTCTGCTGCGATTTTGATTTTGCTTGGTGTTGTCTCGAACGCTGATCCACTGTTCGGACAATCCGCAACTTTCCAAGTTCGGCCGCTTGCCCTGGACGCGAACGAAGGTATCGCGGCTGCGGATGTCGATCAGGACGGAAGGGTTGATTTGGTGGCGGGCCGGTTCTGGTACCGCAATCCCGAATGGATTCCACGACCTGTGCGGCAGATCGATGACTGGAATGGCTATGTGGAAAGCAATGGCGACTATGTTTTTGACGTCAACTCAGATGGTTACCCAGACGTAATTGCGGGTTCCTTTCTACCTACCGAAATCCACTGGTACCAAAATCCAGGCGCGGAAGGACTACGTTTGGGACAGCTCTGGCAAAAGCATTTGCTCCTGGATAGCGAACAGTCTCAAAACGAAGGTGGCATGTTGGAGGACTTGGATGGGGACGGTACCCCCGAGTTGATTATCGATCGTTGGAAAAAGGACACGCCGATGTTGATTCAGCGGCTGGCACCGGTCGAGAGCGATTCACCCAACAAGCATTACCAACTGGTTACCAGCCGCTTGGGTGAAAGTGGTAATGGTCACGGCTTGGCGGTGGGTGATCTGAATGGGGATGGTAGAACCGATGTGCTTGTGGGACAGGGATGGTATGAGCAACCCAGCAGCGATCCCTGGACACAGCCTTGGAAATTTCACGCCAGCTGGGATCTACACGCCAGTTTGCCAATGCTCGTCGTCGATCTGGACGGAGATGGCCGGCAGGATCTGATCTATGGTAACGGCCATGATTACGGTTTGTTCTGGTGGCAGAACTTGGGGTTGGATGAAAGTGGTACTCCGAAATGGAAGGAGCATTTGATCGATCGCGAATATAGCCAGCCGCACTGTCTGGCATGGGCCGACTTGGACGGGGATGACCAGCCGGAACTGATTACGGGCAAACGCTACTATGCCCATAACGGCAAGGATCCTGGCGGCCAAGAAATGCCATGCATGTACTATTACACCTGGGATTCGCAGAAGCTCAGCTTTACGCGGCATACGATTGATGAAGGCCACGTGGGGACAGGTCTGCAAATTGTTACTCAAGACTTTGACCAGGATGGAGATACCGACATCGCCGTTGCCGGCAAGAGCGGTACCTACCTCATCACCAACATGCTCAAGTAGGCTTGGCCTGAGTCACGCTCTTACTGGCCGCCATCTTGAGGGATCGGCCAGTTGAGCGCGGCTGTGAAACCGCCATCCACGCGAACCACTTGGCCCGTCATAAAGGCGGATGCTTCGGAAGCCAGGAATACGGCCGCGCCAATCATGTCTTCCGGCTTTCCGAGTCGTCCAACCGGCGTGTTGGTAATGCCCCATTCCTGCATGGTAGCGTCGGACCAGAGTTTGTTCGTCAAGTCCGTCAAGATGAAACCCGGCGCGATGGAGTTTACTCGCACGCCGCCCGGTCCCCATTCCAAGGCCAGCCCGCGCGTCATGGCGACCACGGCATTTTTGCTCATCGCATAAGGTAAGACGTTTTTGACGGGTGCGTAGGTATTTAGCGAGTCGACGTTGACGATGCTGCCACTGCCTTGTTCAAGCATTTGGCGGCCGACGGCTTGCACCATGAAGAATGCGCCCTTTTGATTGATGTCCACCACGTAATCGTATTGCTCTTCCGTGAACTCCAAAGTCGGTTGGCGGATGTTGACCCCGGCCACATTCAGCAAGACGTCGATTCTGCCATATTGCTCCATAACTGAAGCGACACATTGCTCAATCGATTGCGAGTTAGCGACGTCGCAAACTCGATAATCACTGGCGAGATCTTTCGATGTGGCCTTGAGTACATCTTCCTGTCGGCCGGTAACAATGACCTTGGCGCCGCGATCGGCAAAGCCTTTTGCCATGGCCTTTCCAATACCGCGACTTCCACCGGACACTAAGGTCACCTTGTCGGCGACGCTGAAAAGTTGATCTTGCATACTGGTCCTCAGGTCAGAATTCAAAGCCCACATCATAACGTAGCTACGCTCGCCAGAGCGTGGAAGACATCATAACGTAGCTACGCTCGCCAGAGCGAGGAAGTCGCGTGTCGGTGTAACGCAATCCACCTTCTGATTCAGGAAACGACCACAATCCACCTTCTGGCGAAGGTAGCTACAGCCTTTAGCAATGCATTCGTGGCCTGCAGTCGATTGGATATACTTCAGGGTCATATTCCGGAGATCTTATGAGCTACAAAATCGAGTCCCTGAGTTTTTTCGTGCGCGAAACCCTGCCTGCCCGTTTTCCTTCAGCTCTGGGCAAGGCGGCCATAAGTGGGGAGCAACCGAAGCGGGAAACGAGCCCCATTTGTCACTTGCGATTGGTGCTGAGCGACAGCAGCGGCGAGACGACTTGGGGCTGTTCTGCGGATCGACTGTCTGTCCGCTGGCTCGACAAGCGGCCCGGACGTGACACAGGGCTTAAACGACGAGAATTGGCCGTACTGTTAGAACAGACCCGCCAACTCTACATGGAAGAGCCGAACTTCGATTCTCCCTTTGCCAAATGGCTCCGTCTTCATCCTCTCGTCATGCAGCGGGGAAGGGCGATGAATCAGGAATCGCTGACCTCCGCGTTTGCGTCGTCACTTTTCGAGCGGGCACTATTGGATGCCGTTTGTCGCTTGGCGGAACGGCCTCTGTTCGTGATGTTGAAACAGGATGCATTAGGGATCAACCTAGCCGATTTGAACTCGGATCTGGCTGGGCAGAACCTGGCGGATTACCTGCCGCAGTTGCCAACGACCGAAATCGCGGTTCGACACACAGTCGGGTTGTTTGATCCACTTACCGATGAAGACTGGCCGGCTGCGCAGCGAGTCCACGATGGCCTGCCAGAAACACTCCAGGAATACATTCAACAGCAGGGAATTCGCTACTTCAAAGTGAAGCTCTCCGGCGATGTCGCCGCGGATCTAAAACGACTGGCCCGCTTATGGGATATCATGCCCTTTTCACGACAGCCTGTGATCACTTTGGATGCCAACGAAGCCTTTGCAGACGTCGAAAACTTGGCTAATTTCGTGTCGCGGTTGCAGAAGGAGCAATTGGGCCTGTTTCAACACGTCGCCTATATCGAGCAACCGCTACCACGGAACATTGCGCTGCTGCCGCGGTTGAGTCGCTCGTTGCGCGACATCGGGCGCATGAAGCCACTGATCATTGACGAATCCGACGGCACTCTGGATTCTTGCCGTCAAGCGCTCAACGTCGGATATGCCGGAACCTCGCATAAGAACTGCAAAGGTTTCTACAAATCATTAGCCAACATGTGCTTGTTGAGCATGACAGCCGCCGCCGATCCACAGCCGATCACTATCTTGAGTGGGGAGGACCTGCAAAACTTGCCGGTCGTTCCACTGCAGCAAGATCTGATCAGTGTCGGTTGCTTGGGGCTGACACATTGCGAACGCAATGGTCATCACTACAACCACGGTTTGTCGATGCTGCCGCCCGACGAGAAGCAAAAGGTCCTGTCCCGCCACCCAGATCTCTACGCACAGCGTAATGGCGAAGGCTTTTTGCGGATCCAAGCAGGCATGATTCAATGCGACAGTTTGCACCAGACCGGGTATGGTATTCAGGACGAGCCCGATTGGTCGTCCATGCAGCCAATGTCCGATTGGCTACAACGGGCCCATCCTCAGTAGTAGCCATCACACGCAAAGTAGCCATCACGCTCCGACGTGATGTAGCCTTCCAGTTCGAGCATCACATCCTGATGCCCAAAGTAGCCATCACGTTCCGTCGTGATGCAGTCCTCAAAAATCACGCTCCGTTGTGCAGCTCCCAGTTTCATGCTTAGACGTGCTACAGCACTCGACAGCAAGCATGCTACCCGACAACATAGAACCCGACTAACCTAGAAAACGCCGCCGCGAACGAACGCGGCGGCGTGAATTGACTGAGCGGCACAGACTAAGCTTGACTAGCGGAAGGTCGATTGCAGACTCAGCAGCCGATTACCCCGCTGGATGATCATGCGGTAGGAGTTTTCGGCTTGATCGAAGGCTTGTTCCAAGTCTTTGATCGAGTTGACCGCCACATCGTTGATTTCCAAAATCACATCGCCAGGGCGAATGCCCATTTGTGCTCCTGCTCCGCGACGGTCAATTTGAGTTACTACGACTCCGCTGTCCGTTTCCAATTCGCGCTTCATTCGGGGCGTTAGTTCTTGAACTACGATGCCCATGGAAGCGATTTCGGATTCCGGCAGTATGCTGCTGATTCGCTCTTCATTCAGCTCGCCGGTAGTGACTGCCAGATTGAACGGCTGTCCCTGCCGAAAACCTTCGAAAATTAGCTGCGTACCCGGACGCGTCATGGCCACCGCGTTGCGCAACTGGGCGATCGAGCGTATGGGCCGACCATTCAGACTGGTTACCACGTCGCCGGGTTGCAGCCTTCCTTGATCTGCAGGTCCACCTTTTTCGACCACTTCGATAGCCGCGCCACGCAGCACGCCGGCAGGCAAGCGATATTCGGCAGCGTTTTCCGCAGTCACATCCGCCAACAGAGCACCGATGTAGCCTCGGACCACCCGCCCGTTGGACTTTAAGTCCTCCACGATGCGGCCCGCCATATTGCTGGGAATCGCGAATCCGACACCCGCGTTGGTGCCCGTCCTTGAGTTGATTGCTGTGTTGATTCCGATGACTTCTCCCCGCAAATTGATCAACGGGCCGCCACTGTTTCCGGGATTGATAGCTGCATCCGTTTGCAGAAAGTCCTCGTAGCCGCCCGAGATGATCTCCGCTTGGCGGTTGGTGGCAGAAATAATCCCCGCGGTTACTGTTTGGTCCAAGCCGAAGGGACTGCCAATGGCGATCACCCAATCACCTACTTGCATGGCGGATGAATCTCCTAGCCTGGCAGCCACCAGATTGCCCGCGTCAATCTTCAGAACGGCCACATCGCTCTTCGAATCTGTACCGATAACTTCCGCTTCGAAGGTGCGGCCATCGCTCAGTTCGACTTGGAGTTCGTCGGCACGACTGACGACGTGGTTGTTGGTCAGGATGTAGCCATCTGGAGAAACGATGACGCCGGAACCCAAGCCCGTCTGAACCTTGCGGCGGTCCGAGCGTCCATTCAGCTCGGGCTCCTCCGGTTCGACTTCTTCCAGACCACGCAGCTGTTCGAAAAGTTCGTCAGGAATCATGCCTCGCAAATCCTCCAAATCCCGGAAGCCGAAGCTGTTCCCGCCCATCCGAACTTGCATCCGCGAGGGCTCGCTTAAAGAAGTGATCGTCACAACGGAAGGTCTCAATATCTTGGCTGCGTAGCGAAAAGCATCGGACAGCCGGTCGGCGCCGATCAGCCGCTCTTCCTGGTCCGCATCCGTCGCCAAAGGCTGCTGTGCGAGTAACGAAGATGCATCCAACAAGTTCATGGAGGCCATTGCAATCAACAGCCCGCTCGCAAGGTAGACCGTAGAAGAGTGACGAAAACTCAGGAGTTTTGCTGTCATGAGTTCCTCCGAACGAAATCGTTTAGCGTTTTCCTGAAAAAACCTAAGTCTTTGATTCACTTGTATTTATTTCACGTGATCGAGGCAAGTTCAGTGAAGGAGCGAAGTGAGTTTCCCCCCATAAATGGCGAGAATTCTCAGGCCTGTTCCAACTTGAAATCTGTTGCGCTACGCCGGCATTTGTTGCAGCTCAGACCGATTTTTTTTCAGTTGAGATTCTGAGGGGGCATTAATTGGACAGCGCCACATTCGATTAGCCGTATGGGCTTTGGCCGGCGTTAGCCCCGGTTTTCGAAGGGCTTAAGCACCACTTAACCAGACATCGCCTAATCACGGTTCACCAAGGAATTGCCAGGAGCTTTATCGCAAGTGGCGCTGTCCAATTAAGTTGCTTACTTGTGCCACATTTAGCGGAACGTGAATTCTGCTGTCACTAATCTGCTGTCAATAGTCTATGCGTCGCGGCCAGTCCGAAAGCATTTCTTACATTCACATAGCTTGGCAGAGCCAGCAGTAGACCGACCAATGCTCCCATCAAATGGGCCCAGGGAACCGGGATGAAGCTGGTGTCTTGTACAAATAGAACATTCCCGCTCACAAACTCGTAGAAAATCTTCCCGCACATGAGCGTCCATAGACCCGCAAACAGCCATGCTCTTTTGTCTTGGGACTTAAACTTATCCAACGCCTGCCGTGCCATGAGCAGGCTGAAGATTGCGGTATCCAGACCACTCAGACCGCGGTAGGTAGCCAGTTCGGGTTGGCAAATGCCCAGACTGATTGGAATCGCCGCAGCCGCCACCAGCAGAGTCGCATAGTATCGGGTTTGCATCCATGCTTCGCACAGCGCCCCCAGGCTGGCAAACATCAGCAGGTCCCACAGCAAATGGTCTCCGTTCCAATGCAGCAAGTGGCAGACGAGCAGGTTGGGCGAAGCCCATCGGTTCGTCCCGATTTGGTCCAGCCCCAGACTGTCAACCATTCCAGAAAAGCAAAATGCCAGCAGGCACAAGGCCGCCATACCCAGCGTCACCGGATATTGATTGATCACGTTTAAGCTGTCACGCTTCATGTCATACTCCGCGGCATGTTCAGATTTTGCAACTCGCAGCGCGTGCCTTGCTGATTCTCGAGCTTCCGCGTTTGTCAACGGGCGGCGGCCGCGTTTGAGCGCTATCAGCAACTTGGACTCTTCAACGGAACTCGACGCCAGACCGCATGAGAATACGGTCGGCGCCTGAGTCCTTTCCTGTCCTGTCACAGGCGGCTTCTTATGGGCCGCGGGCTAACTCTGCTTCAGCTTGCGGCGACGGGCCGCCCAGGCCGAAGCGCCCGCAACTCCGACTGCGACCAGGCCCGTAATCGGATCGATGGCTCCTCCGCCCGATCCGCCACTGGAGGGTCGCACTCGCGAATCGAAGTTCAGATCACCGGGCCGGTTAATCGTTGGGTCGGTGGATGTTCTAGGTGAACTCGCGTCCGCTTGGCTGGTTGTTGCAGGTGTCGAACTGCCTGTCTCGCTGCTGGTTGATACCAATTGCTGCTTGCTCGGTCCCAGTTGGGCCAGCGAGGATTCACGAAGCGAATCCAACTGTTTACGCAGTTGCGCTTGAGCGGCTCGGTCCTTTCCCACTCGCGTTGCATTTCGGCGTTGAATTGACCAACGGGCGTACTCGGCGTCGTTTTCCAGAACCAGGAAGGAAGCGTACTCGCTGACAATCGAGTAACCTTCGCACAGTCGCACAATCTCGTCGATCTGTTGATTGGACTTGCCGTTAACCCGCATGGCATCCATCAAGCCTTGGACGCGCTGATAGGCCCACATCCGCTCGATCTCGGGATTCTGCTCGTTGGATTCGGGGAACTCGAATTCCAAGGCCTGTTGGAATGGTTGGCCGAGGACTTCCGCGGAAACCGTAATCAGCCCCCGCCCAGGTTTTTCATATCGGCCGCTCAACCAGATGGGGGCTCCGAAGTACAAATCGGGTAGCTCATCCTCGGTCAAGTCGTAGCTGCCAACGCCTTCAATTTCGATTTTGACATTGGCCGCCACGGGGCGCATCAGCTTTCTGCGAAAGGCTTGGGCTTGTCGTTGGAAATCATCCTGGTGCGAGACAAACGCGGCGAGTCCGCCAGCATTTTCGGCCACCTGTTTCAGTAGCGGTCGGTTGATGTCGTTGCCAATACCGATGCAGAACACGCGCGTGCCTGCTGCGGCGGATCGAATGGCGGCCAGTAACTCAGCTTGTTCACGTACCTCCGTCATACCGTCGGACAGTACGACGACATTCAAGGGGCGATCCGCATCTCGATAGCGGTAGGCAGTTTCGATGGCAGGACGCAGTTCGGTTCCGCCCTTGGCTCGCTGCGACGCCAGGAACTCATGGGCTGCTTGCTGGTTGGCATCGGATACCTGGGCGAGTTCCCCAAAGTGTAGATTCGGCGTGGTGTTGAAGGTCATGAGCTCAAAACGATCTTCCGCCCCCAAGGCACTGATGAAGCTCTCCACGGCCGCGCGGGACAGGGTTAACTTGCCGTCGTTGGCCATGCTGCCTGAGATGTCCACGACGAACACGTAATCCATTCCGGTCGCCAGTTCCTCCAATTCCTTGCCTGCCGTCATCGACAGCAGAAAGTATCCATCCTCATTTTTGAATTTGGATGTAATGAGATCCAAACCGGTTTGCGGGCGTTCGACGTCATAGGCTATGACCACATCCCGGTTCAGGTCACCTTCGGTTACTTCCAGACTTGCACGCGTGTAATTTGCCGACACGCTGGAGATGACAAAATCCTCTTTGTGCGAGGGACTGACGAGTTGCAGAATCGGGATTTCGCTTTTGACGTCGATTGTGAAAGCGAACTTTCCTTTCGTGGTTGCATCCACGGGGCCCGTGGTAGTCGTTGCCAGAGGATAGACGTAGGTGGCTTGATTGTGATCAAAGTCCAGTTGTTGATAGTAGGTGATATGGATGGGCTGTTCGGCTCCTGCCGGAATGGGGAATACCCTTAATTCAAAGGTCTTGTAATCCACTTGTTCCAACAGCCCCGGATCACGTCGCTGGGTTTTGTAGCTGCTGTAGATTTCGCGAGCGCGTTCCTTCTCGACGACTTCGCCGATCATTTCCTTGCCATTGATGATCATGCTGAAATTGCTCACGCTAGCGCCGTTAGGCACTGGAAAGGTGTAGAGAGCTTCGACGATGCGGTTTTCCGTGTTGCGAAAGACCTGGTCGATTTGGGTGACTGCGATTCCGTTATTGATCGTCACGTGCACCTCCTGTTGGACGATTTCCAGTTTGCCACCGAACCCGCCATCAGCCACCAGCAAACCGGCAGCTTGAGTCGTGGCATGCATCGCTGTTGGTAGCAGCAAGCTTGCCACAGCCAACAAGTATTTGGGAATTGGATTTGTCATTTCACCACCTCTTCTGAGACAGCCTAGGGCTTGTGCGGGTTAGTTTTCTAAGAGTGGGTTGGTAGCCCGAACCGCTACCAACCCTAGGGCTCCGGAGTTCGTGCTCCGAAAATCAGGCTCCTGAATTCGGGCTACCAGAATCGGGTTCCGGTCTCCGGACGTGGGGCCCGTCAGAAACGGGCGCAGTCAGCGAGGTTATTGACTTGGCTCACGGCCATGGCAGCCAGCTAACCTGCTGTATAGCTAGACGTCGCTTGGTGGCTGGCATTACGCGAGACGCCAGCCAATTTTGTCCGCCGCGGAAGAGGGACGCTGTCCAGGGCCTGTTTCTGTTCTTGCTTTCCCTGCCTGTGACTTGGCTCGCAGTTCCGCAGCCGAACGTGTGCAACAGAGATACATATCCGAAAACCATTAGCCG
>JANSWS010000481.1 GCA_024743355.1 bacterium
ACCCAAGCGAAAAATACGGGATCATCTTCTGGCATCTCCTTCAGATAGTCGCGCCAGCGATTGAGCACGTCGGGGCGAACGTCATCGGTTCTGTAGGACAGGAAGGCTGCCGAAACATCTTGTTCGGGCACTCCTTTGGCCAACTCCGCGAGATAAATTCCGACCTGACAGCGGAGACGATTGCGCATGACTTCCATCTGATCGCGAGCCATATCGCGGTAGATTGTCTGCCGATACTGGAGTTGCTGTTGGTACTCTCGCAATTCTACCGATGGCTGTTGTTCGCCCAGGATCGGTAAAACTTCAGGCGATTGGCTGCTGGCCAGGGTGGCGTACAGCGCGTAGTAGTCGGTCGTAGGGATCGCGTCAAATTTGTGATCGTGGCATCGAGCGCACGCGACCGTCATTCCCATCAGACCTCGTGTCACCACGTCGATCTGATCATCGATCAAATCGTGAACGCTCCGGAACTGCATGCCGACCGTTAGAAATCCCAGCCCCGCCAGGGACGGATCGTTTTCCGCCAATCCCAATTGGTCCGCCGCCAATTGCTGCATGACAAATTCGTTATACGGAAGATCGTCATTGAAGGCGCGAATTACATAGTCACGGTACGTGTAGGAGAATGGAAAACGCGTGAAGCCAATGGCGGAGCCGCCGTGCGTGTCGGCGTAACGAGCAATATCTAGCCAATGACGCCCCCAGCGTTCTCCATAACGAGGCGATTCCAGCAGTCGATCGATGACCTTGGCAAAGGCATCGTTGTGGCTGTCATTCACAAAGGCTTCCACTTCTTCGGGAGTGGGCGGAAGCCCGATGAGATCGAAACTTGCCCGTCGAATCAACTGCCGTCGATCGACAGGAGGTGAAAGCTGTAACCCATGCTTTTCCAAACTCGACACGATAAATCGATCGATATCCGTCGTGGCCTGGCCTTTTGTCTTCGGTATCTCGGGACGCCTGATCTTTTGGTACGACCAATGCCCCTCGAAAACGGCGCCTTCCGCAATCCACTGCCGCAAAATATTGATTTCCTCTGCCGTGGGGCGTTTCTCCATCTCTGCAGGTGGCATCCGCAAGTCCGGATCATCGCTGATCAGACGACGTATGACTTCACTCTGCTCGGGGTTTCCCGCTACGATTACCGTCTCCGTACTTTGGTCAGCCAGGTCGAGCCTGAGATCCGCCTGACGATGCGCTGGATCCGGTCCATGGCACTGCAAACAGTATTCCGCCAGAATCGGCCGTACGTCACTGCTGAAACTGAGATCGTTCGCCAGCGAAGCTCGTCGGCCCAAAATAGCAGCCAAACATAACGCAACCACAATTCTGCTGGTGCCCAGCCTCGATTTGAACTTGCGATGTGTCATGGTTGATCTCACGTTCTGACGCGGCCATCAGCGCTTGCAGGTGGGGAGGTCCAACTTCATTGGAAGGATAACGGTGAGTGGATAAGTCCCATTTTAAGCATAAATCTGGGTAACCGTCCGTCGGAGCCAGGCAAACCTCCACCCAATGGCAACCGCGGCAAGCATGTTCCGCCTGGTAAGCGATGCACAGGCTGCCGAGCTGTTCCCAGTCGCTCCGTCGATGGTGGCAGAAAATCTTGAAAGACTCGACGCTTTTTCCCCTAGCCACGGTTGATTCATGATTGAATAATTTGCGCAAGCAGTCGCAAGAGTTTTTGGGGCAGCAATCTTTTTTCTGGAAGCTAATTATCTGGCAATCGTAACGCTCATTGTAGGACTTGTTGTACTAACGGCCGGCGCGGAAATTCTGGTGCGTAGCGCATCGAAGCTGGCAGCAGCCATGGGCATCTCGCCGCTAGTGGTTGGTCTGACCGTTGTCGCGTTTGGAACCAGCGCTCCGGAGCTTGTGGTTAGCGTTCAATCCACTCTGAGTGGACAGCCTGATGTGGCGCTGGGTAATGTTCTGGGCAGCAATATTTTTAACGTGCTCTTTATCCTGGGTGTTTCCGCGCTGATTGTACCGCTGCGTGTCTCGCAGCAGCTGATCCGCTTCGATGTACCGTTGATGGTCGGCTTGTCGGTATTGGTCGGGTTGCTTGCGCTCGACCGGCAAATAGGAAGATTGGATGGCTTGCTGCTGTCCACCGCGCTGATCTGTTACACCGTGTGGGCCATCATCAAGAGCCGACGAGAGCAAGCTGCGATCCAGGCTGAATACGAGGCCGAGTTCGGACAGGAGGCTTCTCGCCAGACTAAGGCCTCATTTGTGTTGAACTTGCTGATCGTCGTTGCCGGCTTGGCCCTGCTGGTACTGGGCTCTCGTTGGTTTGTTGAGTCCGCGGTTCAAATCGCTCGGCAGTTGAATGTCCCGGAACTAGTCATTGGCCTAACAATCGTGTCCGTGGGTACGTCGCTTCCGGAAGTCGCCACTTCGATTATGGCTGCAATTCGCGGTGAGCGGGACATTGCGGTGGGCAATGCCGTGGGCAGCAATATTTTCAATATCTTGGCTGTCTTGGGAATTTCCAGTCTTGTTTCACCGTCAGGCGTGGCTGTATCGGAAGCGGCATTGCGGCTCGACATCCCGGTGATGATTGCCGTGGCAGTCGCCTGTCTTCCCGTGTTCTTTACGGGCCATCTGATTGCCCGCTGGGAAGGCGGTTTGTTTTTCGGCTACTACATCGCTTACACCGCCTACCTTGTTACCGCCGCCGTCATGCCGTCCGTCAACCATACCCTGGGTACGGCACTGATCGGATTCGTGATTCCGCTTACGGTGATCACACTTTTGATTGGAGTCATCCGGCATCTGCGTGCTAGCCCCAGCCAGCATCCTGATTGAGCCCAGTTGCGACCTTGTTGACGGCCTACGCGTATCATCCAGGCTAGCCGGACCGCGAAAGGAATCGCTCAGCATCTGCCCGTCATTTTGGGTCGAACTTCACCAGATCGGCCAGATAGATGGCGGTGATCGGTTGTCCTTGGGCATCCAGTTCATGACTGGAATACCAAGACAGCAATCCGTGCTGCGGATCCATGGCAATAAAGCCCGGGTAAGAGTTATCGCCGCCGCTGGGTAATTCCGCGATCGGAATCAGGTCATCGCCGATCAGCCAGTAGAGCGCCGTCTTTGGACCTTCGTCCGTATTCTTGCGACCACCCAACAAGCAATGGTCACCCCACTGCGCCAGCAACGGGCCGCCAATATACTGGGGTAATTGCTGGCGTTCCCAAGTCTGGTAGGGTGGTCGGGCGTGAGCCAGTTGAGCGGTCGAACCCTGTTCGCGGCTGAGCGCCACCAGAGTCCGGTCGTGTAGCACTTGGAAAGCCGTTTCATTTCCCTTCTGCGTCTGAAACAAGGAGCGAAATTTCCAATTGAGCCCGTCGGTGCTTTCCAGCAGTGCCCCCTCCATAATTGCAGCCCCTCCGGCACCTGACTCGGCTTGCGAATAACCTCGCTTGCGGCGACCGCACAGATAAGCCGTATCGCCGTCGGTCACCGCCCGCCAGATGTAATGCCCATAAGTGCCTTCCATCTGCTGGGGGCCACTCCAGGATTTCCCGTCCTCCGTCCAGACAGCAAATCCAAGATGCTGGTTGATGTCGTAGTTCTCGCGAGCCAGTTCTCCATCACCGCTGTACCAAGTACCCGTGTAGACAAATAGCTTTCCCTGGAAAGCCAGAAAGTGCGGATCACGGGTGTCACGCAGTGGAACTGAGAATTGTAAGGCGATGTCCCACTGCCTTGCATCGTCGCTGGTGAGCACCAGGATCGAGGAAGTAGAGAATACCATGTGCCCATCCGGGCAGCTTCGAAAGGTGAGCCAATATCTTTCCTTCCAACGGATCAAATCCGTAAAGGCATTGTGCTCCCCATTGTCGAAGACGCGACGGACATTCTGCACGCTGACACCCGGCACTGCGTCATCCGCGTGATTGTTCTCGATAGGATACCCGAGCCAAACTGCCGCAAGCAAAACGGCAGCCTTCCGAGATCGCCAACTAATTCGACTGCGGAATATCCGTCTCCCCCACCACAGACTGCCAGTTGTTGGCAAAATGCTCGCGGCAATAATCGCTGCACAAATGAGCCGTGTAACCCTCGACCTCGACCGCAAACTCCGGCTTGCCGTCCATTCCCAGCCCGCAGACATAGCATTTTCCTATCTGATGGTCACTTGCCCCATCGACCTCATCAGCCAGTGCCAATTTGGCCACAAGCTCGGCCGACGCATCTCCGGCTGTTGCTGGTTCCGCCGTTTCGACTGTCGCTGTCGCTTGATCGGTGGACGCATCCGGTGCACAGCCGAAAAGACTCAGGGTTAAGGTTATCAGCAGCACACGATAAAGCATCATTTTGTCCTTAATTGATATTCAGAAGAAAATATTCGTTCACTCTGTCTTTACAGTATTCAAAGTCCAAGCCCGTGAACACTTGCGGAGCCCGAGCATCGCCGAGCGCGGAAGCTAACGCACCCATCCAGGTTATCGGAGAGGTTACTACATTTAACAGCAAAACGCACTACTTTGCAGGGATAGACTGGATAAAGTTCAGCAGCAAGGGATGGGCGGGTTCCGCCATACCCCCATGATCATAGCCCTCCAGTTCAAATAGCTCGGTCTGCGGATGGCCAACTTCCTGCATCATCCGCCACAGATATGCCGTTTCTTCGTAGCGCCCCAGCAATTCCTTGTCGCGATCTCCGGTGATCAGCAGCAGGGGCGGTGCATCTTTCCGGACGTGAAACAGCGGGGCCAGATCGTCCACGATGGGCTGCTTACCGTCAATTCCCCGTTCGCCGCGAATGGTGAAATGCGTAATCGCGTGGCCACTGTAGGGAATCAAGCCCGCGATCTGGTTGGCGTCGATGCCGTGTGCGCTCAACCAGCGTTTATCGAGTCCGATCATACTGGTCAGATAGCCGCCGGCCGAGTGTCCGCTGACAAAGATGCGTTTTGCGGAACCACCGTAGCTTTCTATATTGCGAAAGGTCCAGGCCACGGCTGCGGCGGCGTCCTCAATGTAGGCTGGTGAACTGACTTTGGGGCTGAGACGATAGTTGACGGCCACGACGGCAACATTCTTGCCTTGCAAAGCATCCGGCACCCTTTTCTGGCCGCCCTTGAGGCCGCCGCCGTGGAACCACACAACCGTGGAAAAATTCTGGACATCCTGTGGCAGATAAAGATCGAGTCGACAACGCTCGCGGATGTAATCGTCTGACTCACCATTGCGATATGGGATATCTCTTTTCCATGCATACCGTCCGCTATTTGCATGCGGGTTGTCTTGAGCACCAGCAGAGACTGCGAGCGAAATGGCCAGTATGGCGGTCGAAAAAAAACGCTTCGTCAGAAGAATCTGTGGGTGAAT
>JANSWS010000350.1 GCA_024743355.1 bacterium
GAGCCTTACTCAATATCGATGCACTCGGCATCCGTGAGGCGGCCGTAGAGGATTTCGCTTTGGTAGGGAAGCTCGATTACCAAAGCTCGCTGTTTCGACCCTTTGCCGATCCGCGATACAATAACTTCAGTAAGTTGCGGATCTGGAATCACCGCAAGATCGAACTACCTGAGCAGCCGGACTCACTACCCAGCGGACTAGATGTAGTCGCCTTCCTGGACAGCGGTGATCCTTGGATCGTTCAGCAAGACCTTGAACGCGGCAACATATGGCTTCTGGCGGCAGGCTGGCAACCCACCTCCAGCACGTTTGCGCTCTCCAGTAAGTTCCTGCCAATCCTGCTGGGCATGCTCGACCCACGAGGCAACACGCGCGTTCAAGATTGGACCTACGAAGTAGGTGAAAGCATAGCCGTGGAAGAGGAGGTGCTAGAAATTTTGGACGCGGAGGGAACTCGGGTGACCGAAGAGGTAGCACGCCTTGGACCTTCCCAGGTCGTGTTTAGTGAGCCCGGTATCTATCAATTAGTGTCAGCTGAGCGGCAGCGTCGAGTCTCGATTCGAATTCCATTCTCTGAAAGCAAGCTCGATGCGCAGGACTCCGAAGTCTTCGAACAATATGGCGTACAGCTCGGGCGGACAGTCACCGATACCGAACGCAGGGAATCCGCTCGACAATTGAAAGTCGAAGAACTTGAGGGCAAACAGAAGCTGTGGCAATGGCTGCTGGCAGCGGGAATTGTAATTTTGATTGCAGAAACCTTTCTGGGCGGTTGGACGGCACGGCGAGCAGCTCGGCAGCTGGCAACGTCATAGCAATCCACTGGAGGCAAGCATGGATACGAGACTACAGATTCGACTCGGCCGAGTGGCGCGACGAATCCGGGCTCTTCATTTGAGTTGGTCGTTGGTTTGCCTGTGGATTGTCGCAATCGGACTGGGTTGCTTGCTGGTTGCGGCAAAGCAAGCGGGAGTACCCGGTCTCGAACATGCGCATTGGTGGTGGCTGGCCGGCACGCTGATTGCCGGCTTGACCTGCTGGAGCGTTGTGAACCGCAGACAGCGCGACTTGAAGTCCGTTGCGGATCGGGTCGAACAGAAATTCCCCAGCCTGAATCAAACCTTGCTGACGGCCAGTGGAATTCCAGCTCAAGACAGTTCGTTGGGCTACTTGCAGCGGAGTGTCATTTCCGAAGCCATTCGCCATGACGTCATGTATCACTGGCGATCGATCATTTCCCCAGGGAAAATATGGCTGGGCTGGCTTGCCAACTTGCCGGCCATTGCTGGTTTGGCGATTGTCGGGAACAGCCTGTGGAACATGCCTTATTCGCCTGTTCCATTGGCCCCCAATGCATTGTTGTCTTCCGCCTTGACGCCACCCATTGTGACGCCTGGCAACACGCAGATTGAGCGGGGCACAAGCATGATCGTTACGGCACGTTTCGACGGCAAATTACCCGACGAGGTTTGGCTGGTACAGCAGTTGCAAAGCCCTGCGGATAGTTCCGGCCAACTTTCTTCCTCGACGTCCGCCTCGCGGGTCCTCATGCGGCGGTCCTTGAGCGATCCGATCTTCGCGGCCTACGTTTACGACATTCAAAACCCGCTCCAATATCATGTCGAATTTGACGGTCAATCGACGGGCGATTATCAAGTCGAAGTTTTCGAATATCCTGCCCTGGTGAGAGCGGATGCTTTGCTGCGCTATCCGTCCTATACCGGAATGCAAGAAAAAACCGTTGTGGACACGCGACGTGTAACGGCCGCCCTGGGAACGGAATTGGTTTGGCAACTGCATTTGAATAAACCTGTGGCTAGCGCAGAATTAGTTCCCGTTTCTACCTCAGAGGATCAAGAACTGGAACGATTGCCGCTGCTGCCAACGGATGACGCAACCATCGTGGAAGCCAAAATTACTTTGGAGCAGGACATGACTTGGGAAGTCTGGCTGCTAGATCACGAAGGTCGGGAGAATTCCGTCGACGTCACGTTGCGGGCGAAAGTTCTGCCCAATCAAGAGCCTTCGATCCAATTGACGGCAGGTGGAGACCGACAGGTATCTGCTTTGCAAGAGTTTGAGGTGGCTGCCAAGATCAAGGATGATTTTTCGATCAAGGCCGCCGGAATCGGCTACCAATTTGCCAGTGGTGAGTTGGTGGAAATTGCTCAGGATTCCACCGCTGGAGAACGCCGCGATTTGGAAATAAGTCAGCTGATTGACTTCGAAGCACTCGGAGCTGAACCCTCCCAATTGTTGACTTATTATGTGTGGGCCGACGACGAAGATGCTAATGGGCAAGTGCGGCGAGTCGTCAGCGATATGTTCTTTGCGGAGGTCCGTCCGTTTGAGGAGATCTACCGAGAGGGAGAATCACCCAATGGCGACCAGCAACAGCAGCAGCAAGGCCAACAGGGTGGAAACGAGCAAACCGAAGAGCTGCTCGAATTGCAGAAGCAGATCGTTGTCAGTATCTGGAATACCCTGCGTAAGGCGCGTGGAGACCAGCTACCGGATAAGACCGCGGACGACATCCAGCTGATCAGCGAATCCCAGCAACAAGCACTTGAGCTGCTGCGTGAAAAAGCCCAAGAATCCAATGTGGATAGTGCTGAGCAGTTCGTCGCCGACGCTCAGCAGCACATGAGCGAGGCAATGGAAGCACTGAATGCCACTCAGGAATCGTTGGCCAAAGGCGAACTTCAGACAGCATTTGGCAAAGCGCAAGCGGCGTACCAAGATCTGCTTCGCTTGCAAAGCCGAGAATTCGAAGTCGCCCAGTCGCAGCGATCCTCAAGTTCTCAAAGTCGCTCCCAGCGTTCGCAAGCTCGTCAGCAGCAAATCGATCAGTTGCGTTTGCAAAACCAAGAGAACCGATATGAGAATGAACGCTTAGCCCAGGAGCAAAACCAGGAACAATCCGAGCTGCGTCAGGTGCTGAGTCGGCTGAGAGAACTGGCCGCCCGACAAGAAGATCTTAATGAGCAGATGCGAGAGTTGGAGGCCGCTCTGCAAACCGCGGAGACGCCCGAGGAAAGGGATGAACTGCAGCAACGACTGGAACGTCTGCGCGAGCAGCAGCAACAGATGCTCCAGGATAGCGATGAGCTTCAGCAGCGGATGGACTCCAGCACCAACGAAACCATGCAGCAAGCCCAACAGCAAATGCAGCAGGCTCGTGAGAATCTGCAACAGTCGAGTGAAGCACTGAGGCAGGGGAACACCAGCCAAGCTCTCGCCACGGGCACCCGAGCGGAAGAAGAATTGAAACAACTGCAAGACGAAGTTCGCCAGCAAGCTGCCAATCAGTTTGCCGAGGCCATGCAGGACATGAAATCGCGCGCCGCAGAGCTAGAACAAAGACAGCAGCAGATCACGGAGCAAATTGGCGCGGCCGATGATTCACCTTCCGCCGGCCTGCGTGATGAGACTGGACCGAACGATACCGGTGAACAAGTGGAAAGGCAGCGTCAGGAATTGGCCGAGCTGTTGGAGCAAATGCAGCAGACAGTAACGGCTTCGGAGGACGCGGAGCCCTTACTCGCGCAGAAATTGTACGACAGCTACCGCCGCGTTGAGCAACAGAAAACTCAGCAACGACTGGAAGTCACCCAGGAACTTTTGCAACGCAACTTGATTCCGCAGGCCAAGGAGTTGGCCAACGAATCCGCTCAGGATCTGAGTTTGTTGCGCGAAGAAATTGAAGATGCGGCCGAGGCCGTGCTGGGCAGCGAGGTTGATTCGCTACGTTTAGCCCTGAATCAACTCGAGCGTTTGAACGAGCAACTGGATCGCGAAATGGCGGCCGCGACGGGACGTTCGCAGACCACCGAGCCCTCTTCGGCGGATCCGCAAGCAAATGCAGGCCGCTCCTTTCAGTCGGCCGACCAAGAGGCTGTAGCCGAAGAACAAGACCGCGATGCGAATTCCGCCACTTCCGACAGCATCCGTCAGCAACAACAGACGGCCCCAGGTGAGTCCCCAACCGAGCAGCAGGGACAACAGGGACAGCAGGGACAGCAGGGACAACAACGTGAACAGACTGAACAGAGTCAACAGGGACAACAACGTGAACAGACTGAACAGAGTCAACAGGGACAACAACGTGAACAGACTGAACAGAGTCAACAGGGACAACAACGTGAACAGACTGAACAGAGTCAACAGGGACAGCAAAGTCAACAGGGACAACAGGGGCGCGGACAGCAGGGTCGCGGACAACAGAGTCCGAATCAACCGGGACAGCAAGCTCAACCCGGCTTGAGGAGCGGTGCTACTTCGGCCGCGGATGCGGCTGGAGATCCTTTTGGCCCAGGGCTCACCGGCGGAGGCAATCCGCGTCCGATTACTGGCGATGAGTTTCGAGAATGGTCCGATAGCTTGCGCGATGTCGAGGAGCTGGTCTCGGATCCTGAGTTGCGTTGGGAAGCCACCCAAATCCGGCAGGCTGCCCGTGATATTCGTCGGGAGATTCGCAAGCATGCGGCGGATCCTCAATGGTCGGAAGTTGAAGACCTGGTCGCCCGTCCACTGCGCGACCTTCAACGGAAGGTCTCGGACGAGTTAATCCGCCGTGTTGCTGAGAAAACCCAAATCGTGCCCATGGACCGTGATCCGGTTCCCAGCGAGTTCGATCGCGGTGTCCGCGAGTACTATGAAAATCTGGGGGTCGGATTGCAGTGAACCCAACTTCGACATCCATCGAGTCGCTTGTATTTGGCGCTAGCGAGTGGACCTGGCCGGCCATACTGCTGGGGCTATGCCTTAGTTTCTTGGCCGGTTGGAGTTATTTATTCCGCAACGAGATGACGGGAATTCGTTGGCTGGCCATGGCGCTCAAGATCGCAGCTGTGGCCGCATTGGCCTTCTGTCTGCTCGAACCGTTGCGCCGCGTTGAGCGGCCGCGGCCGGGCGCGAATGTGATGGCAGTGCTGGTCGACAACAGTCGCAGCATGGAAATCAAATCGAATGCCTCGGCGGTTTCCAGGTCGGAATTCCTGGCTCCCAAACTCCAGACCGAAACCGCGTGGCAATCGCGTCTGGCTCAAGACTTCGATGTTCGACGCTACGCTTTCGATGATCGTCTGCGTTCAGTCGATGACCTGGCCGCCCTGGATTTCCAGGGGAATTCATCTTCTTTAGCCGCTGCCTTGACGACATTACAGCAGCGGTTTGAGAACCGACCGGTAGCAGGTGTCCTGATGTTCAGCGACGGTCTGGCCACGGACGATGTCCAATCACTGCTGGCACAGTCTTGGCCCTTCCCGATTTATCCGGTCGCCCAGGCAGCCGACGAGCGGCTCCGCGACCTGTCAGTAACCGATACATCGGTGACCTTGTCATCTTTTGAGCTCGCGCCGGCTGGTATTGAGGCCACGGTCAAGGCTTCGGGACTGGCGGGCGAGGAGTTGGTGGTTCGCCTTTTGGACGACCAGGGAGAAACTCTGGAGCGTCAAATCCTGGCCTGTGATTCCGATCCGTTTGAGCGCAAAGTTCGCTTTCAGTTTCGTCCCACGGAGCCTGGCTTCCAGTTGGTTTCGGTCAGAGCCATGCTGCGTTCGGATGACCGCGACGAGGGTCAGCTGCGCAGCCGCCGGGAAGTTACGCTGGCCAACAATACGCGATTGATTGCCGTCGATCGAGGCGGCGGCCCCTACCGCATCCTGTATGTGGCTGGACGGCCCAATTGGGAATTCAAGTTTATCCGCAGAGCCTTGGAAGAAGACATTGAGATTGACCTGCACGGCTTGGTACGGATCGCCAAGAAGGAACCTAAGTTTAGCTTTCGTGACCGCGGTGTTGATACGGCCAATCCACTCTTGGCTGGCTTTGACGGAGACGAAGAAACGGCCGAACAATACGATGAACCTGTGCTGCTGCGACTGGGAGTCGACGAGGATGAATTGAAGGCAGGCTTTCCTAGCGGCGAAGAAGATCTATTCACTTACCACGCCATCATTTTGGACGACGTGGAAGCCAGCTTCTTTAGCCAACAGCAAATGCTGTTAATGCGTCGTTTTGTGGCCGAGAGAGGCGGTGGGCTGATGATGTTGGGCGGCCAGGAGAGCTTTTTGGGCGGCGGCTACAGCGAAACTCCTCTCGGCGATGTACTGCCGGTCTATTTACGCGGAAGCGAAAATGCCCTCAGTAAAGACGGTTTTGTACGTTATCAGTTGACGCGTGAGGGATCGCTGGAACCCTGGCTCAGGCTGCGCGACAATGAGGCTCAAGATCGGGAAAGAGTTCAGCAAATGCCGGATTTTCAGACTTGGAATTCCGTGGCGGATGTGAAACCGGGAGCATCGATCTTGGCCGAATTGGAAACGACGTCCAGCAAGCAGCCCGGCCTTGTAGCCCAGCGTTTCGGCAGCGGCAGATCGCTGGCTCTATTGGTCGGTGACTTCTGGCGTTGGAGCATGCGTCGCGCTACCGAGGAAACCGACGATTTGGCGCAGAGCTGGCGCCAGATTGCCCGCTGGCTGACTTCCGATGTACCGCAAAGAATCGAGGTCCGTACGCAATCGCCCAGTTCGCCCTTGGAACCCCATGTCGTCCGCATTGAGCTTCGCGATCCCGCTTTCAAACCCTTGGACAACGCCGAGATCTCCTTGAGCGTCACCGAGCCCGATGGACAGCAGGTGCAGATGGGCGCTTCACCGGATCCCATCAAGGCCGGATCCTATGTGGCCGAATATTGGTCGCGTCTGGATGGCGGCTATGTCTGTGAAGTGACTGCTACTGGACCGGACGGCGAATTTCTAGGCACTCGCACGCAAGGCTGGACCGCTGAACCTAGCGCGGTCGAGTTTGCCCGCGTGGAAGCCAATAACGAACTATTAAAACAGTTGGCCGAAAAATCCGGCGGGGAACTCGTCTCAGCCGAAGACCTCGAGTCTTTTGTTGCCGCGCTGCCAAGCAAGAAAGTTCCCATTACGGAGGCGCGGGTTGAGCCGCTTTGGCATCGCCCGTGGATTCTGCTATTTGCCATCACGTGCCTGTGTGCGGAGTGGGCCATTCGCCGCTGGAAGGGACTGCCCTAGGGAGCCTGAAGATGTCATCTTGGATTTCTAAGGATCATACAATTTACGCAGACGGTTGGAATGCTCTACGTCTGAGCATCGCTGGCTGGCTGTGTCTGCTGGTCTGCCCCGTGAGCGCCCGCCCCGTGAGCGGCCAGGATCCGGTCCCACCCCAAGATCCGACTGCGGCCATCGTCGAAAATACAGCCGCCGACGAGAATGCAAGTGCCGCGATCGATCAAGGATCCGATACCGGGCAGCAAGCGGACTCGGCGTCCGCGTCATCTGCTCAACAACACGTGATTGTTGTTTTGGGCGCGGAGGGCTCGGATGAATACAGCGGGGTCTTTCCGGCTTGGGCTACGGCCTGGCAGCAGATGGCGGAACGCCAGCAATGGACTTTTCAGCAGATTCCCGTCGACTCAACTTTGGCCATTGATTCGGCAGGCTCGGATGACAAGCCGACCGCCAAGCAGTCGCTGCAGTCCGCCATCCGATCGGCTCCTCCCGGTGAGCGTTTGTGGCTGGTATTTCTCGGACACGGAACTTTTGCGCGAAATGTTGCCAAGTTCAATCTTCAAGGCCCAGACGTGTCCGCGGGCGAGCTGAAGACTTGGCTCGCGGAAGTAGAATCGCAGGTGGTGGTGATCAATTGCTCGTCGGCTTCCGCTCCATTTCTGACTGAGTTGGCCGCTCCGAATCGCATTGTGGTCACCGCTACCCAAAGCGGCGCGGAATACAACTTCGCCAGGTTTGGACAATACTTGTCGGAGGCAATTAACGACGCCTCCCTTGATTTGGATCATGACCAGGAGATCTCCCTGCTAGAGGCCTTTTTGGCGGCCTACAGCAATACCCAGCGCTTCTATCAAGATGAAGCCAGACTGGCCACCGAACACGCTCTGATTAATGACAACGGCGACAAGGTGGGAACTCCCGGAGATTTCTATCGCGGCCCGCGTCCGGTCAAGAAAAGTGCCGGGGGAGAAATCGATGGTAACGTGGCGTCACGCATCATCATGCTCCGTTCGCCGGAAGCGGCGGTGTTTAACCCCGAGGCCGAACAGCAGCGTGCCGAGATCGAGGAGGGAATCAGCGACCTGCGAGCCAAGAAATCGCTGCTCGATGAAGACGATTATTTCGATCAGTTGGAAGTACTCTTATTGCAACTCGCCGATCTATATCAGCAGGTTGAGACATCGGCCCCGACAGCGGCAGAGTAAAAGCTGATTCTCCAAGGCTGCGTCCCAACTTTATCTCGAACGTCACGAAAGTCTCGACACTTTCGCTCATCTTCACCTTGCGCAACCCTCGTTTTCACAACCCTCGTTCCAAGGCTCTGCCTTGGAACGCATTGTCGTCGAGGCTCTGCCTCGGGGAGACATTTCAAGCGACTTCATCGCTGGGAACTCAATCAC
>JANSWS010000356.1 GCA_024743355.1 bacterium
CATCCAGAAGCGACTGGTGCAACTCAATCGAGGCAGCCGTCCGCTGGTGGATAACCCATCGCAAAACAAGATGGAGACCGTTTTGCAGGAGATACTGCAGGACAAGATCTTCTTGAGTGCGGCGGGCGAACTGGCTATTGCCGAACATGATGAGGGCGACCTGTTGGACATGGACAGCCTAGAGCTCTAGCGTATGGCATCCATTCTGATCGGGATTGGCGGAGGCATAGCCGCCTACAAGATGGCGACGGTGGTGAGCCGGCTCGTGCAACAGCAACATCGGGTCAGCGTCGTACTGACCCACGGTGCACAGCATTTTGTGGGCAAGGCGACTTTTGCCGCACTGTGCGGAACCGCCCCCGTCAGTGAAACCTATGACGATCGCTTCCCCTTGGGCGCTCATATTGAACTTGCCCAAAGGGCAGACCTGTTGG
Organism: bacterium; assembly: GCA_024743355.1. Classification (GTDB taxonomy): domain Bacteria; phylum Planctomycetota; class Planctomycetia; order Pirellulales; family Pirellulaceae; genus Aureliella. The sequence continues at coordinate 435 of JANSWS010000356.1, forward strand.
TGCTGGCGCCCGCGACGGCCCGCTTGTTGGCCAGCTGCGCCCAAGGTTTGGCCGATGATTTGTTGGCAACACTGTACCTTAACTGCGAATGCCCGGTACTTTGCGCTCCCGCCATGAGCAGTCCGATGTGGGACAAACCAGCCGTGCAACGCAACGTCGCTACGCTGAAGAGTGATGGCGTGTTGTTCGTAGGGCCCGAAAGCGGCTGGTTGAGCTGCCGAAAGAGTGGCCTCGGCAGGATGTCGGAGCCTGAGAAGCTGCTGGAGTGGATCGCCGCCCAGCTCGCGGAGTCGACTTCATGAGCGGTTTCCGCAGTCTGCAAGCCTGGCCGTAATCGCTTGCAGATAGGACGCTCGGCTTGCCCGGCCAGATCCCAAGATCCTACTTATCTCCCACTTACCACTGTCCGCAGCTCTTCGCTCGACGAGCCCCCGGGCTGACCGAAAGTCAGGCCTATGGCAAGAATCTTGATTACCTCCGGCCCAACCAGACAGTACCTGGATCCAGTCCGTTATTTGACCAACGCCAGCAGCGGTCGCATGGGAGCCGCCTTGGCGGAAGCCGCACTGCGTGCTGGTCATCAAGTGAGCATTGTCAGTGGTCCCGTACACGTGGATTACCCGCAACAGGCGGAAGTTTATCCCGTCGAAACCACCGACCAAATGCTGGAAGTGGTGCAAAAGCTCTTCCCCTCTCACGACGGTCTCATCGGAGCCGCCGCGCCCTGCGATTACATGCCGCATCGAGTCAGCTCCGCCAAGCTGGCCAAGTCCGGCCGGCCACTGCAGCTGGAATTGATAGAAACACCCGACGTGGTAGCCACGGTCGCCCAAGCCAAAAAATCGGGTCAGTGGGTTGTCGGTTTCGCACTCGAAACGGAAGATCAGCGGTTTCGGGCCATCGTAAAAATGCAGAAAAAGTGCTGCGATATGATGGTCTCCAACGGACCAAGTGCCATCGACTCGGCAGACAATGAAGTAGAAATACTGGCCGCGGATGGTCAAACCATCGCGCATGTGACCGGTAGCAAACAGGACGTGGCAAGCGAAATCATGAACTCCATAGAAAAGCACTTGATGTCTCGCAGCTAACGTCGTGAAACTTTCCAACCAAGCCAACTTAGAAACCTGTTGCCGCGTTCGCTTGCATCAGCGAATCGAGCTGCAGCAGCCGACGGAATACGGCCTCCGCGGCTCCAGGAGACGAACTCTGTGAGCAGTACTCATCCCGTCCAGAACCAACCTTCAGGCGATGTTGATTCGACCGCCGTCGACCTGCGTGTGAATCTCGGACGTCTGTCCCTGAAGAATCCAATCCTGGTGGCATCCGGAACATTTGGCTACGCCCGAGAGATGGAAAAAATCGTGCGTCTCGATGCCTTGGGAGGCATTCTGCCAAAAACCATCACGCTGAATCCTAGGCCTGGCAATGCGCCCTGGAGAACCGTCGAGACCTCGGCGGGGCTGCTCAACTCCATTGGTCTGGACAACGATGGAATCGAATCCTTTCTTCAGACGCACCTGCAATACTTGCAGAACACCGGTTCAGCCGTCATCGTCAGCGTCGCGGGTAAGAACCGCGATGAATTTGTGCAGCTGGCGCGAAAGGTTGACGCGGCCGGTGGAGCCGACGCGCTGGAGCTGAATATCTCATGCCCCAATGTAAGCGGCGGCGTCGACTTCGGTACCGATCCGAGCATGTGCCGCGAGGTCATTGAAGCAGTCCGGGACAATTGCAATCTGCCAATTCTGGCTAAGCTGACCCCCAATGTCACTCGCATTGCGGAGATTGCCCAGGCAGCCGCCGATGGCGGTGCGGATGCGGTATGTTGCATTAATACCGTCTTGGGAATGGCCGTCGACTGGCAGCGGCAACGCCCGATGTTGGGCAATATCCTGGGCGGTTTGAGCGGTCCGGCAATCAAGCCCATCGCACTGCGTTGCGTATTCCAAGTTGCCCAATCCGTGTCCATTCCAATCGTAGGCATTGGCGGCATTGCGACTCTGGATGATGTCATGGAATTCCTGGTAACGGGCGCCACCTGCGTTCAGATCGGTACGGCAAACTACTACGATCCAACCGTCAGTGAGCGGTTAGTCCATGAATTGCCCTCCGCCATTCGCCGGCTGGGAGCCTCACGCGTTACGGATGTTGTCGGTACATTGAAGACCACCCCCAATCCATAGTCCGAAGCGACCGGCATCAACGGGTTCAACTCGGAAAAATCATTCTACAAGCGGAGCTTAATTCAATGCGTGTGCTCTCCGGCATCCAGCCGACGGGTCGATTCCACTGGGGTAATTACTTCGGCGCGATCCGACAATACATCGACCTTCAAGACGATCATGATGGCTATTACTTCATTGCCAACCTGCATGCCTTGACCACAATCCGCGATGCTGAGCTGCTCCAACAGCTGACCCACGATGCCGCATTGGACCTGTTGGCCTTGGGGCTGGACCCTGATAAGGCCACACTGTTCATTCAGTCGGATATCCCGGAAGTATCTCAGTTGACCTGGATCTTGATGACCTGCACCAGCATGGGTCTGCTGGAACGCTGCGTCGCTTACAAAGAGAAAAAGGAAAAGGGCATTGCGGCAGACGCAGGCCTGTTCACCTACCCAGTGCTCATGTCGGCCGACATTCTGGCGTATGACTCCCAGTGGGTACCGGTTGGCCAGGACCAGGTGCAGCACATCGAGGTTTGTCGCGATCTCGCCAACAGTTTCAACCACCATTTCAAATCGACGTTTGTGCTGCCGGAAGCTCGCATCGTCGGTTCGGCCGCCAAGGTGCCCGGAACGGATGGTGAAAAGATGTCCAAGAGTTACGACAACACCATCGGATTGTTTGAAGAGCTGAAACCGCAACGCAAGAAGATCATGCGGATCCAGACAGATAGCCGCCCCATGGAGGACCCCAAGGAGCCAGAAGGCGATCATCTCTTCCAGTTGTACCAACTCATGGCGACCGCCGAGGAAATTGAGGAGATGGCAAGTCTTTATCGCCAGGGTGGCTTCGGCTACGGCCACGTGAAAAAAGCTTTGGCGGATGTTGCCGAACGTTATTTCGCCCCCGCCCGCGAAAGAAGACAGGAACTGGAAAACCACCCTGACACCGTGCGGGATATCCTGAAGGCAGGTGCCGAACGCGCCCGAACAGTTGCGGCCGAGGTGCTAGCGCGAGCCGAGGAGGCCTGCGGTTTGACGGCTCCCAAGCCACACTAGGCGGCAATCCTGCAATTTCATTCCGCGGTCCGCGGGTGAACGACCACTCTGCGACCGCGGATTTCAACTCTGCCCTCAGCGATCATCTGCACCACTTCCGGGAGCAATTCGCATTCCTGCTGGAAGACCCGCGCCTGCAATTGCTCCGCGGTATCGTCGGCTTCTACCGGACAGACCCGCTGAGCAATGATCGGGCCGCGATCGAATTCATTGTCCACAAAGTGCACCGTGCAGCCCGAGACTTTGACACCATAGTCGACTGCCGCGCGATGTACTCGCAGGCCGTAGAATCCTTTGCCACAGAAGGATGGAATGAGTGACGGGTGAATATTGATAACACGGTTCTGATAATCCTCGGGGATGAGCAGCAACTCGAGATATCCGCCCATGACCACCAATTCGACGCCAGCCTCTCGCAAGGGAGCAAAGACGGCTTGGCAGTGATCCTCGGGACATGCGAACGAACGCCGAGAAATGACCTGGATGGGAATATTGGCTTGCCGTGCGTAGTCGAGCCCTGCCGCGTCCGGCTTGCTGCTAATCACATAGCGGAAATCAGCGGCTAGCCGCCCCGCTTGCTGATAGTGCAGCAGATTCTTGAGCGTCGTGCCGCCACCTGAAATCAGTACGGCGGTTGGCAGTGCCCGCTGGTCCTCCTGCTGCGTCATCATGATACGCCTACTTGGACAACATCGATTCCGACTTCGACCGACTTACCGTCAACCGCGAAGCTGGTCATGCTGACGGCAGGCGGCACTTTTTCGTTGATCTTGAGATCTACAGCCAGGGTTTCGCCAGTGATATAAGCCTCGTTTTCCTGAATGGCAGTTTTCAGCTGTTCGTCTTGCACTTGGATGAACACTTGAATGCGATCCGTGAATTGACATTCGCGTTGCTTGCGTGAATCTTGAATGAAGCGGACCAAATCACGGGCATAGCCTTCACGAATCAATTCTGGAGTCAAATCGGTCGACAATACCACCACACAGTATTTGCCTTGCGAGGCGGTCCAGCCACTCTTTGCCTGCAGACGCACCTCAATCTCCTCGCCGTCCAGAGTCAAAACTTCATCGTCCAACTGCACTTCGACCTTACCCGCCGATTTCATCTGGGCCAACAAAGCGCCACCATCGAGTTTTCCCAAGGCTTGTTTCAACGCTGGCAGGCGTTTACCTAGCTTGGGCCCCAACTTCTTGAAGTTAGGCAGAATTTGATACTCGATGTAATGACTGTTTCCAGCGTTGTAAGAGATCTTCTTCACGTTCAGTTCTTTGCGGACAATCTCATCGTGTTCGCTCAGCCAATCGATGTGGCGGTCATCCGCCAGACTCACCTCGACACTTGCCAGGGGCTGTCGCACTTTGAGCTTGGCATCCATTCTCGCGCTGCGGCCGAGCGAGGCCACCTCGCGCAGAACTTGCATCCGACCGGCCAACACCGTATCGCAACGATCCTCCAAGACCTGCGGATAGTCGCACAAATGCACACTTTCGCGGACCTTGTCGCGGACGCACTCGGTTAGCGCATGCCACATCGATTCCGCCAGGAAGGGAACAAAGGGAGCGACCAGCTTCGAGAGTTCCACCAACACCTCATAGAGAGTCCAATAGGCATCCGCTTTATCCTTGGATTGCGCAGCGGTTTCCGCGCCCCAGAAGCGATCGCGGCAACGTCGAACGTACCAGTTGCTGAGTGCGTCCACCAAGGACGATATCTGCTGGCAGGCTGCGTAGTTGTCATACGCGTCCATACGTTCCACGACTCGGCCTGTGGCCAGGGCAAGCTCACTTAGGATCCAGCGATCGAGTTCCCCGCGTTCCGCCACCGGACGGTAGGTCGTTGCCTGCGCCAGCTCAGCCGCCGTCAGCTGATCCAGGGAGCCGTCGATCTCCAATGGGCCTTCGAATTTGTCAATCTCGGCATAGATGGTGAAGAAGCTCAGCACATTCCACATCCGCAACATGAACTCGGGGATCGAATCGCGGATAGCCCGCTCCGAGTAGATGATGGAGCTCCAGGGCGGCTGATTGGCGAAGAAGTACCACCGCAGCGCATCGGCGCCATGCTTGTCAAAGATCTCCTGAGGGCTCCGATAATTGCGGAGGCTCTTGGACATCTTTCCAACCTTGGACACATACTTGCCGCCCAGCTTCTCGCTGGCCTCTTCTTCGGTGAGAAAGCGTTGTTTGCCGTCCTTACTTTCATACCATTCGGCCAGCATCAACCCCAGGACGATGCAATTTTTGAAGGGATGAGGGAAGGTCTGCCGTTCTCCGAAGAGCATCGTGCTAATGGCCAGTTGGCTGTAGAACCATCCCCGAGTTTGATCGATGGCCTCGCTGATAAAATCCGCCGGGAATGCGTTTTGAAACTGCTCCTGGCCCGTATGAGGATATCCCCATTGTGCGAAGGGCATGGCACCGGAGTCATACCAGCAATCGATGACTTCGGAGACCCGCTTCATCCGAGCACCTGCGGCAAAAGGGGAGGCGTAAGTGATGGCGTCGATGTAGGGCTTGTGAACCTTCAAATCTTCCGGCAATTCCGGCTTCTCGGCCTTGGCTGCCAGCCACATCTGCGTACCTTCCACTTCCGGCTTGGCGAGAAGTTCAGCGTAACTGCCAACTGCCTCACGACGGCCCGTATGTTCACATTCCCAGACCGGCAACGGCGTACCCCAGTAGCGTTCGCGTGAAAGAGCCCAATCGACATTGCTTTCCAAAAAGTTGCCGAAGCGCCCGTCACGAATATTTTCAGGCAGCCAACCAATCTTGGAATTGTTGGCCAGCATCTTCTCGCGGAATTCGGTGGTGCGAATGAACCAGCTCTCGCGCGGATATTGAATTAGCGGATCCTGTTCCGCCCTCCAACAAAACGGATAGTCGTGCAAGTACTGATCCAGCAACAGCAACCGCCCGGATGCCTTCAAAGCCTGACAGATGGGCTTATCCGCGTCTTTGACCCACACGCCTTGCTGGTCAGGGTAGTCTTCCGTGAACTTGCCGTCTGGCCCGACAGCGCATAACAGACCCGGCTTCTCGGAATCCTCGGCGAATCGCTTCAATTCTTGCACGAGCAATTCGTAGTCCACCTCACCAAAGGCAGGTGCGGTGTGAACCAGTCCTGTGCCGCTATCCAAGGTCACAAAATCTGCGGCTACCACCCGCCAATAAAGCGACTCCCGTGTGCCATCCAGAAGTGTTCCGCAGGCATCAGCGTGCTGGGCATAATAGTTGTCAGTGGGTGGCACGTAGCGCTTACCGACTAACTCACGACCGCTGAATGTTTTCTCGACGCTCCATTCGCGTTTAGCTTTCTCCGCCAGCCCCTCAACCAGCTCGCGGGCAATAATCAATCGCTCGCCGCTCTCCGCATCTCGGCACAGCGCATATTCAATCTCCGGGTGCACCGCAGTGTAGGTGTTGCTTGGCAGTGTCCAGGGAGTTGTTGTCCAAACTACCAGCGAAGTGTTCTCCTCGTCTACTAGCGGGAACTTCACATACACACTTGGATCGGCCACCTCACGGTAGCCTTGACCTACTTCCCCGCTGGAGAGTGCCGTGCCACCCTGAGCCCACCACCAAACGATCTTGTGCCCTCGATAGAGCAGACCTTCATCGAAGAGCTTCTTCAGTGACCACCACACGCTTTCCACGTAGCTCTGGTGGTAGGTTACGTAAGCTTCGCTCAGATCGATCCAAAACCCGATGCGCTCGGTTAGCCTTTCCCATTCCTGCATGTAACGCCAGACACTCTGCTGGCATTGCTGGATAAAAGGCTCGATGCCATAGCTCTCAATTTCATCTTTGCCGTGAATTCCGAGTTCTTTGCAAACCTCGACTTCTACGGGCAAGCCGTGGGTATCCCAGCCTGCCTTCCGTTCGCATCGAAATCCCCGCATGGTCTTGTAGCGGGGAAAAAGATCCTTGATCGCTCGGGTCAGGCAATGCCCCGGATGCGGGAGACCATTGGCCGTGGGAGGGCCTTCATAGAAGACGAACGGCTCCGCCCCCTCGCGACGTTCTAGACTTTTGGCATAGATTCGCTTGTCTTTCCAGAATTGAAGTATTTTCTCTTCCTGCTGCGGAAACTGGACACTGGTACTGATAGCTTTGAACATCGGTTGAGTTACTTCAGACTTGGGAATCTTCCAGAAAAGACACTAGGACCGGAATTCGACGGCCACACATCCGGGTGGTAATTTTCACAGGTTCGTCGAGGTATTCAAAGGCCACTATGGGAGTTCATTGGGAGGAGAGTCGCCGGTCGGCGTCCAGCTGATGTTTTGCTGGCTTGTCGAATGGCCTAAGATTGTGCAGATTCAACCTGAACTCCCCGAAAGACCATCATGTTAGAAGAAGACTTCCTGAAGCATCCCGAAGCTCAAGGCGAAGATGTCAAAGAACGCCCGCAACCAGCCGATGACCCGGCGGAAGCGACGCCGAGCAGCGCTCATGCCGATCTTCTGGACATGATGCAACGGACTCTGGCCCGGCTGGACAAGGACGGTACCACCCGGGGAGACCTGAAAATCCTGAATCGCACCCTCAAAGAGTTGCGATATGCCTTCAAGGTATTTCAACCCTACCGACGTAGACGCAAAGTCACGGTATTCGGTTCGGCCCGCACGCCGCCGGAGGATCCAACCTATCAAC
>JANSWS010000803.1 GCA_024743355.1 bacterium
ATTGCGTGCATGATTCGCCTGGTCAGCCAATCAGCAAAGCAAGGTTGCCCAAGACGCGGTAAACAAGTACTCGTGACAACTAGTTTCACAGTCACACGGTGTTCGATCCGAGGTGGCTGACGAGAACACCAGCACACCGATCAGCCTGACCTTTGGCGATGTGGAAACGGGACAGTTCAAAACCAAGCTTATTCCACTCAGCAGCGGGTCTGCGGATGTCAGGCAAGCGAAAATTCAGCAGGCACTAGAGGAACTGGCAAACATCACCAACGTGACAGTGACCGGTGAGGGTACAGAACAAGCGCCGTATCTCATTAAGATTAGTAGCAATTATGGTGTGGCACCGAGCCTGTCGTCTGACCGCTGGGCGGTGTCGAAGTTGACAGCAGCGGTGGGCGACGCAGGTCAGAAGCTGTCCTTCTTCACCGACGTAGGCACATTCGGCGGCGGGCCCGGTATTGCGGAAATCTCGGTTGTGACACCGATGGGAGTCGTCAATACGGACATCGACCTAGCGCGGGCTCGCGCGAACTCGAACTACATCGAGACGCAAATCGAAAACCTGGCAAACGTAAACACGCAAGTTCTGGTGACCGGGAGCGGCACGCACCAGGACCCGTGGGAGATCGAATTTGCTAACGGAGTGGGGACCATAGTTGCGGTCAATGTGGACAGCATCATGAAGAACACCCGCGGCGTGGTGCAGTTGCAGAATGTCCCGGATCCCAACCTCGACGCCTATTACGCGTTAAATCCTCCGACTGCGGGAGCGGCGGGAACGCCGGATGCGTGGACACTCTACAACACCGCCAACGCCGGACGATTCAAGCTGAGCTATGCGGGTGGAATGACCGGTTCCCTGCCTTGGAACGCAACCGCCATCGAGATTCAGCAGGCGCTTGCGGGCCTGATGAGCACTCAAGCGCCGCATGCGTCTGTCGTCGATACGGTGACAGTATCAGGAACCGGCCGCCCCGAATCGCCGTGGCAGATCCGCATCACGGACGTCGCTAAGGCGTTTCCGGACCCCACGATCGAGAATGATCCGCCGGCAGATCCCAGCTGGCTGGCAAATCTCAGTTTCGGCCAAGGGTTGAACCTGGACTTCGTAGGCACCGGTGGCATCGATGATTTCATTGGGCCGGCGGCATCTGTGCCTAATCCCGCACCGCTAACCTTTATTGCCG
>JANSWS010000694.1 GCA_024743355.1 bacterium
GTTGACGAAGTTTTGTTCTCCGGTACTGCAGTGATCAACGACCGAATTGATCTCTTCGTCGCTCATGTACGTGCCTTGACCGCGGAGCAGCATGCTGGTGCCTGGCCACAGGAACAGCATGTCACCATTTCCGAGGAGCTTATCCGCGCCCATTTCGTCCAACACGACTCGGCTATCGGTACGGCTGGCTACCTGGAACGAGATTCGGGCCGGCAGGTTGCTCTTGATCAAGCCAGTGATGACATCCACGGTGGGCTTTTGCGTGGCCAGGATCAAGTGAATCCCGACTGCACGGCTCTTTTGCGCCAGACGAATGATATGCTGTTCCACTTCTTTGCCCGCGGTCATCATCAGGTCAGCCATTTCGTCAGCGACAATGACGATGAAGGGCAGGTGATCGGGGATTTGCTCGGTTTCTTCATCGCTTTCGGGCTTCAAGCGATCAAGCAGTTCTTCGCGTCCCAATTCGTTGTAGCTCGTGATGTGTCGCACACCGGCACGGGCCAGTAACGCATATCGCTCCTCCATTTTGTCGACCGCCCATGCCAGGATTGCCTCGGCCTTACGCATGTCCGTAACAACGGGGTGCATCAAGTGCGGTAAACGCCCGTAGCCGCTCAGTTCGACCATCTTGGGGTCGATCATGAGCATGCGGACCTCATCTGGTCGCTTGGTCATCAGGATCGAGGCGATGATGGCATTGAGACAGACCGATTTACCGGTTCCGGTGCGTCCCGCAATCAGCAGGTGTGGCAACGTAGCCAGATCGGCGGTCAGTGGATTGCCGGAAACATCCTTCCCCAGGAACAGCGGTATCTTGAATTTCTTGGATTTGGAGCTTTGTTCTTCGATCACCTCGCGGAGTCGCACCACTTGTCGGGTTTCGTTGGGTACTTCGATGCCGACGGTGTTTTTGCCCGGTATGGGAGCAACGATCCGCACGCTGGGTACTCGCAAAGCGATGGCTAAGTCGTCGGCGAGACCGGTGATTTTTGACAGGCGTAGGCCGGCTTCCAGTTCGACTTCGTATTGTGCGATGACCGGACCTGTTTCAATTTCCACCACACGAACATTAAAGCCAAAGTCATTGAACGTCTTCTCCAGTATTCTGGCTTTGCGACGTACTTCCGTGGCTTGCGTCTCAAAGTCGATGTCATCGCTTTCCAGCAAAAGATCGATGCCCGGCAGAACGTATTCCTCCGTTCCAGCCGGTAATTTTGTGTCATCCAGATGAGCCAGTGAATCCGCCGCGGCGGCCTTGCTGGACGCTGCGGTGGCTTTCTTGCGCGATTGGGGCGTGGTGATCTTGAGTGGCTCTTCGGCTTCGGCTGTGTGGGGCTGGTCGGAGCGTACTTGGATGATCTCGTTTGCGACTTCCAGCTCACGGGATTCCGAACCGGAATCGAGCTCGTCAAATTCCTCTTCTTCGTTCGACTCCAGATAGTCATCGTCGGCCAGCGATTCGTCGTAGTCCGATTCGTCCCATTCTTCTTCGGGTAGATCTTCAATTTCAATCGGATCCGCCACGGAGCTGGAAGCCTTGGTCGTGGTTAGAGAGGCCAAGCGTTCGGTGACGGAGCGGAGCCATGAGCCGAGTCCGCTATCCGCCTCGGATTTGGGGTTTTCCGGGGGAGTCGTCAGATGCTGCCCTCGAATCCTGATCGGCACCTGGCCGGACTTGGCATCCTCATTCAGTTCTACTCCGTTCTCGACATCGCTCATCCGTCGGCGCGGTGACTTCTTCCCAGGTGTTGAGGTTTGAACGCGGTTCTTGGTGGCCGCCGCCGCGGAACGTGCGACGTTGGTGCCGCCCACCAACAGCCAGGCAAAGCCGCGTACAAAGATGTAGTCCGTGCTGAGTAGCAAGCCGGCGACAAAAATGGTCAGTGTCAGAATCAGGCTGCCGAACAGAGCAAAGTGTTCGTTCAGCCACGTGGAGGTCATGGCCCCCAGATAGCCGCCTGCCCCAACGACCGGGGCCAGGGGTGTTCGAAATTCGAGCAGAGCCGCGATGGTCGTGACTCCGAGAATCACCAGCACCCAGCCAATCTGGCGCGAGGCTCGAACA
>JANSWS010000244.1 GCA_024743355.1 bacterium
AATATCAACATCCGGGTGGTAAATTGATGAAGTATGTATTGCGGCTACGCGCGCGGCCCGAGAAAGTCTCGATTGCAGAGAAACATCAGCGATTGGTTTCCGCGCTGAAGAGGCTAGGCGGCCCTTTTGGGCTATCAGATAAAGAGTTTGCCATTCCGGAGTGCGGCGAGGAGCTAACCGCCCGTTTTGATATTGGAAGGGAGTTGGGTAAGGGCATAAATGGATTCGTAAGCTATCGGTACCGAGGTGGCTTGCGAGATCATGGTGATTGTGACGATTTGTTAGACCTCGAGTTCGCCGCTAAAAAAGTGGACTACGAATTGCTCTTGACGAACGTCGTGCCGAAATATGTTGAAGCATTCCAGCCTTATTATGGCTTCGTCGGCGATGAGGAGTTTACCTATATTGATTTCGATAGGAGTAGAAATAAGAATCCGAGGCTCGACTTGATTCGTTTCTATCCAGTAGCCTTTTACGGCGATATGTTCTGTCGAGAAGCATTAGGGATTTTGCCCGCGGAATTGACTCGTAGTGTTGCAGATTTGGTCTCGAGGATTCAAGAAATCGAGGGCGGCGTACTAATCGTAGCCGACGATAAGCCCGTAAGTCTGGAACGCGCAGAGGAGTTCGACGCGGCGATAAGGAAACGGCTTTCAATCAATCTTTCACAGATTTAAAATCCGACATCATGGAAGGGGTGGTGATGCGATTTGATCTAATAGGTTCCGCTTGCCGAGCGTTGATCTGAGCAACAGTTGACTTGAGGTTGAAATCTTCGGAAGTGCTTGGAGAAGAAAATCTCACACGGAGGCGCGGAGGCGCGGAGAGCGGATGGCGGCGGTCTGGGGGTGTAGTTGTTACCGGCCGAATTGTGATCGCATTTTTGGCCGAATTTTGACTGTATGGATTCTTGGTACTTGAGAGGGGACCGTGACCGAATTGTTGAAAATTCTGGAGGGCCTTTCCGTGCCGGATCTGTTGCCGGCCGAATTGTGGTCGCAGTTTCGATCGAATTGGTGACGCAGTAAGCTACGGCTCTAGTCTTCCCGTGCCTGATCCGACGCCACTTGCCGAATTGACTCTCAGCTCTGCTGCGCATGAAAAAAGTGCGATCGCTTCAGTCACACCAGCGCCGGACAAGTTCAAGGCAGCAGTGATCTACATCGACTTGTACGACTCGAATCTGAATCCAATGCAACATAGCTTTTGTCGATATTACGAAGCTGACTTGCTGCCCCCCCAAGCCTCATGTAGCATTCGGACGAGTGCGGGAGCAGCTGGAGATTCACACGAAACCCGGGTGAGCTCGGCATCCTCGCGTTTTTCTTCACTCCACAACATCATCGCTGCTGGGCAGGGTGGTCCAAATGTATGGCGGAATATTCGTCCCGCGTTTCGGGATGTTTGAAGGTTGCGGTTATGGCTGCTCAAAGTACTTCCGTAGAAATTCTGAAAGAAGAATAGTTTTTCGATCAAAGTCCGCTCGTGGATTTCGAGTTGATTGATATTCCAGATGCTCTATATCCGTTAATTCCTTATGCGAGGTTTTGGGGGATTTCGGACGATTGGCAGCGTGAGCAGCTTGCGATAAAAGCCCCCGATTGCGTTCGCGAATCCTTCAAGCGGTTAATTGAGCAAAACGACGATGTCCTTGACGATTGGTTATCCGGCGAGGAAGCCCTTTCAGCGCAACCAACAGATGCCTACGTTGCCTTCTCGGCCATGCGTATGTGTGCGGATTTTATGTAGGTCGAGGAGAATGAGATCATTTGAAAGAGTTTCTGTTGAGCAATAGCCACGAACGTCGCGGCAGACTGAGCCCTGAGTGATTTTCCAGAAAATTATCTAGGCGGATCTTAATGGTAGCCACTAGCGCTCGACACGCGAGGTGTTCGGGTAGGTCCCGCTTGCCGAGCGGCGACATGTGAAGCGACTGCGGATTGAACTGGAGCGTAAACTTAAGATGCATGTTGGTGTTCTAGGCTTGCTCGTGCTCGTACTCAGGGCGTAGCCCGGTACTCGTAATCGTACTCGAAAAAATGACGCGGGAAGGAACCGGCTTTCAACCATGAGCAACCGAAGTTTATCGAATCGCGATCGAGTCCGTTGCTTTCTCGCAGCGAAACGTCAAGGGACTGAGCAACACCGGGCATCTTCGCCGCAAACGCAGTTTGTCTTCCGCAGCTTTATTCCTTGGGTGACATCGCTTCTGTTTGCAAGCGAGCAGTTGGAAACACCATCACACAGGCTCATCCCGGCGCTTCAACGATCCAATTCTCCGATCACGCATCGCGGATTCGGCTTTCAGCACGCGACGTAGAATGGGCTTCCAGCCCGTCGCTAAAAATTTTCTACTAGCCCATTCTACTGGCTATGGAAACTCGCTAACGCCCTTGCATCAAGTCCAAAATTCTCTGCGCCTTGCCGCTGAGGTAACCGAGGTGGAGCAATTGCTGCAACTGGGGCCTGGTTTCGGCGCCGGTGAAATAGGTTGAATACGCGTGCTGGTCGATCCAGGCGTTCAAGAATGATGCATGGGCCCAACGGAGGATATTACCCCGCGTGTCCAATTCTTCCAATTCGGGGCTGACAGGGAAAAAGGCTTCTCGAAATCCAGCCGCAGAAGCCCGCTGGAATTCGTTGAGACAAAGCTGAACGATCTGATTGCCAGTCGCTCGCAGCCCAGCGTCATAGTGGACGCGGGCAATGGTGGACGCCTGGGCGAAGGGAATCGGCTCGGTCCCAGTCAGTAGCGGCTCTGACAGTCTGCTGGCCCCAAGAAGATTGCTGACCCTTTCCTGCGTGGACAAACTGGTGTCACGGGAGCGGGCGTACGCTTCAAACACTTTCCCATACTGCGAATTGCTATCAGGCATGGCTAGCTGCCGCTGAAAATCAAATTGCGGTATCGCGGAAGCGTCCACTTCACTCGGCTCAGTGACTTCGGAGACCAGCAATCCCACCCGCTCGAGTTCACGGGCCCTGTCCGACTGAGCCGCAAACAGATTCAAGAGAAAGGAATCAGCGGACTGATTACGGTCAAAAGGCACGAGCACTTGAGGACCCGGTAGTAGCCTGTAGAGTGCAAAACCCAACTCAACGAATTTGTCCATCAGCGATGTGTTGATCGCTGAACCATGCTTGCGTTCGAACATGATCAGCGGTGAGGTCTCCGATAACATCTTGCCGCTGACTTCGAGGATATTCAGCTCTTCGCCTTCCGCATCCATTTTAATGAACTGGAGGTCTGGCTTGCCGGCGGCCAGCCACAGGTCATCCAGAGTAGAAAGTCGTATTTCCTCGGACTTGCCATCGGCTTCTGCACGAGCGGAAACCTGATTGAGCTCGGCATTGTCGTTTAGTGTCAGCCAGGCCGTTCCATTCCTCGACGAAAGCCCTATGACTTCAAGATTTACATTTTGAAAGCCGTTTCGTTCGAGGCTGGCTTTCAAGTACGAAGCAGTATTGGAAGAGGGCTCGATAGCCCATACTCTACCGGTGGGCCCGATCAGCTTGGCCATCGTTAGCGTGTAGAGACCATAGTTAGCGCCGATGTCCAGGGCATGCATGCCGGGCGAAATGTATTGTCGCAAAAAGCCGATTTCATCTTCGAACCAATCCCCCTGTTCGCGCAAGACATAGGTCGTCATATAGCTGTTGCTATTGGGAACGCAGACGGAAATGTCCCCACGAATATTCACGGCTACGGGCAAGCAGTCCAATTCCGCCGTAGGTGTTTGTGCTTTCTCGACGGGTGCCGCGGACGACTTGCCCTGCAACCAGTCCATGTATTTGAGGTGCACGTCGTTGACGCCTTGCTTGTCGCCGATGTATCGGACAAGCATGCCGACCATGTCCCAGGAATGGTAAACGTCATGCATCAACGTGGCCAATACGACGAGTTGACGCTCGGATAGAAGTTCGAGCCGAGAGAAGTCCTTGACGAACAGTGCGTCTGCCCACAGTTGCTGAGGTCCCGCATGCTTCCCGTCAGTTCTGCTGAAGGGGGCAAAGGACCGTGTGCCGAAGTGCAAGAATCTGTGCAGAACGAATCCTCGGGAACGCAGGTAGAGCTCAACCTCCGAGAAGAGCGGTTGATCGCGATAAAGCGGTAAGAATTCGACTTCCGTTTGAATCACCGTGACGTTTTCGAGCCGCTCGCGGGCGCCTTCCAATGCTTGGAGCTCTCCTCCTTGTATGTCAATCTTGATGTAGTCGATATCGAAGTCAATCTCACGAATGTCATCAAGCCGCTTGGTCTCAACTTCTCGACTTTCCACTGTCAACATGAGTTCCGGCAAGCCCTGAAAAAGACGGACGAAGGAATTGTTGGTTGCATAAAGAGAAGACGTCATACTGGCCCGATTGAGCCGGAACGTCTGGCGGGTCCCGTCGCCGATAAAGTAGGGATAAAAATGGATCGCGGTGGACTCAAACTCGGCGTTCAAGCGGTCGCATTCCGACGGCACAGGCTCAAAGCCCGCCACTTGAGCCATTTCGTTGTCCAAGAGCAATTGATATTCCTTGGGTTGGTTGCCTAACAGCATGGCGCCGATATCTAGAATCCCAATCCTTGGAATAGCCCAGCCTTGGGCACAGAGAAACTCTTTAAGCGGTTTCATGAGTTCTTTGCTGTATTAATCCTGGAATCATCTACTACGCTTGCGAATGAGCGGGACCGCCATAATAACAGCATCGACAGGCTTTCGGGCTGACAACGCATCTCCAATCGAATATGAGAGCGTGCTTCCGCCGCAGTCTGGTTCCTGAGCATGCTCAAGACGGGTCTGACGGCTGGTGATGAAGCGAACGGCACGGGCCGGAGTACGGAAGACCGAGCAAATGCAAGGTCGCTCTCGTCAAACAGTACGGCCACAAGCAGCGACGGCTGTGACGCAGGTATGTTAACCCCATTCGCCATTGACCTGAATTGCCGTCAGGCCTTAGCCTTAGAACCCATCTGAAAACCGCTAGCCGCTTTGGCGTTAGCCGCGATTCTCTTCGGTTTTCGGATAGGCTCGAAGTCAGATGGCTGGCGGGATGGTTCAAGCATGCGGGGAAGGTTCGGAAATGTCCAAGTTATCAAAAGCCCTGCGTTATGCCTTAAACGGTCGAAGGCTAGGGCGTTCCAATGCGAGAACGCCTTGCATTTGCCCAGAGATATCGCGGCCCGGGTCGGCCAACGTCTATCGTCATGGCGATCCCGTGGACTGCGAAGGGTTGAGCTATCCAATTCACAGGCCGGTCGGAGAATGTTCTCGGCTAACTTCGAGTTTGTGCACTTTGGATCAATTGCAATCTCCTGCTTTTCGCTATTGGACGCAGCAATTAAAGGCAGATTGGATGCCGCACCGCAAGCTCTGGGAGCACTGCTTCATTTTGCAGGCGCTCTACGAGCGCGGGCTGCTGAACGAAGGTCGTCGCGGTTTGGGGTTCGCGGTTGGGCAAGAAGTTTTGCCGGCACTCATGGCTCAGTTGGGCTGTGAGATCTTGGCTTCCGATCTGGATGTTGGCGACGAGCGTTCCCAGGTTTGGGCTGAAACGGACCAGTTGGCCTCAACGCTGGAGGGGCTGAATGCGAGCGGCATTTGCGAGCCGGAAAAATTTCGTCAAAAGGTCCGCTTTCGCTCCATCGATATGAATTGCATCCCACAAGATGTCATTGGATTCGACTTTACCTGGTCGTCTTGTTCTTTTGAGCACTGTGGTTCGATCAAGGCCGGGCTGCGCTTCTTGCGGCAGCAGATGCGATGTTTAAAGCCTGGGGGAGTCGCCGTACACACAACTGAGTTCAATCTCTCCTCCTTGGAGCAAACTGTTCATTCGGGACAAACAGTAATCTTTCGCAAGCAAGACATCGAGGCGATCGTCACGGATTTGCAGCAAGAGGGCCACTCCGTCGAGCCACTGCAGCTGGATTTGGGAAGCAGTGAGGAGGATGGTCAGATAGACGTCATGCCCTACAGCTTTGCACCGCATCTTAAACTGGTTTTATTCGAGCGGTTTGTCACCACCTCCATTGCTCTCATCATCCGAAAATCCCAGGCTGGGCTCCAGCAATCCAAAGACAGTGCCGCAGCATAGCCCAAACAATTTTTTGTCGCCGAGAACAAGCTGTGCCTGACCGCTCTTCCTAGCCGATCCACGGAATATCGCTGCCGACCTTTCGGGGCTGACCATCGCTCCCGCGAAAGCCGCCAATCAACGCTACTTTCGCGGGAGCGAAAGGCGACTATCGGACACTGATTGTTTGAACGTTCGTGCTTGCATTCTCGGGCCAGCCGCTCGATACAAAATGCTTCAAAGCATTGCTGCAAGGCCGTCAACCAACCAGCCCAAGGCGAACCAATGTTCAATCGACGCGCAGTGCTGGCAGGCACTACCGCCGCCACAGTGACTTGTCTCCTCGGCCTGCAAGGCCATTAACAAACCAGCCCAGGGCAAGGCAATGCTCAATCAAACGCGCAGCGTTGGTAGGCATGGCCGTCGCCCTGGGTATGCATAGAAGCAACCCAGATCGCCCTGAAAGGCAACGCTGTGCAGTATTGTTGCGTTGGATTTACAAGCACGAAGCGCTAGCGAGTGTGTACTCGATGGCGACCGGAACCCACTCGCTCGCGCGTCGTGCTTGTATTTTCGGGCGAAAGGTTTGACACAAAATACTGCACAGCGTTGCCTGAAAGGGCAAGACTCGCTTCGGTTTCAGTGGCTGGCAATGTAATGCTGTGCCTCAAATACCCGAGCCAGCGCTTCAGGGACTATCTTGGTTTGTCGTCCCCGGAAGTACTTCCTCGAGTGTGCTGGCAAGAATGAAATGGTCGAAATAAATGGAATCGATCGAGTCGCGGTGAGGGCTGCGATGAATTCCGGGTTGGCAAAAGTAGACCGCTTCGCCGCCCTTGGTTTTGACGTTTTTCTCCAGAACTTTCACGCCGTCAAACCACAGCCTGATGGCTCCTTTCTGCGGGTCTTCCGACCAATGAATGTGCATCGCCAAATGATGCCATTTGCCAATCTCAAAGTCGGCATTCCAATGCACGCCATCGCGTCCCAAATTGCCGGTGCCGAATTTTATGAGCGTCCGATCCTGATCGGGTTCGACCCACCAGGTCATCACGTTGTTCCAACGCGGAGGCGGTTGTCCTTCCCAATAGAAAAAGTTGTCTCGGTCTTTGGGAGCTTCATTCATGTACAAGTAGAACGACATGAAGGTATCCGAACCCTCTTCAACCTGTACTTTGGGTCCGCCGACCTGCACGCGCAGTTGTCTCGGGTTGAAGATGGCTTCGGGACGGATCGTAAATTTGGCGGCATACTTGCCTTGCTGCCCAACATCGGTGACCACTTGGACATTGTCCTCAGTCGCATTCACACTGTTGATGCCGGTTGTTTCCCATTGGCTGAGATCACCTGTTTCGAAATCAGCCTGGAACAAGATTTCTGCTTGCGTTGTGACGGGGATCCAGATTGCCAGCCAGAAAATCATGGCCGCCGGCTTAGCGCACAACCGCTTGAACAACATGCTTCAGAGCCTTCGCTGGATTTTGGACGCGAGTCGGGGAATCTCTCTGAGCATTCTAGCCGACCGGAGTCGTCGGATGTTTCCAGGTCGATGCTCTGCGGCGGCGGCGCGATGCTTTGCCTGGTCTGGTATGTACATCGCCTTTCAGGCCGCATTGGCCGCTGAAGCGGTCTTCCCCGAACTTGCTCGTCTCCCAATAAAGAGGTCTCCATGGGATCGGACTTCGCAAGTTGCGGATTTGAACGCAGCAAGTCGGTTGAGCCAGCCAGCGGGCAGGTCCCAGAACGAAAAAACCCTTGAGAATCACGCATTGGATGGCTGCGGATTACCAAGGGTTAAAAATAAGGTACCCCCGCAAGGACTTGGACAAATCAGCATTTGACCAAAGAAAACCAAGGTCAAACGCGTCTGCGGGGGCGTCCTGTACTGCGTCCTGTACTGCGTCCTGTACTGCGGAAACGAAAATTAGCGACGATGAACGCAAGTTGCTGCTTGCCTATCGGTCGGCGGATTCTCAGACGCGGCGGCGTGTTCTCGGCGTCCTGGGACTCTCTCGGAAGGCGTCGAAAAGTTGATTCCTTCCACCCCTGAAATAACGTCCCAAGCGTCCTAAGACCCAACGAAACGCAAGGTGAGTCGTGTGGCACCTGGGACACTTTCAAACGTCCCGGAGACGGGTGACCCGCTAGCCTGTCCCAAACGCGGCGGCCAAAGGCAACCAAGCCGACGAAGCGACCATCACGCAAATGGTCATTGAATTGACCGAACAGGAAAAGCGAGATGCTGCTTTCCTCATCGATTCAAAACCGGGACGGAGAGCGACCGGATTGAAAGGCAACGCGAGCAAGAGGCAGGTGCAGGGAACGCGGAAGGGTTAGCTACCGCGTAAACCACCATGACCTCGAGAATCGCTCAGGGTGGCGTGTGGCTCCCGTAGCCTGTTTCGGCTTCATGTGGCGTGCTGGTGGCGTTTGCGTGGGGATTTGGGCTATTCCAGGGTTTTTGATTACAATCCTCAGGCGCGGGCGCACGAGAAGTTTAGCGCCACCGCAATGCACGGGTTCACTGCAGATGGCAACTCAATGTTTTTCAGAACGCCGAGAGACAGCAGTCCGGGCCAATCGATTCGAAGAACTGCGCCGGCTGGCAGATACTGGCATCGGTAGGCCCGACGGATAGTACGTCGCGTGGGCGCGAGGAGAAGATCGAATTCAAAAAGTTCCCTCTACACACTGAAGAGAGCCCGATAATTCAATTCATTTCAGGCTAATTCGAGGAGCAAACGCTCAAGTTGGAGCGTAAGTTCAAAAACAAGCGTGAGTTTCTAAGTGTCCAGCGGCGAGGTTAACCTGGAACGGGACGCCTACGTTGTTTCTACCGTGGGGATGGGAGCGAGCGGCAACTCAATTGGTGAATTTTTTTGCGTCTAGGAGGAAGGGATGGCTAAAAAGCGTACGAAAACGCGCGACAACGAGGATGAAGGACGAATTACTGAAGAAGAAGTGGAGCAATGGTTTGAGGAAGAAGAGGACGAGGAGGAACTTCCGGAAGATTCCAATGAGCCTATTGAGGCTAAATACGCAGCTAGTCAAATCCGCGTTGTGCGATCTACCATCGACTTCACACTTCACACTTTGAAGCAATCGCTTAACGATCCAAATTACATCAACATTTCGCCCGAATATCAGCGGCGCACACGGTGGGATCGCAAAAGACGTTCGCAGCTCATCGAATCATTCTTAATGAACATTCCTGTGCCGCCAATCTTTCTTTTTGAAAATCAGTACAACCAGTACGAAGCGATGGATGGTCGCCAACGACTAGAGACCATCCGTGATTTTCTAGATAACAATTTCGCGCTCACCGGAATGGAATTCTTCAAAGAGTTAAATGGCCGCAGATACAACGACCTAAATGCAACTATTCAGCGAGGCTTACTCCGTCGCTCGATTACGGCAATTGTACTGCTGGCTGAAACAACTCGCCCCGAGAACTCTGAACACGATGTACGCATGATCTTGTTCCGGCGCTTGAACACCGGTGGAGCACGGCTAAATCCACAAGAAATGCGTAACGCTCTATATCCGGGCAAGTTCAATCGTATGCTTGCCGATACTGCGCGCAGCGACTTGTTTACACGAATATGGCGGATCCCCCAACAAACTCCAGACGAAAATGAAAAGATTCCGAAGGAACTAAATCGCAATGCTATGTACCGAAATATGGCGGATTGTGAATTGGTCCTTCGCTTTTTTGCCATTCGTGAAACTATACAGAACAATCTGAAAGGCTCGATCCGGAGCTTACTCGACAAGTGTATGGACCGGCATTCGACCGATTCTCAAAAGCACGTTGACCGCCTTTCCGAGCAATTTATGACCTGCCTCAGAATCCTTGATGAGACTTTCGATGGTGATCCGTTCGTTCTGCCCCAGACAGGACGTCTAAGTCGGCCACTCTTCGATGCACTGATGGTGGCCCTAAGCCTAAGTCCCGACCGCGATCCAGCTGCAGAAAAAGATGGCGTTCAAGAACGGTTGTCCGATGCACTTAGCGAGCCCAGGAAATACAACATTCTTATAGGCCGCGGCAATACAGTAGAGGCTATTAAAGATCGTGTGGAACTCGCTGACGAGATTCTGGGATAAGGGAAGAGTGCAATGGATCTTATTCTGCAAGATTTCCAAGACGATCTAGCAAAGGTGAAGAAAATTCTTGCTTTTCTCCAGGAGATTCGGTCATTTCGGGCCACTGCTAAACCGGATTCTCCAGTGGATCCTTTCGCCGCCCAGGCATGCGGCCTGCATGATGGAATAAACGGATGTCATGCTGATTTGGTAATGCTCTCCGGTGCACTTGTTTTGTATCTCGGAGGACGTTTTGAGTACTTTGTTCGCGAAAGGTTCGAACAAGCGTGCGATATTATCGCTAACAAATGCAACCGGTTTGCCGACATGCCCAAAGTAATGCGGGAGCAATTGATACAGCTTACAGCCGCCGTGATGTCGGAGCCGCGAAAGTACGGTCATGGCGACAAAGGAGTAGAATCATTCATTAAGAATCTTGCAGCAAATATGGCTGCAAACAATGGCGTGACGAACATAAATCGGCAATGTCTTTCGATTACGTACGAAAACATGCGGCCACCGACGTTAAGAACTTTGTTCGAGCGAATCGCAGCGAAAGATATCTGGCAATCGATTGCTGAGCAAGCCTGTATGAGAACTCATCTGGGGACGTCCAGTGTTCCAGAGGCGAAAAGTGCAGCAATGAAGTATCTCAATAACTTTATGGACTTGCGTAACCAGATTGCTCATCCCTCTACCAACTTTTCTTGGCCAGATGTTTCCAAAGTTGAGGAGTATATCGCTTTCTTCGAAGTTTTGGGCCGAGCTATCTCCGATGTTGTCGAGTTACACGAAACAACTTTGCAAATCGCTGCCACCGCAGTTCCTTCGGATCCAATGGTGGATACAGAGCAGTTTGTCGACGCGATAGACGACGTGCAAGATCAGGCCGCGGATTTGGCTACTTCACGCAATTCCAATGGCGAAACTACACCGACCGAGGATGGAAAGCAGCCCTTTCCGGATTAGCATTTTACCCTTGCCGTGTGTCATGCGCTACCTTCCATTGGGCGCGTAGGTGTTCCTGAACGAAGTCACCCTTTACGTGACGAGGACGCGGATAGACCTTTCCAGTTAGCCCCCCCGGCTCTCTCAAGCGGGCATGCGGCGAGAAGGTTACCTGGTGGTCGCGTCTCTAACAATCCGGTAAGTGCTCGCAATGGTTACGCTGCGGTAGCCGTTGCTCGGATGTCGTCGAGCAATTGCATGATTCGGTCTACCTGTTCGCTGGTGAAAATCGCATCGGGGCCTTGGGGGGCGATGTCGGTGAAAGGGGATTCGTAGAGCAGCGAAACGTCGACGATGCCGTGGTCGACAAGTTGGTTGATGATCAGGTTGATGAACTCGATCTGGTTGGCGTTGTAGTCGCTGCCTTGAAGGAAGTCGCCGAACAGCTTTTTGGCTACCTCGCGGTCCAGGCCGACGAGAGAACGGACAAAAACGCCGAAGCCTTGGCTTTCTCGCTTCGCTTGGTCGATGTACTCAGGCGTACCAATCTGGTTGTCGGTGAGGATGCCTTCCAGGGAATCCAAATCGGCTTGTGTGAGTGGTTCGTTGGTTCGTAGCTTGCGGA
>JANSWS010000649.1 GCA_024743355.1 bacterium
CAGCCAAACGTGGGGCTCCGCTGTTTTTTGGAATCCCCGTCTTTCCTCGGCGAGGGCACCTGAGAAACAATCCTGAGGACCGGATTTCGAGTATCATAAGGGACCCCAAGTAAGCGGATTCGGCCCTGCCGCCGGTCCCCGTTCGGACCTGCCCTACCATCTAATGGCCAGCCTCTGGGCTCACGCGCGCTAGTGATCCGCCGCTTGGCATCTTTCCCACTTTCAGCTTCCTTCTCCGCGGTAATTTGTAGATACCATGCACTTCAACTGGAAATTCAGCAGTCCCGTGTTTCATTCCACCAGGAACCTGTTGTTTGTTGGCAGCCTTTGTCTTGGGCTGCTTGCTCCCCTGGACTTGGCACGGGGGGCCGACCGACTGGTTTTCGAACCTTCTCAAGAGAAGGCCAATGGTAAGCAAATCGTGCTGATCTCAGGCGATGAAGAGTATCGCACGGAGGAATCCATGCCGATGCTGGGTAAGATCCTCAGCCAGCACCACGGCTTCCGATGCACGGTGCTCTTCGCCTTGGCGGCTGATGGCTCCGGCTACATCGATCCCAACAATCAACAGGGAATCGTTGGCTGGGAAAGTCTGGCGGAAGCCGACTTGATGATCATTGGCACCCGCTTTCGCGACCCGGATGCAGTGGCGGCCGCTCATATCACTCAATACCTGAACAACGGCAAGCCAGTAATCGGCATCCGCACGTCAACGCACGCCTTTCAAGGAAGTGGGTCGTTTGGCGGATTGTCCTACAAGGATTTCGGCTTGAAGATTCTCGGGGAGACCTGGGTCAGCCACCATGGCAAGCACAAAGTTCAAGGGGCGCGGAGCTTGGTCGCTGAGGGCAAGTCGCAGCATCCCATCCTGAAAGATGTTGGACCGATATTCTGTCCCTCAGATGTCTATGGGGTTATTCACTTGACGGAGGCCGACGAGATACTGTTGCGAGCAGCGGTGACGGAATCACTGGCTCCCGATTCGCCCAACATGGAGGGGGAACTGAACCAACCGGCACAACCCTTTGCCTGGCTGCACACCTACACATCACCCGACGGTCGCAAGACGGGCACGTCATTCTGCACGACCGGTGGGGCATCCGTCGATTTTGTCGATGAAGATCTGAGACGCCTGATCGTCAATGCAGCTTACTTTTTGACCGATCAACAGGTACCGTCGCAGGCAGATGTTGCGTTTGTGGATGCCTTCTACCCAAGCTTCTACGGCTTCATCCGCGACGATGCATATTTTCGCAACTTGAATCTGCGTCCTGAAGACCTCGATTTGGGTAAGAGCCCCCAAAGTCCTGATCCGGAAAACAGTCCCACCTGGAATTATCGACCCCGCCCCGCCGCCGTCCGCGGCGAGGCCGCCGGCAACGGCTTTGAATTTCGAAAAGGCGAACGCATTGCACTCGTAGGTGGTTCACTGGCCGAACGCATGAATTTGTTTGGCTACTTTGAAACTCTTCTGCATACCAGATTTCCTGAGAAGAAATTGTTGATTCGCAATTTTGGCTGGCCCGCTGATGAAGTCGGCAATCAACAGCGGCCCGACAACTACACCAAGATTGACGATCCCATGGAAGTTTTCAGTCCCGAGTGTTTCGTCTGCTTCTTTGGTTTCAATGAACATTTTGCCGGTAACTCCGAACAGAATTTGTCCGAGTTCCAACAGCAGTACCGTAAGTGGATCGAAGATCATCGCGAGAAATTCTCGAAGCAGGGCAGGGAAGCGAGATTTGTACTCGTTTCCCCAATAGCCTTTGAAAACGCGGCCAGCGAACACCTACCTGATGGACAGGAGAACAATACCGCGTTGGAACTCTACACGAAGGCCATTCGAGAGTTGGCCGAAGAGCTGAATTACCCCTTTATCGATGTGTTTCACCCATCCTTGCAGGCCTTCGGCGAGGAGCCGGGCTCGCAGTATACGATCAATGGCGTCCACCACAATGAAATGGGAGACCGCCTGGTGGCTGCCGAAGCCGACAGCCAGTTGTTCGGCAACGAGCATCCCACGGGGATGGACGTATCCAAGTTCCACGATGTGAGACGCTGGGTGAATGACAAGTCCTGGCTGCATTTGCAGGACTACCGCATGCTGAACGGTTGGTACGTTTACGGAGGCCGCCGAACCTGGGACACCGAGACGTTTCCTGGAGAATATCAGAAGATTCGAAAGATGGTTGCCGTTCGCGATGCCTATATTTGGGATCTGGCAGCCGGCAAAGGAGTGCCTGAGCAACCCGATGATACCAACACTGGCGAAGTGTTCATTCCTGAAACGATGTTCGGCACTCGCGATGATGCCTTCCGGGAGATGCGCGAGCCCAAAACACTCGTTTACCCTTCACCCGAAGAATCTATCGCTCAAATGAGCGTGCCCGAAGGTTTTGAAGTTCAGCTCTTTGCCTCGGAAAGGGAGTTTCCCGAATTCGCCAACCCCACCCAAATGACCTTTGATACCAAGGGACGGCTCTGGGTGTCTTGCATGATCAACTATCCCCAATGGCTCCCGGGCTCGGCAAAGCCAGGTGACAAGCTGCTGATTTTCGAAGACACCAATGGCGACGGGCAGGCGGACAAGTGCATCCCCTTTTATGACCAATTGATCTGTCCCACTGGATTTGAATTCTACGAAGATGGTGTTTTGGTAGTCGATGAACCCCGCATCATCTTCCTGCGAGATACCGATGGGGATGACAAAGCTGACGAGGTAACGCAAGTCATCGA
>JANSWS010000116.1 GCA_024743355.1 bacterium
AGATAGCTGGCCGTTGCCGAATCACTGTACTGCTGCAATGGACGCCGCATAATTTCCAGAAAGGTGTCCTGGGTCAGATCATCGGCCAAGGCGGGTTCGGCACCTAGGGCGCGGAGATACCTCCACACGGCCACTTGGTGGCGTTCCACTAGCTCGGCGAGCTCAAGTTCTTTCTGGTGATTCCCAATGCTCTGGCTTTCCGCGTCCAGATTGCTGAGCTTGAAAATACTGCTATCTGTTGCCACTCGTTGTTCCGGCGATGTAATTCCTTAGATGGGTAAAGCTTTCTCTAATCCTACGTGCTAAATAGCAAAATCACAAAGCAACTAACTCAAGGGGCCCGCTTTAACTCAGCAATTCTTCAATAATTTTGCCACCATTGGCAATTTGCATGGGTCGTCCGCTCTTACTCTGATAGGTGGTTTCCATATTAATTCCCAGGGACTTGCAGACTGTCGCCATTAAATCCTCGGCGGAATACGGCTCGGTGATGACCTTTCGGCCCTCCTCGTCGGTGGCACCAACGGCCAAGCCGCCTCGAATGCTTCCCCCACCCACGACGACACTCCAGGCGCGAGCATAATGGTCGCGGCCCGCGTTGCCATTGATCGTCGGCGTTCTGCCGAATTCGCCCATCCAAACGATGGCCGTGCTTTCAAGTAGTCCCCGCTGGTCCAAATCCTGCACCAGAGCTCCCATGGCCTTGTCCATGACAGGCAGCCTGTCGTTCCGCAAAATATTGTGGATTCCCTGATGATTGTCCCAACCACCGAGATTCACTTCGACGAAGGGCACTCCAACTTCCACCAGCCGCCGAGCCATGAGGCAGCCTCGGCCGAAGTCGGAATCGCCATAGAGCTGCTTCATTGCCTCAGGTTCTTGGTCGACCTCGAAGGCTTCCATTTGCTGACTGGTCATCAGATCAAAGGTTTTCTTCAAAACCTTCATGTGATCCGTGGCTGCCGGACCGCGATTCTGTCCCGCAAAGCCCTTTTCAATGAGATCCAAAGTTCGCATCCGTTGCGTCAGACGGGAATCGTTCAGCCGCATGTCCAAGTTATCGATGCGTCCGTTACTACTAACCGAGAAAGGAGCCCAAGCCATTCCCAGAAACCCGGGGCCTTCGCTGGCGCCGCCTATCGAGATGAAAGGTGGAATCTCAAGATCGTTTCGATCTGCCATCAGCTCATGTGAAATTACCGATCCATAACTCGGATGTTCGACGCTGGGATTGGGAACAAAGCCAGTGTGCATGTAGTACCGGCCTCGATCATGATCCGCTTCGCGGGTACTCATCGAGCGGACGATGGACAGATGATGCATTTGCTTAGCCAAGATAGGCAAGCACTCGGAAATTTGCATGTCACCGCTGGTGGCGATGGGCTTGAATGGACCGCCGGTAGGCTGCCCAGGTTTCAGATCCCACAGATCGATCGTAGCCGGCCCACCACCCATCCAAAGAAGGATGGCGGACTTGTGCTGCCTTTTCAGCTCATCCGCGTGCAGGCGCATTGTGTTTCCTAGCGCCAACGAGCAACCCGCCAAGGCCGACGCGCTGGAGGCATGCTTCATAAAGTGCCTGCGAGTCATTCCTCCGGGTGTTGAATTATTCCACCAAAGCATCGCATCACCTTTTTGATGAGTTATCCCCAGAACAAACCTACGCACCTGAACTGCAGCCCCAGTGGGCAACGCTGTGCGGCACTTTGTATCGAACTAGTGAACCATAATGAACTCATTGCTATTCAATATGGCCCACCACAAGTCCTGCAAAGCTTCTATGGGCCGCGAGCCGGCCCGCATCACCAATTGCTGAGCCGCACGCTGCTCATCCTGAGTCGCCCTTCTTGCCAGTCCCGCCTCGAATAAAACATGGACCTGATCCCCAAACTTCCGGCCGCTGCCCGCAAGCTGGTAGAGCCAAGACCCTTCGTCTACGGCAATCGCTCTCTTCACCAGATCGCCATTAAATAGCATCAATGCTTGGGGAATCGAGCCATTAAAAGTTGTGGTTTCGTCTCCTTCGTCGGTTCCGAAAGCCACGGTGAATTGCTGCAGCCACCGATCACGTTGCGCTTGCTGCTGCTCCAAGGAGCCTTCGGGCTGCCCTCCTATGCGTATTAGCGATTGGTAGAGCTGTTCCGCACTCATTTGTCTCATATAAAAACGACTAAATTGCGGGGCTTCTCCCAAACTGGGATCGTCCATTTCGTTGCGTGACGTCGATCGGCTGGACAACCGATAGGGCTTGGAAAGGACAATCCAACGCATCAGAGACTTCATGTCATAGCTGGATTTTCTGAACTCCTTGGCCAGTTCCTCCAACAGCTCTGGATGCGACACCATCGTATGGGGTCCCAAATCGTCCATCGGCTGCGTGAAGGCATACCCCAAGAAATGCGCCCACATCCGATTGACCATCATTTTGTCGAGATACTCGCTAGCTAACATGAGCTTGGCCAGTTCCTCGCGACGCCGCACATCCGACACATAACCGCTGCGTTCGATCGGGCTACCGTCAACAAATACGGGATATGCCACCTTGGTCAGCCCGTTTCGCTCTTCATAGTAAATCTCCGCCTCTTCCGGTCGACCACTCTCGCCGGGATAGTCTTCGTCCACCAATTCCGCGAAATCAATGTCGCGGCCACCGTTAACGAATCTTCGCAGCCCGCGTGTTTGGCGAAAAAACGCATTGAGCTCCCAAAACTTCTGTTGTTTCCACTGATTAAAGGGGTGGTTATGGCACTGCGTACACTGAACTTGCAGCCCAAGAAAAATACGTGAAGTGGCCGCCGTAGCCAGAGTGGCGTCCTCGTCGTTGACCTTGTCCACCAGGAAATTCGTCGCTCCATTAAAGCCATCTGTACCCGGCTTGGTGGTTCCCGTGGCAGACACCAATTCGAACACCATTTGGTTGTAGGGCTTATTGCGGGCGAAACAGTCACGCAGATATTTGTTCATGCCCTCACGGCTGGTCAGGGAGCGACGGTCATTGCCACCACTGCGACCAATCAGGATGTTGCTCCAGATGGTTCCCCAGTGAAGGGCGAACTCCTGCGTATAGTTGCTATCTTCCAACAAGCTCTCTACCAGCTTTTCGCGTTTCCCAGGGTCGCGATCGCGGACAAAGCTGGTTAGCTCTTGGTACAGCGGTACGCGTCCGATAAGGTCCAAGTAGACGCGACGGCACCATTCGCCATCCGTTGCATCGGCAGAAGGTTGCAGACCATAATCCTGCCACTGCTGGGCAACGGCTTCGTCAATCATCTGCACCTGTGGCAAGCTGGCCGGGCCTCGGTTGGCAGCTTCCGCGACGCCCGACATCGACAGCATCCACATGCTCGACAGCAGCACCGACAAACATTGGCAGCGCTCCAAGATGAGCCGAGACCGGGCTATCCGACTCGAATTTTGGTGCCGTGATGGATGCATGGGTACCACGCAGAGTTGCTAGCATGTGCAAGGTGTATGATCACCTGCCACATGAGACGACCACACCTACACGGGGAAGAAAAGGAGTTTCCAAACCGCCATTTAGAAACCACAGCCGATTACACGGGAGGAGCGAAACCGCCTTTCGCAGTGTACTCAGAATTCGACCTTTTGGCCTTGGCTGCTGCGGACCCCACCAGAAAAAACACCCCTTCCGGGAAGCCTCGCCCCGCCAACCGCAGGATGCCGATCCGCCCGGGCCTGGAGTTCGCAGCCGAGACATAGCGGGAAGATCGAAACAGCACTGTCGAGCCGCGGTCCAAGAGGTCCGGCAAGCGATCACAAGATTGCGGTGTGAATGCGCCCAATAAGAGATTACCGGCCTCTAGAAAAAGTAGCTCGCCGGTATCTAGCGGGAAGCTCGGAAGATGCGAGCAACCCGAGGGCTCCTCGCAACCAGGCCCTAGCGGTACGCAAGGGTTCCAGGGTACCGCAAATTCAAACCAGGCAGAACTGAGCAAGCGTGGAGTTAAGACCGGCAGTCTAGATCACCCCGCCGTGAACACGGTAGGGCGTCATATGGTCCGGTTGGTCGATCATCCAGAATCTTTCCCACTCTTGAAGCAGCAACCGCAGATTCTCGGAAGTATAGACCAACTGCTCGGCTCGACGCTCAGGCAAGGCCGAATACATGGGAAGAATGCATCCGCTTCCCATCGAAACGCATCCCAAAAGCAAGGCAGCACAAATCCAGCGTCGCATCCCTAGTTCCTCCGTGAACTTCGCGAAGGGCGTTCGTCCGTTCGAACAAAACCCAAGTGTTTTATTGAGCATCATTGGAAGGGGTTTGGATCGCCCTCTTCCCAGGTTTTTCCCACGACCTCGGGGTGAGAGCCCTCATCCTCGTGGCCTAGCCTTTCGGCTTGTGACTTCCGATTCATCGCGTCTTCCAATTCTTGGACGCGAGCTTCCATTTCCTTCCCGGGCTTGAAGGTCACCACATATTTTTCGGGAACATCTACCTGCAGGCCGGTTCTGGGATTGCGAGCTTTCCGCGCCTTGCGACTCTTGACCTGAAATACGCCAAAATTGCGAAGCTCTACTCGCCCCTCGTCCAACAGGGTTTCAATGATGCCGTCAAATGTGAGTTGCACAATCTCCTTGATCTGGAGTTGCGTCAGCCCAGTCTTATCGGAAATCGTCTTTACGATCTCTTTTTTGGTCACTTAGACATTGCTCCTCGGCGACCCCACAAACGCCATAAGTCATTTGCGAGAAAGAACTTAATCGCCGAAGCATAATGCCGTGGACAGCGTGCGTCAAGATCGCCCAAGCCGCTATCGGGCTCCCGTATGGAACCCAGCACGGATCGAAACCCTATCTGCACATGCTTGTGATCGACTGCTCAACCGGCAAACTTTACTGAATCCGATCAATTAGAATTTCCCCGAAGTTCGACCATAAGGGCTGGCGGAAGTGCCCCTGACAACCAACGCCGCCGCCCTTTCTCCGCGCTCGCAGCCACCCACCCCTCCGAGGTGTAGGCTCAGTCGCTTGCGAGCGCTCAGCCAAGAGATGTTCGTTTGCTCTCGGTATCTGGCATGCATGGCACTCACGAAATAGTAGCCATTAGGGCGGCGATTCGTTCGGAAGATAGGCAGATTTCACTGCTACGGTGCGACACGCCGCCAGGGTTTGTTCGATCGAAGTAGTTTGGTTTTGCATGCCGCGAATTCGCGTTTAGACAGCATATCGATTCCGGTCTGCATGACGTAAACTATCCTGCTACTGCGGTCCATGGCAGCGACTGAAATCCGAAGTCCTGCCACCCAGGATCCGCGAGGGTGAGAGGCAACAGGACTTTTGCCGAAAAATGGCACCGACTCGTTGACGCTCGGTGGCCCCTTCCAAGTCTGTCCAGCAGCGACTTTTTGGCGAAGCAACTACCTGCGGACCTAATCACCCCTTTGCTCTTTAGTCTCAGAATTTTCCAGCAGGTGCACGCATTCTCGGTAATCCAGTCGTCAGTTCACAGGCTCTAATAAGCTTTTCTAAGATCTGCCTGCTGTGCGTCGGACTGGCTTTTCCAGCCATTGTGTTTTGGGCATTTCGCTTGCAATACGGGACGTCGGTAGTCGAGGCATGGCTGCCTGCAGACGACCCGGCTTTAGGCCGCTACAAGGAATTTCGCGAGCGATTCGGCAGTGACCAGTTTCTGATCGTGAGTTGGCCCGATTGTGACTTGGATGACCCACGCTTGCCCGCCATGGTGGAAGCCTTGCAGCAGCTGGCCACCGACTCTCCTGAACTAAAGATCGCGAGTATCCAGGATTCGGCAACACTGGTGCGGCAGCTTTCAGGCAATGAATCATCCAACCGCGACCAACGGCAAGTAGCTCTTTCTCTGGAGGATATTCAGCGGCGGCTGGGAGGATTTGCCATCGGCCGTGATGGCGTCTGTTTCATTACGATGAGGCTCGCTACGCGTCCGAGTATGAACCAGAGTCAGGTCATCAGAGAGGTCCAAGCCTGTGGAGCCAGAATATTGGGACCACAATCGAAAGATCTTGTGCTGGCAGGTGAACCCTACCAGGTGCACATGATCGACCAATCGAGCCGCTCCGCAATGCGACTGCTAGTAGCTCCTTCGACCATGCTGGCCTTGCTGTTGGCGTGGCTCTGCTTGCGAAGCTGGGGGCTGACACTGCTGGTATTCTCTCTAGCCGGCACCGGCCAATTGATTGGTATGGCGATGATCTCGATTTTCGTTGGCGAGATGGCTGCGGTGCTGGTCGTCGTCCCCACGTTAGTATTCATGCTGACGTTATCTGCTGCCGTGCATTTGACAAATTACTTTGTCGATAACGGAGGCTTTCGCAAGTCGACCTCCGGGGTGCGTGCTTTGCGCTTAGGAGCAACCCCGTGTGTACTGGCTACACTTACCACCGTTTTCGGATTCGCCTCGCTATCGGTTAGTCAACTGGCGCCGGTCTGGCAATTCGGTACGCTATCGGCCATGTCCTTGATTCTAGCGTCGGCGGTGCTGCTATGCACTTTTCCGGCCGCGACCCTGGCCTTCAATTACTCGCTGGACGCTTGGAGATCCGTCGGCTTGCGTCGATTGACAGGGCGACCGAAGCCGGAAGTCAGTCCTCGTAGCGAAGAGATAGCCGATGCACGACGCCAACTTCGGCAGCGCAACCTTGGCGAACGTCCCATCTGGTGGCTCGCGAATTGGACGCGACGTCAAAGCACGCCCATCACACTGATCGGGCTTGGCTGTCTGGCAATTTCGTTGATCGGTCTCACGCGGCTCAAAACGTCTACTGAGTTTGAGGACATGTTCTCGCAGAACAGCGATGCAGTCCGCAGCCTGCACTGGGTTCGCGAGCACATCGGCCCCATTAATTCGCTTGAGTTTCTATTGCGAGTACCGTCCACAGACAACAGCGGTAGCGAGAGCGATCTGCTGAATGAATTGGCAACGCTAGAACGTATACAGCAACAGCTGCTGGGACTCGAACGCGTGGAAGGTGTGCTGTCCGCGGTCTCATTCTTGCCCGCATTACCCCAGGGAGAGGGCACTCGGAATACCGTCCGACGAGCTGTTTTACGTCGCATACTGGAGAGCAGACTAGGCGAGTTGGAGGAACAGAATCTTCTTTCGGTAGGCGACGAGGAACGCGTTTGGCGGCTGACGATTCGAGTCCGTGGTCTGAGAGGCGAGAATTACCCGGCAATCCGTGACACGCTTCAGGATACCGCCGGCAAGGCATTGCAAGAGAGCCTCCAAGCCAGGCCCAACATGCGCGCGTCCACCGAGCTGACGGGCTTGAGAACGGTGGTGGAAAATGCCCACAACGCGCTGATCACCGATCTGGCGTCAAGTTTTGCGGCGGCCTTCGCATTGATTACTCCCGTCATGATGTTGATTGTCAGAGGTGCGTTGAGCGGACTGATTCTCATGATTCCCAATCTCCTGCCGGTGGCATTAGTTTTTGGCGGCATGGGCTGGTTGGGCATTCCACTGGACGTGGCCAGCATCTTGACAGCCAGTGTCGCATTGGGAATAGCGGTGGACGACACACTCCATTTCTTGACTTGGTATTTTCGCAGCCGGTCCGCTGGTGACAGTGCAGAGCAGGCGGTAAGAAAGGCCATCACGGCCTGTGCCCGCCCCATGACACATACCACGCTGATTTGCTCAGGGGCCATGCTGCCCTTCTTTTTCAGTCAGTTTCTGCCGACCAGCAAGTTTGCATTGCTCATGATCTTGATCTTGGCGGGAGCCATCATCGGGGATCTGATTTTGCTGCCGGCCATGCTTCAATCACCTCTGGCACGTTGGATCGGTACGAATCGCAAACGCAAGATGCGCAAGTTGGGGGTGTGAGGTATTCATTGCGAGAGCAGAGAAACAGTAACGTGACAAGAGATTCACTATACGATGCTTGGATCGACGTGGGCGGCACGTTTACGGACTGCTACGTGCGTTATCCATCCCAAGAAATACGCCGCTGCAAGGTGCTCAGCAGCGGCCGCGTGCCGATTTCCTTATCCCCAACCGATTCCGCCAACCTGTACATGGCGGAAGAGTTATCGGCAGACGCCGACGATTTCTGGATTGGAGCTACGCTACTGGTGCTGGACCCTCACGGCGTGGAGCGAGAACGTCGCAGGGTGCAAGAATTCGCCTGTGGTGTTTGTCGTCTGGATGGTGGGCCACTCGGTAACCAAGCCGATAACCGATTCGAATTGAATCCAAATATCGAGGCTCCAGTCTTGGGGATCCACCGTCTGCTGGGCATTCCCCTTCAACAGTCCCTGCCCGCGTTGCGCGTGCGTCTGGGAACCACAAAGGGCACGAACGCCCTGTTAACGCGGCGTGGAGCCAAGACAGCGTTGGCCATTACGTCTCCTTTCGAGGATCTATTGGCGATTGGCGACCAAACGCGACCCGATTTATTTCGTCTGGACGTCATCAAGCCACAACCCTTGGCCGATTACTGCCTGGGGGTTCACGAACGCTTGGATGCCGAAGGAGGCGTTCTCATTCCGTTGGATGAAGGCAGAGCAAGGGCGGAACTGCAAAAAGCTCGGCAAGCTGGCTGCCATTCGCTGGCCATTTGTTTGATGCACAGCCACGTCAATCCAGAGCATGAAAATGCACTTGCGACCATTGCTCGCGAGATCGGATTTGAGGAGATCAGCATCTCTTCTTCGATTGCTCCCTTAATCGAGATCGTTGCCCGGGCTCAGACCACCGTGGTGGATGCTTACTTGAGTCCGATCATTCGCAATCATTTGCGCGAGTTAATTCGGCAAGCGGCAAGCGCCTCGCCACAAGATTCACGGACGCGTTTTGATCTGCAGGTCATGACCAGTGCCGGCGGATTGGTGGCTTGGAATCAGTACTCGGGTAAAGACTCCATTCTTTCAGGACCTGCTGGTGGTGTGTGCGCCCTGAGGGCCATGGGGGAATCGCTTTCAATTCCCGAGATTATTGGGCTTGATATGGGGGGAACTAGCACGGATGTATGCCGCGTGGCAGGCCAACATGATCTGCAATATGAATCCACTAAGGCGGGTGTGCGGATTTTGACACCCACCTTACCCATTGAAACGGTAGCTTCTGGCGGAGGCTCTGTTTGCTGGTTTGATGGTGTGAGCCTAAGAGTCGGCCCGCAAAGCGCTGGAGCACAGCCCGGCCCCGCTTGCTACGGTAGAGGTGGGCCATTGACTTTGACGGATCTAAACGTCTACCTCAAAAGAATCCCACCAGAGCAATTCCCGTTTCAACTGGACCTGGCTGCGGTCGAAACTCGCTTGGACGCGCTCATGCAGGAGTTCTCGGCCAGTACGCATAGCGAGCAGACGAGCATCAGCTCACGCGAGGATCTGTGTACAGGCTTTCGCAAGATCGCAATTGAGCAGATGGCTGGAGCCGTGCGGAGCGTGACCATCGCGCAAGGTGCAGATCCAAGAACGCATGCTTTGGCAGGCTTTGGAGGAGCGGCGGGCCAACACATTTGTGAGATTGCCGATACGCTCGAGATTGAGCAGATTATCGATTCTCCTGAAGCAGGCATGCTGAGCGCTTTGGGAATGGGATTGGCCCCGCAAAGAGCCGACGCTGCCATTCCGGTCTATCAATCTCTGGAAAGCTGTGATTTAAAGCAACTAAACCAACAAGCTCAGAGCCAGGCCCGACAGCTAAATGAGCAACTTCGGTCTCAGGGTGCCGCAGCAAGTCAAATCACATCCCTGCATTGGCTCGAGTTGCGTTATGAGGGAACCGACACCACACTGACATGGGCTTGGGAGACGGCGGATAAAGAGCAAATAGCCTCCGAGTTTCATCACTTGCATCGCCAACGCTTCGGTTACGACCGTCGCGAGCATGGCGTGGAAGTGGTTGCCAGTCGAATTGAATGCACGGCCCCCGGCACTCACCAACTGGCCGCCGCCTCCCCGGTCAGCGACAAACGGGCATTGGAGATGGAAAAAGGCATTCCCACAATTGCGAGGAATGCAATCTCCCCGGGGCAGCTCATTTGCGGCCCGGCCATCGTACTGAATGAAGGATCGACGCTGTTTGTAGAAGCCAATTGGCAAGCACAAGCCTGGTCGGATGGCACGTTGGTGCTCCGCCGCATGCATGCTTCACTATCTCCTCCCCACGGGCAGTGGTCCGAACAAGCGCAACAGGCCGTTCCAATCGGCATGTCCCGTCAAGATCGCCAATCAAGAGTGTCTGACGCCACGCCCGCACGAAAAACGGACCCGTTGCCTACACTTCCTTTGGATCCGGTGTTTCGCGATTGCTATGCCGCCCGATTATGCTCGATCGCCACTCAAATGGGATTGGTCCTACAACAGACTGCGGTCAGCGTAAATGTCAAACAGCGACGCGATTACAGTTGTGCGATCTTTGATTCCCGCGGCTTACTGTTGGCGAACGCCCCGCATGTTCCGGTGCATCTGGGAGCAATGGGACAAACAGTCCGAGCAATACGTGACAAATTCCCAGAGATCTTGCCAGGCGACAGCTTCATCACCAACGATCCTTATTGCGGCGGATCGCATCTTCCCGACGTTACGGTGGTCACTCCGGTGTTCGCCGACGCTCAGTCGAGATCACCCGAGATGTTTGTCGCCAATCGCGCTCACCATGCCGACATCGGTGGAATCTCGCCGGGATCCATGTCGGTGGACGCGCGCAAGCTTGGGCAAGAAGGCGTGGTCATTCCTCCGATGAAGCTCTCCGTTCGAGGCACCGACAATCTTTCGAGCTTGATCGCGCTGCTGCGGGACGCGAGCTATCCGCCTAGAAACATTCGGGAAAACATGGCGGATATTGCTGCTCAGCGGGCTGCCAACGCCCGTGGTGTTGAGTTGCTGTGCAGCTTTGCCGCCGGTCATTCATGGTCGAAACTGAACGAATACGCCGGACACCTTCTAGCCGCCGCGGAGGAGCGGGTGAGAAATTTCCTGGACCAACGATCGGATTGGCATGGTGTCTTTAAGGACCATTTGGACGATGGCACGCCCATCCAGGTCGCTGTCACCGTAAGCAAAGATAAATGGTCAAAATTTGACAGCCCGGCCTCTCAGCCTGGCTCTTCACTTCAGCCTGGCTCTTCACTGCAGCCTGGCTCTTCACTGCAGCTTGGCTCTTCACTGCGAATTGACTTCGCCGGCAGTGGCCCAACCAGCCAGACCAACTTCAACGCAAATCCGTCCATTGTCAGCGCCGCCGTTATGTATGTCTTGCGATGTTTAATCGCCGACGAACTGCCGATGAACGAAGGCGTCCTGGGGGCTGTCGATATTCGCATTCCAGTTGGTATTTTGAACCCCGAACCGGGGGCTACCGTGGCCGAGAGCCCGGCGGTGGCAGCCGGTAACGTGGAAACTTCGCAGCGCGTCGTGGACGTTTTGCTGGGCGCTTTTGACGCCGCAGCAGCGTCTCAAGGGACCATGAACAACCTTCTGTTTGGCAATTCAAACTTCGGATTCTATGAAACCATTTGCGGTGGTGCGGGCGCTACGGCCAAGGCTCCCGGAGCCAGCGGTGTGCATACCCATATGACCAATACCCGGCTCACGGATCCGGAGATTTTAGAATCGAGATATCCCATCCGTTTATGCCAATTCCATCTGAGAACTGGCAGCGGAGGCAAGGGCCAAAATCCAGGCGGCGAAGGCGTTGTCCGGGAGTTGGAGTTCCTCGAGCCCGTGACGATTTCATTATTGACTTCCAGACGCACGCGTTTTCCACCCTTTGGACTGCACGGCGGCGAACCGGGTGCCACAGGTTTGAACGTTTTGCATTCGGGGAACTCCACTCAGCAACTAGAGGGCTGTTGCACCGTCTCTGTGAATCCCGGTGACCGCTTGACGATTGAAACGCCAGGCGGAGGCGGATGGGGAGAATCGAATTGAATTAGAATCAGGGTCGGCTGCCCGATATCCTACTGCTCTTTGTGAGACCGTTTTCTTTCGCCGATAAGCATTTGTTCTTCCAGACCTTCGAATTTGACGCTGCTATGTCCTACATTCCCGGCTCCAATGAACTTCAGCCCTGGCTCATCATCCTGGGCGATCCCCCCGAAACCCAACTTGCCCTGTGGTGGATTCAAGATCAGAACATGCCTTCACTGGCATTGTTTAGCTCCGAAGAACAAGCGGCCGAGTATGCCTCCCGAAACTGCGCAGAACCCCAAATGATACAGCAGTATGCCGGTACGCAATTGACTCAGATTCTGGTGGACTGCTATCGCGAGGGGATCCAGTACGCCGCCTTGAATCCCGACCAAAATGGTGTTCAGCAAGTGTTTCCACTCAAGCATGTTTTGCAGGCGGCGCGGGAACACTATCGTCGGCAGCGCGAACTATAAACCGTTGGTTCATTTCTGTTTCGTGTCATTGGAGTGAGTGTGATGTTGCGTTGCCGTAGACTGTTACTGTGTCTGACAGTCGCTACCGCCGGCCTGACTTGGCCGCTTTCAGTCGCGGGACAAGATATCGAACGATCCTTCACCACCATCCGGTTATGGCAGGGGGATGCTCCCGGCGCGTTGGGAGATGCTGACAAAGACGTTCCAACGGCAATCGTCTACCTGCCCGAGACGCAATCAGAACCTTCAGAACCCTCGGGCGCGATCGTTATCTATCCCGGAGGGGGTTACGGAACGCTGGCCATGGATCATGAAGGACATCAAATTGCCCGCTGGGCCAACCAAATGGGCATGGCTGGCATTATCGTCAGTTATCGGCATCGCGGCCGTGGTTATGGCCATCCCGCTCCGATGCTCGACGCGCAAAGAGCCATTCGAATGACCCGTCACCGAGCTGAAGAATGGAACATCGACCCGAACAAAGTCGGTGTTCTAGGCTTCTCCGCTGGTGGTCACTTGACCACCACTGTGCTGACGCATTTCGACACGGGCGATCCCGAAGCCAAGGATGAAATTGACCGATTGAGCTGTCGCCCCGATTTTGGCGTCGTTTGCTACGCTGTGGTTACGTTGAATCAGCCCGAGTCGCACCGCGGCAGCCAACGCAACTTGCTGGGGCCGGAACCGGATCCAAGCCTGATCGAGTACCTGTCTAATGAGAAGCAAGTCACCTCGGACACTCCGCCCTGTTTCGTTTGGCATACCGCGGAAGATCAGGTCGTCCCAGCAGAGAACAGTCTGCGATTCTATTCCGCCCTAGTCCAACATCAGATTCCTTCAGAGCTGCTAATATTCGCTGCTGGCAAGCACGGAATCGGGTTGGGAGCCAACGTTCCTGGGGCAAGTCAGTGGCCAGTATTGTGTGAGCGTTGGTTGGTGCGGAACCAGTTCGCTAGCGGCAGCAGAAACCATGCTGCGTCGGGACTCTAATGGTCAAGACAGTCCGACCAACTCGTGGGCTCTTTGGACTCGGGCCACCGCCAAGATGAAAGCCGCGGTTCGCAGGTCAATCTTCCTGGACACCGACTCTTGCCAGACTTGCTCGAAAGCATCACTCAGCGTGTGATCCAGTTCCTGCCGGACACGATCCAAACTCCAGCGGTAATGCTGGCGATTTTGAACCCACTCGAAATAACTGGCGGTGACGCCACCTGCATTCGCCAGAATGTCAGGCAACACAATCACGCCGTTATCGGCTAGAGTCTGGTCTGCTGCGGGCATGGTCGGTCCATTGGCGGCTTCGATGATTATTTTCGCTTTGACGTCGTTCACGTTGCCTTCATGAATCACACCTCCTAGCGCGGCGGGGATCAGCAGATCGACGTCGAGCGTGAGCACATCGTCACGAGGCAGCAATTCAGCCTTCTGGTAGCCTTCCAGTCCGCCATGGGCTAGGGAGTAGCGGACGATATCCGGTACATCGAGGCCTTCGGGTCGGAAATAACATCCGCTGATATCGCTCACAGCCACAATTGGGAAATCGGCTTCGTGCATATACTTGGCTGCGTGGGTACCCACATTGCCGAAGCCCTGAATCGCGGTCCGGCATTCTTTAGGACGCATTCCCACGCGTTTGAGTGCCTTGACGGCCAAGAGCCCGACACCTCGGCCCGTGGCTTCTTCCCTGCCTTTCACTCCATATTCTTCTACTGGCTTGCCGGTAATAACCGCTGGATTGAATCCATGGTATTTCTCCCACTGATTGCGAATCCAGGACATTTCGCGATAGGTCGTGCCCATGTCGGGAGCCGGGATGTCCGAATCGGGACCGATCACGTCGTGGATTCCATCGACAAAAGAGCGCGTTAATCGCTCCTTCTCCTTCAAGGACAGCGAGCGTGGATCGACCGTAATTCCGCCTTTGGCACCGCCGTAGGGCAGGTTCACCACGGCCGTTTTCCAAGTCATCAGGTTCGCCAGAGCCCGCACCTCATCCAAATCGACCTGCGGATGGTAGCGAAGTCCACCCTTCATCGGACCGCGGGAATTATCATGTTGAACGCGATAGCCCAGGCATGTATCCACACTCCCGTCATCCCGTTCGTAAACGACTTGCACAGCCACTTCACGCTTGGAAGTCAGCATGAGCTTCCGCAGCCATTCCGGCAGCTCTAATTCATCCGCTGCCTTGGTAAAGTAGTACTCGGTTGCTTCGCTAGCTCGCACGGAATCTTCACCTTGAAATTACTTGAACGCAAAATGAACAGCCGCAGAAGGAACTCTGCGGCGCAGTCGCCTGGAACACTCACCCTCGCACTCCATGCTATCCATGCAATCGGCAAATGCCTACGCCCAATTGATGATGCTCGGAGCGAATGAAGTTGATGCTCTCAGGAGTGCAGGGCTACAACATACTGGCAGAGCCTGGCATCCAAGTCCATCCGGACTCGGCACCATTTCGACTACAATTCAATGATCTCGCACATCCAGCAGGTCTTTAAAGCATGCCTCTTTCTAGTATCGAACTCTGGCAACGAATAACTGCCGAGGGGCTGGCCGACACCAACACCTGCAGGCGTTGGGCTGCGGAGGCTGCGCGATACATGCAGGCGGCTGACGCTTTGGATGGCGTCAAAGTATTGCAACAACTGGTTGCACTGGAAATTCTGACGCACTATCAAGCCCAGACACTGAGCAGTCCTTCGAGCCGCCCTCTCCGCCAGGGGCCTTGGATCATCCGCCAGCCGGTAGAGCAAAGCCCTTTCACTGGCTGGTTGGAAGTTGGCTGGGCGGAAGGACAGGCTGCGGAAGAACAGGCTAATGTCCAGCCCGGCAAGCTCTATTGGGTTAAGGCGCTTGGGCTGCAAGATCTGCAAGCCCTCAAGGCAGCCGGCCCAAGTCTTACGCGATGCCGACAATTGGCTCAGGTCAGTGATCCTTGCCTGCTGCAAAGCTTCGGGCCAGAACGCTTGCCGATGGATAATGCGACAACCCTTGATCCCAATTTGCAGCACAGTGCATCTCAATTGCTGATGAGATGCGATCGGAGTGAGATCTGCTTGGCAACGGATCATTTCTCGAGTTCACGTCCATCGGTCTTGACCGTGTTCACGATCCTGACACAGATCAGTCAAGGCTTGAGCGCATTGCACCGTAATGGCTTGGTCCACGGACGTGTTCTGCCGGATCGCATTTCCTGGGATGGCAAGCGGGCCTTGCTGATTACCGATCCTTTGTGTGGGCAGACGGCGACGTTCGAGGAGAAGGGGATATTGGATGAAGCTTTGGGCGATTTGCATCCCATGCAGTTTCTGGCCCCAGAATTCGCGGCCCCCGGCCAGTCTCCAACGCCAGCCACGGATGTCTTTGCATTCGGATGCACTTGGTGGTGGTTGCTCACCGGTCTCCCGAGAGTCAATGGTCGCGATCCCCAAGCCGTCATCCAGGCGCATTCGACGGGCCTTGAGCCACTGCCCAAGGAACTGGGGTTACCAATGCCTTTACAGCGGATCCTCGCTCATTGCCTGGCGCCCAATCCGAGCGCCCGCTTTCGCAGTGCCGTCGAACTGAACCAGGCTCTCATCTCCGTAGCCGATAAGCTTGACCGCAAGCAGCCATCGTCTTCCGCTGTGGCACCTCAACCATCGGCATCGATCATGGAGAAACCGCCACATCGCCAGCAGACACCCAAAGCACAGAAGGCCCGACGTACAGAAGCTTCCCGTCTACCTACCAAGTCAAATCCCGAATCCGCGGCTCTCGCCCGGGAAGCAGTACAAGAGGAAGCTGTAGACGAGAAGGGACTCAGCCAGGGCCGCCTTGCGTCAGAACTCGCCGCCAAGCCAACCGCGACGCAGGCTTCGCACTCACCTCTTAGCCAACAGAGGGAAAAGCCAACCCAGCCCAAAATGACTAAGGAGTCGAGTACCCCGACTCCTGGCCGGAAGCAGGTTGATCGCGAGCGAGCTACCAGCGCCAGTCCCAGAGCCGAGGTCCAAGCTCGTTCTAATAAACTGACGAGTGAAGAGCAGCGCAGCCAAAGGATAGCCACTGCGTCGATCAAGGCTTCGGCTGCGGGGAACAAATCTCGCAGCGGAATTCCTCGTCGCAAGCGACGCCAGGCTAGCAAGAAGTGGATGATCCCTGTAGTCGGAGGTTGTGGGTTTCTGGTGCTACTGTTGTTGGCCTTGAAATTTAGCGGTGCGCTGGATCGGAGTTCCAAGCCTTCCGCAACGGCAAGTAAACCACCCTATGTGGCGCCTCCCAGTCCTGCCAAAGCTCCCGAAGAACGGGACCCACGCCTGGATTTCTATGAATTGTCCCCAGCCGAAGGCACGCAGCTATGGGCACCTCCCTTCGCGCCAGAACCCATTGATCTGAGTCTGCTGCCGCCGGGATCGGGAATGTTCATGTCCCTGCGGCTGGCCGACATTTCCACATCGATTTTGCCTGAGCAATTGGCTGCCATAGCCGATATGGAATTTGTCGCCAGATTTCAGCAAATACTCAGCAATTGCTCGCTGAACCCGCACCAAGTCAGCCGAATGACGATTGCCTTCTACCCGCCGCTTATGGAAGGCGAATTCCCGCAGATGGTGACCAAGCTCGAACTTTCTGCAGGCATGCCAACCGACGACTTGCTCGCCGGTTGGAAGGTGATTCGAGAGCCAGCTGACAGCCGGTTGCTGATTTCCGGAGAGACTGCTCTGTATTTGAAAGATGACGATGCGATCCAAGCTGCCGCTTCGCAAGAATCCGAAACGACCGATACGGTAACCTCCCTGGCGATCGGCCCGGCTGAGCTGCTGGCCGAGGTCCAGGAAATGGACGGAGCACCGCCTCCGATGCTCCCGGCTTTGGAAAAGCTTTGGCAATGGACCAGTCGAGATTCGGACATACTCTTGTTGACCTCGCCATCTTTTCTTTTCACCGACGGACGCGGCGTGTGGCAGTCGCTACCAACGAAGTTGGAGGCAATAGCCTCGCAATGGCTGGAACGAGACGTGCGGGCCAGCCTGGTGCAATCCGACTTGTCGCCGGACTGGTACATCGAGTGGCAAATATTGGCCAGCTCGGGTCCGATAAGCGGTAAGATCGCCGAAGCTTTGCTGACCAGCATTCAGGAGTTGCCCAATCAGATAGAGAATTGGTTTATCTCGCAGCCACCGAGCCCAGCCTGGCGGGGCTTGGCTTTTCGCTATCCGCAGATGTTACGTCTGGCAGTGGAATACACGCGCGTCGGCATCGAAGACGAAGTCACCATCGTCAATACCTACCTACCTACCGAAGCCGCTTCAAACTTACTCTTATCAAGTTGGCTGGCCATGCAACCGGGAGCTACGTTGTCAACTGCAGCCCAGGCATTGGCGCC
Organism: bacterium; assembly: GCA_024743355.1. Lineage (GTDB taxonomy): Bacteria > Planctomycetota > Planctomycetia > Pirellulales > Pirellulaceae > Aureliella. The sequence goes on from JANSWS010000116.1 coordinate 17,707, forward strand.
CACGGCAGACGTTTCGGAATCCCCAAGCTCGACCCCTCAAAGGCTGGATGAATTCTTGGCTCGTCCGATACGATTGAGCTTTGACCAGGAACCAATCGAGGAAGCGTTGAGGCTAGTTGGATTGGAAGCCAACGACGGTCTGCCGCCGAGCCAGGCCTGGAGATTCGAATTGGACGGTGATGCATTTGAGCTGGCCGGCATCACCCGCAATCAGCAGCTTCGCGATTTCTCGATCGAGAATCAGCCCGTGCGTGCAGCGTTAACCGAGCTTGCCAAACTTGGCAATCCTGTGACCACGGTGCAAGATACGCGCGAAGAAGACCAACGCTTGGTTTGGACCGTCAAGCCGGACCCAACCGCTCCTGGCCGCGACATGATTTCCTTGACGACCCGCGACGCGGCGCGGAAAGCGGAATTGAGTCTGCCTCGCGAATTCTCAGCGGACTCGGAGCTCTGACAAAGCAATTGACCGAGCCAGAACCAAGCTTTGTTCCAACCATTCTAGCTACCGATACCTGCTAAAAAGACCAGCAGGCCGATCATCAATCCGCAGACGATGACGGAAATCACGAAGCCGGCAATATCGATGCTGCGGGGCTTGAGAAACTCCCAATCCGTACCGGGAAACAATCGTTTATCGGCATACATACTGGGATTGGCGTAGGCAGCCTCCAGCTTTCGTCGGTCAATTTCCGGATCGGGATCGACTTCTGTTTTCATTTTTGCATAGTAGCGATCCAAGACATGCTGCGAGCCTCGTCGGGTCATCAGACTAACAACGATGAAGACCAAGAAGGGAGTCAATACTCGAGGCGGCAAGCGTAGAGTTTCCAGCGTGGCCTTGCTAACGATACTTAAGTCGAAACCGGCAAGGGCGTACAGCAAGAAGTCCAGGTTGAAGGATCCTTGGCCGACAAAGCTCCCGACTTTACGCTCGGCCAGGACACTCATGTTTCCGTCCTGAGTTTCCTGCACCGTTTCCATCTGCACATCACCCTGCGGCGTTAGACCACCGCTCCAGAATATGGACTGCCCCCCGC
>JANSWS010000451.1 GCA_024743355.1 bacterium
CCCGATAGTCGCGGGCTAGCTGTGCAAGGCGTTGCCTCAGGGATTGCTGGAATGTCCCGTTGCATTGCGGGTTCCTGCAACCTCCCGCAGAAACACGTCCACCCCAGCCGTAACGGCACTTCGCACTCGGCGGCTGTACATTCTCAGCTACGCCCGAACGCAAGCTTGTTCAGGTGCACCAAGTAGGCTCGTAACAAGCTCCGCCTGCTCCCAATCCACTCCCAGCGAAGCCAAGCAAAAACACCTCCATCTGCGGAGCGATGTTACGGCCAGCGTGCAGCCGCATGCGACCCCGTATGCCAGCAGCCCCCTGACAGCCACGGACAAATTCCACGCGGCGACCCAACAAACACTCAACAATCCAACATGAAACTTAAGCGGAACAACTGGGATCACACCCGCCGATTGCGGCGATCCAAGCAACATAATTGCTCGTAGAGCATTTCGATCTTTTCCGGCTGATAGCCTGCTGCGTGGGAGGCTCGCAATGGATTGCCGAAGATTGATTCGACTTCGATGGGACGCTTGGCTACGAAGTCCAGCGACATGCTACTGTCGTAAGGCACCATCTTGCGTGTTGCTTCCAGCATGTGCTCAATGTGTGAAGCTTCAATATTGATACCATTGGCCTTCGCGGCTCGGCGGACTTCGACCATCAACTGTTCGGCCAGCAGGCGAGCCTGCGGATCCTGCATGATCTCTTCCGTATTGGCGTTTAGCACCACGCTCAAACCATTGAAAGGAATGTTCCAGACCAGTTTTTTCCAGCGCGCCTGTTGTAGATTTTCTGTCGGTCGCAGATCGATGCCGGCCCTCTGGAAGATGGCCTCCAACTTTCGCATCCGATCGCTCACAGCCCCCCGCAGCTCGGCCGCGTACTCACCGAACACGATGGTGCCGTAGTCTAAATGCCGGATATGTCCCGGGCCGACTTTATTGCTGCACAAGAAGCAACAGCCGCCGAGTACATTTTCGTCTCCCACGATTGCCGCCGCGTCTTTCTCGACGTCTAAACCATTTTGCAGTACGAGCACGATTGTTCGCGGGTGACAAGTCTGTTCCAAAGCTTGTTTCAGAGCCGCATTGCTGGTGGTCTTCCAAGCGACAATCACCACATCGACTTGCGGCAGATCCGCGGGTTGGGCGTAAATTTGGGGAGCAGCCAGAGCAAAGTCGCCGAGCGGACTTTCGATTTTGAGTCCATGGTCGCGAATATGATCGAAGTCACTCCGCACCAAAAAGTGAACCGAATTGCCGTCATGTGCTAGCAATCCACCGTACAGGCCACCTAGTGCACCGGTTCCGAGTACCGCAAAGCTCGACAACTCATTCCGCGGCTGCTTGCTGACTGCGTCTGACACTCTCTCCACCTATTTTGCGAAATTCACGGAAACGGCTGGCAAGCCTGCCAAGTCCGATCGGTCCGTGTTACCTCATTATGAGCCACGACCTTGAGTTCAAACGATCGCTTGCATAGCCGCATCGACGGCTGTCACCCGGCTCCATTCTTCGGTCCGAACGCCAGCCGCGCCAAGTACAAGCACCCCACTTTCCAATACCCAACACCCGACTTCCCGACTCCCCGACTCCCCGACTCCCCGACTCCCGGCACCCGGCACCCGGCACCCGGCCCCCGACACCTGACACCTGACACCTGACACCTGACACCTGACACCTGACACCCGACACCCGACACCCGACACCCGACACCCGACACCTGACACCTGACACCTGACACCTGACACCCGACACCCGACACCCGACACCCGGCTCCTGACGCCTGACACTTGATCGCCGAACCTTGGATGGCTGCCGTTGTCTTAACCTTCGAGTGAGAGCTCAAAGGGGCGACCCGCGGGTATTCACAGCTGCCTTACGACTTCGCGTAGCCCTGCCGAGTCCGGCCTTCGTGGCGGGAAGAGCCGAATTTCCAGGAGAAGCAGCCCGGATTGCCCTAATCTCAACTTTCGTATAGATTTCTAGCCGTTCGGGGTGTAGCGCAGCCTGGCTAGCGCATCTGCTTTGGGAGCAGAGGGTCGTAGGTTCGAATCCTATCACCCCGACTTTGGCTGAAAGCCAAAGTAGAGAGTAGAGGAGAGAAAGTAGAGCAGTAGAGCAGTAGAGCGTTCAAACCCCGGAGATTCTCTAGGGTCCAAGACGTTCATGGCCGCACATTTTCTCTCCCTCTACTCGGTCTACTGCTCTACTCACTACTCTCTTCCCCGGGAGCAGCGAGATGACCTTCCAGTTCGAGAAGCTTCAGGTCTACCAAAAGGCTCTCGACTTCGCCGACGAGGTCTGCTCGGCTACCGAGCTATTCTCCCGCGGTTACGGCTTCCCTTTGGACAAGCTCAACCGCGCCGCCCTCTCGATCTCCGCCAACATCGCCGAAGGCAACGGTCGCTTCACCAAGACTGACCGCAAGAACTCTTTCATTATCGCTCGCGGGTCGGTCCAAGAATGCGTACCCTTGCTTGAGCTAGCCCGCAGACGCAGTTTGATCGAGGAACGTCGACATACCCTACTGAAGTCGAACCTCGAAGAAATTTCCAAGATGCTAGCCGCCCCCATTCCACCCACGTACAAACCCCACTGGATGCCTGTTTCTGGTGAATTAAGCATTCCGCGTTCCTGAACCTGGCGTCGCAGCTCTCTGAGAACTTTAAGAACGTTGTCTGACGTCGCTAGTCGGTGCCGAAGCAACCAACTGGCGACGACGGTTCCCGTCCTACTCTAAAAACGACTCCAGGCTAAAGATAAACTGTCGCGAAACATTCCTTCGTCGGTTCTTCATGATCAGCTTCTACAGCCGCTTCCAACTGCCGCTCGCGTTTGCAGAACTCTAATTCTGCTTTTCTCCCAGCTGTCAGTTGCACAACCCATGGACGGTCACCACTGCAAGTGGTGACAAACTTCGAGCGGCATTGCAAAGGGACTTCCGACGCCGCTTTAGTTCGCATACGACACACCCTTATTGAGAGCACTAGCGAGTCCAAACTGGACTTGCTCCGCCGGCCGAGAGAGCTTGGTCCAGCACGACTCTCGCACTGCCGGTGGCCATAATAGCCTGTACCCATTAGCGGAAACGAGAGTCAAGACACCAGCGTTTCGCATTACAATGAACGCAGATTACACCACAGGCCTTCACTATCTCTCGGGAGATATTCGCTTATGTGCCCGCTTTCTCATTACTCGCGCCAGTTTGCTTACCTATTGTTCCTGGCTCTTCCTTGCATGCTGTCTGCCAACGTTAGCTGGGCAGAGGTTGGTGTGGGTGCCAAACCAGTCCCTGGAGCCGAAATGATTCTGGACGGCTCGCGGGAGATGCTCGACGAAAAGTGGACTTACTGGGAAGGTCCACGATTCGCCAGCCAGCTACCGATTAAATGGAAAGTGGTCCAGGATCCAGTGGACCAGGATCCAGTGGACCAGGGCACTGTGGTGATGACACATGATCCGGCAGCCGCAGGTGGAAAGTATGGAGCGGCTGATATCGTCACCAGGCAGAAATATCGCGACTTCCGGTTGCATGTTGAATTCTTAGTGTCTAAGCCGGGCGGCAACAGTGGCGTCTATTTGCAGAATCGGTACGAGATTCAAATCCTTGACGGCGACAATACAACTCACGGGATGGGAGCCGTGATCAATGAGCAGGCAGCCCCCGCCGATGCCTACAATGGGACCGGCAAGTGGAATGCGTATGACATCACCTTTCGGGCCGCGCGCTTTGAAGATGGGAAGCGGATCCACCCGGCACTGGTGACCCTCTACTTCAACGACCGCAAAGTGCATGAAAATGTAGCCATCAAGCGCGTGTGGGGTGGTCCCAATTCAGGCCTCGATGGCGACAACGACCAACAGGGCAATGGTATTAGCGATACACGGGGAGGCATCAAGCTCCAAGCCGAAGGCCACGACGTCCGCTATCGCAACATCTGGATCAAAGAATTGAATCTGGCAGGACCGGACACCGACTTTAACGAGCCCGTCGTTGCCTCAAAGTAGCCATCGACCTTCCTTTGCCGTAGCTGCCGTCTCCAGACCGCGGATTGCAATGGAGACTAAGATGCTCCACGAGCGAGCTGGCTTTCCAGGATTTCCTCGGCAATAAGTTTTACCAGCGGTTCATCGGTAGATACTGAGTCGAACCGATCTGATGTTGAATCTCCACCTAGTTGAGGTCTCTTCCGGCAGAAAGGACCTCGTCGGTTACTTGCCCAAGGTATCAAGCTCGATCTCGTTGTAGGCGTATCCTTTTCGCGCATCCCAGATGATGGTCACGCCGTCGATATCCGAGGAGGCCAAACTCATGCCATCGGGGCTCCACTCCACGCAGGATACGAAGCAGCCATGTCCCAACAACGTCATCATCTCTTGACCGCTCTCCGCGTCCCAAACTTTGACAGAAGTGTCGGTACCGGCGGAAGCAATCCGTTTTCCATCCGGACTCCAGTCGACCCACTCTACGGTGTTGGTGTGGCCCTCAAGTTTACGGCGTTGGTTTGCGTTGCCAGTATCCCAAACAATGATGTAGTTTTCGTACCCGCAGGTTACCAACGACTTGTCATCGTGACTCCACGACATCTTCAACACGGGTCGACGGTGACCTCCCTTCAAATACTTGGTCTCGCCAGTCTCCAAATTCCAGATTTCGATCTCGCCCTGGTTACGACCTGCAGCCAGGCGTTTCCCGTTTCTGGACCAGGCCAAAGTTCGATAGCGGTTTCGCGTATTTTCATCACCGAGCGTGCGCAGATGTCTGGGCTGCGCTTCGCCGCCAGTTCGGACAGCCTGCACGTCCCACAGCTCTACTCCACCGCGAAGTGCGGTGGCAAGCCAGCTGCGGTGTTGACTTGGACTCCACTCGGCCCAAGCGCTGACCCCAGGTATGAATTTCTGCCCGCGTACATTTGGCAGAAGAAACGTGGTTCGAGTGTCTTCTAAATCCCAGATCTTGAATGTGCCATCTCCGTTGTAGGCCACCAAGTATCGTCCGTCAGGGCTGAGGCTCACATTTTTGATCCTGCTAGGTTCCGTCCGTAGCGACTCTAGCCTGCAATTTTTATCGAAATCCCATACGTTAATGAACCTGCCCCATTGATCCGACATGCACAGCTGGCGACCGGACGGATGCCAGACCAAAGTTACCCCCGGTAGCGTCAAGGGATCACCGATGGATTCTGGGCTACCATCGTGAGCGACTGACCAAAACTTGATCGTGCCATCCTCGCTGGCCGATGCGATTTGATCACCCTGCCGATTCCACTCTACCCAGCGAACACAGGCAGTGTGTCCTTCCAGCACGCGCAATTGCTCACGCCTCTGAACATCCCAAATGCGAATGGTTCGGTCATCAGCACCCGTAGCCAGCAATGTGCCATCCGGATTCCAGGCAAGGTCAAAAATCGCGCGGGCATGGCCTGGCAGAGGATCGAGAGTCTTGTCGTCGGTGAGGTCACAAAGAACTAGATGATGTAACTGCCCGCCGGCTATTGTCTGGCCGTCTGGGCTGTATGCGATGCAGTAGCCGCCATCTAGCGTGACATCACGGGATTGGGTTTCCATGTCCCACACTTCCATCTTTCGCTGTAACTCAACGCGTTGCTGGATTGCGATCACCAACTTTCGTCCGTCCGGACTCCAGCCAACGCTATAATCAGGTCCGCCAGTATGATTCGGATTCCGTAATGGGGCTTCGAGCTCAAAAGAATCTCCGTTTTGAAAGTTGAAGACTGTGGCTTGCTCCCACCCCACACAGGCAAGGCGAGACCCATTCGGGCTCCACGCTAGCCCTAAGAGTGGCGATCCGATTCTTCCTATATCTTCAAGTTGCTTGTCGTCGCTGGTGCCCCATAACTTGACGGAGTGCTGGGTATCGTCCAAACCTATTGCCAGCTGAGTGCCGTTGGGATGCCAGGCAAAACATAAGATTTCTCCGTCCGTTAACGGTAGAGAGTCCAAGAGCTTTCCAGTAGTTGGATCCCACAGCCAAATCGTGTGCCCATCGTGGGTTGCCAATCGAGTCCAGTCCGCATTCAGTTGGCTGTCTAATGTGTCTGGCGGCAGTTTAAGTGTGAGTTCGTCTTGGTGTAGCCGAGACC
>JANSWS010000067.1 GCA_024743355.1 bacterium
CGGCAATAGCGTGCAGCTGTTGTTGGGCGGTGTAAACCGACCAAGTTGCTGATACGTAGCCGCCATCCTTGGTGCTGTCCGAGTATCCCAACATGACCGTCTGTTTGTTGTCACGACGCTGCAACTGTTCGCGGTAAAACTCATTAGCAAGCAGGTCATCCAAAATCTGCGGGGCTCGATGCAAGTCGTCAATCGTCTCGAACAGAGGCATGATGTGCAGGTCCATCGGTGCCGAGTCGTTCGTTGTGGGACGCGTATGCTCCCACAACCACAGTACGGTCAAAATGTCGCAAACCGAATGAGTCATGCTGATCACATGACCACCGATCGCATCCGCGCCAAATAAACTTGCCGTGCGATGCAACAAACGCAGTAGTGAGATGATCTCCCTTGAGTCATCGGAAAGTTGATTGTCCGGGATTTCGACTTTTGATTTCAGAGTCTGAGTCAGCAGCTCCCGACGCTGGTTTTCACTCAGTTCGGACGGTGTCTCGCAGATCCCACACTGTTGCCAGACTTCATCCATGGCTTGTTGGTAGCTGCCGGAATCCTGACGCACGTCCAAACACGCCAAATGGAAACCAAAGGCTCGGATGCGATCCATCCATTGTCGGAGTTCATACTGGAGCAAATCTCCGGCGGGCAAATCGGCCAGCACGTCGTAGAGAATCTGCACGTCTTGAAGCAGTTCTTGGGCATTCGCATAGGCGCCCGCCGTGGGCTCTTGCCTGTCCAGCCCCACCGTGGCCGTTTGCTTCAACCGCCAGTGAATGATCGCCAGCCACTTGCGGCACAATTCATTGGGCGGTACGCGGTTGAGTCCCTGTTCCAAGATAGGCCAACGTTCCACCGCATGATCGATCAAACGCGTCAGTCCCGAAGCATGAATCAATTGTCGTTCCGAGATACTGTGCGAATCAATTAAGGCCAGGCAGGCTTCCAAATGAAACTGCATGGCTGCCTGGCGAAGCCAGCCAAGTGTTTGTTCGGTAATTTCGCTGGTTACTCCAGGATGACCGTCTCGGTCGCCGCCGATCCAGGAACCAAAAGTCAAAGGCGACCGATCTTGGCAGCAATCCAATCCAAACGCACTCTTCACCGATTTGCGCAGGTCTTCAAGTAGCTTGGGGACAACCTGCCACAACACCGGCTTGAAGGAAAGCCCACGCTGGACTTCTTGCATCACGCCTGGACGCCATGGGCGGATTAAGTCGGTTTGCCAAAGCTTCGCCAATTCGATCTTGATCAGGTATCTGAGTTCATTTGTCTCCTCAGGCGTATCGCTGTGATCGAGACGTTCAAACAGGCTTCTCAGGCGTTTCAGTTTGCCCCGCACGGATCGCCGCTTGGTATCCGTCGGGTGTGCCGTAAACACCAGCTGAATCGCCAAGCGGTTCAGCAAGGCTTCCACGTCGTCCGCCGACCTTCCGGCCTGTTGCAGTTCCAATACCGCGGAAGCAATGGACTCTTTGGCCGGGTTGGGGAACGCCTTCCGCCGTCTTTCAGCCAGAATACGAATCCGCTGTCGGTCCTCGGCTAGATTGAGAATGTCCAAGAACAGAGTAAACGCCCGGATGACAATTCGCAGCTGGTTGTTATCCAGACCGCTAATGATCTCAATCAATTGAGATTCCGCAGTAATCTCACCACTGCGTCGTTCCCAAGCTAATTTGCGAATCCTCTCCACAGTCGACAGGGCGTCATCTCCAGCAATGTGGCTGATGGTCTCTCCCAGCAAGGAGCCGAACAGCCGGATTTCCTGCCGCATCGTATCCATGGAGGTTCGGTCTGTGGCGGGAGCACTATTCATGGAGAATTTCCAGTAAGTGGAAGCTTTCTAAACGGGTCTTTGGCTCAAGCTGCGGTTGGACAACCGCGGCTACAATCGATTTTGCCACGGAATGCTATCTTCTATTGCATTCTTAAGCATGACCAGACCCGGCGACCAAAAAAGAAAGCTCCACCTCCGCTCAACTTCCTGCGGTTCCGCCTCTTGTGACTTCATCTGGAAAGCTTGAAACAATCACAAATGCTCCCGCGGTCCCATCCGTGGCGGTGGCTGGAATCACAAAAGACCACGTCCCTGCAGTGCGCTGATCACGGAGTGACAGAGCTCTTCAGACGTGAACTGCGAGCCGTCCAATCGCAAGTCTGCGTCCGACGGGTCATCGTATGCACCACTAACGCCCGGGAAATCATGGATTTCTCCGCGATCTGCCAGAGCATATTGACCGCTGAGGTCACGCTCCCGGCAGGTTTCAAGCGGCGTGGTCAAATGCACATGGAAGTAGTGCTCAAGACCAATCAAATCCCGCACTCGGGCTCGGATCTTCTGCTGCGGTGCGACAAAGGCAGCCAAACAGATCTGCCCTGCCCGATTTGCCAAGCGGGCAATCTCAGCGGCTCTTCTCAGATTTTCTGAACGATCTTCGGAGCTAAAGCCTAAATCCCGGTTCAAACCGCCTCGCAGATCGCCCCCATCAAGAATCAAGCAAGTCTTTCCATCCTGAAACAATTGCTTTTCCAAGTGCTGCATTAAAGTCGTCTTTCCAGAACCACTCAGACCGGTGATCAGCAGAGTAAACGGCTTCTGACTTGTCCTCTGCCGCCGTTGCTCATCCGTGATCATACTCTTGTAAGGTTCCATTCGGATGTTGGCAGGTCGTGCGTACCAACTATCGCCATCGCTGGTCTCCGAGTCTGCTTGCAGTAGCATTCCGGCGGCAATCGTTTCGCAGGTGACTTTGTCGACCAAGATAAATGAACCGGTTTGTCGATTCCGGCGATAATCGTCGTAGCACAGCGGTTCACCAGTCCGGAGCCGGCAAAATCCGATCTGATTCAGCTTCAACGAAGAAGCCTGTCGACGTTGCAGGGTATTGACGTCCATTTCGTAATGAACCATCTCAACTTCCGCGCTCAGTCGCTTGGTGGTGTGCTTGACCCAATAAGATCTGCCGGGAACCAGCGGCTTCTCCGACATCCAGATCAACATTGCGTCCGCTGTCTGGCTGACTTGGGAGAGCTCGTCCGAGGCAACCAACATGTCGCCTCTGGAGATGTCCAATTCGTCCTCGAGAACGAGTGTGGTGGAGCGGCCGTATTCCGCCCTGTCTTCCGCTCCGTGGGAATAGATGATGCGTCTGACTTGGGTTTGCTTGCCCGATGGTAGTACTGTGACCGCGTCGCCAACCTGTACTTGACCGGCCGCAACCGTTCCACTGTATCCACGAAATTTGTCGGTTGGTCGGCTTACCCATTGAATGGGAAATCGGAACGCCTGATGTTTTTCCTGGCACTCCGTATGCACGCTTTCCAGCAGCTCCAGCAGGGGCTTGCCGGTATACCAATTCATTTGCTCCGACGCGACAGCCACGTTCTCGCCGCGCAGTGCCGACAATGGAACCGGACTGACATGGGTCAGTTTGAGGGCCGCCGAGAAGTTGGCAAAATCATCACAGATCTTGTCAAACACGCTTTGCGAATAGTCCACCAAGTCCATCTTGTTGACGGCCAAGATGGCATGCTTGATGCCTAATAGCGAAACGACGAATGCATGCCGCTTGGTCTGCGTCAAAATCCCCTTGGAAGCGTCCACTAACAGAATGGCCAGGTCGGCTGTGGAAGCTCCTGTAGCCATGTTGCGAGTAAACTGCTCATGGCCCGGCGTGTCGGCGATGATGAACTTGCGTCGCGGAGTGGCAAAGTAGCGATAGGCAACATCGATCGTTATTCCCTGCTGCCGTTCCTCCTCCAGGCCATCCACCAACAAAGCCGCGTCAATTTCCTCTGAGGTCGTGCCGTGTTTGGCGGAATCGCTTCTTAAGCTGGCAAGTTGATCCTCATAGACCGCGCCGGCTTCGATCAGCATTCGACCAATTAAAGTACTTTTGCCGTCGTCAACGCTGCCGCAAGTAATGAAACGCAAAATGCCAGGTGACTTATGATTCTGTGGGCGTGCGTCGCCGTGGTCTGGCTCTTCTGGAAGTGATCGGAAGCTGTGCGTGATGGCATTCATGAACAATGAACTCCTGACTGATTCGCCTGTAATGCGATTAGAATCCGTTCGTAGTGGAAGATGTCAATAAAGGGGGCGACAAGCTTGAGGCTGGATACAGGCTGAGCGTAAACGCCCTTAAACTCCCATATGCAAGTCGAGCTAGCAGTTCGCCTGGTTCCGGCTGGTTGGTAACGCACTGCCGCCGCTAATCCAATCCTTGCCTTAGAAATAGCCTTCGCGTTTCTTGCGTTCCATGGCTGCGGTTTCATCTTTGTCGACCGCTCGGCCTTGACGTTCGGAGTGGCGGCTTTCCCGCATCTCACGCACGATATCCTGCAGACTTGTGGCATCTGATTCCACGGCACCTGTTACAGGATAGCAGCCCAAGGTTCTGAAGCGGACTTGCTTCATTTCCGGTTGTTCACCTTCTTCGAGTCGCATTCTCTGATCGTCGACAACGATCCAGTCGTCGCCTCGCTTCACAACCGGTCTTTGCTGAGCGAAGTACAAAGGCACCACCGGTATTTGTTCGCGTAAGATGTATTGCCAGACGTCCAGCTCCGTCCAGTTTGAGAGTGGAAAGACGCGCAGGCTTTCTCCAGGACGTTTCCAGGTGTTGTACAGGTTCCACAACTCGGGACGTTGCATCCGCGGGTTCCACCGCTGGCCACGATCTCGAAACGAGAACACGCGTTCCTTGGCTCGCGACTTCTCTTCGTCGCGACGGCCACCACCAATTGCAGCGTCAAAACCATAGCTCGTCAGCGCTTCGCGAAGCGGTTGTGTGCGCATGACATCGGTATACATCTTGCTTCCGTGGTCGAAGGGGTTGATGCCCTGCTCCACCCCATCACGATTATGATGCACGATGACTTTCAGACCGAGAGTGTCGCGAGCGTAGCTGTCACGGAACTCGAGCATCTCGCGGAATTCCCAAGTCGAATCAATGTGCAGCAGTGGAAAGCGAGGTTTGTCAGGGTAAAAAGCCTTCAAGGCCAAATGCAAGATGACGGAGGAGTCCTATCCCATGGAATACAACAAGACCGGATTCTCACACTCGGCGACCGTTTCGCGGAGAATGAAAATTGCCTCATCTTCCAGCTGTTGCAGATGATAGTTATCAATGGCTTCGATAGCCTGCATATCCTCCGTGCTCAGTTCTTCCGGCGTCGCCGTGTTCAGCATGACAGTCTCCATTGCTTATGCCTACGAAGGCTGGTTGAGAACCTACCCAAAAACCGAAGTGAACCGCGGCCTACGCCGACTCGCTGAAGGTTTTCGGAAGGTTGTAAGTCAAAATACCAATGACCGCAGATATCGATGTATGGACCGGCCACTCCCTCTGGGCCTGGTCAGTTCTGATTGTTGGGATCAGCTGAAGTGCATTCCCATGGGATGCGGTGAACATTTGTCTGCCCCTTTTTGGCTAGTCTTCAAAGCTTTGCGTGTCAGGGTTGAATTTCAGAAACAGACCCGTTTCCGCCATGTAGAAGAAAGCATGCAGTTCCGGACTTTCGCTGCCTTCCGGACCGGCCACACATGAAGTGGACGCCAGGTAGGTGTATTGTTGAATGACATCCTGCTTAGCCTGCTCGCGTTGCGTTTGGGCTGTCTGCACACCCCTCATCAATCTCTGGTAGCTATCTTGTACATCGCCATTTTGCTGGCCGGATGTTTCACCCAAGAGCTGGCTTTTGCAGACGGTAGGACTGGCCTGGGAATGGCCTACAAGGGCAATTTGTTGGACAGCCGAACTCTTCAGAGTCTCTTCTACCGCTTGCTCGATCAGTTCTCGATCACGCTTCCAATGAGACTGAGGTACCCGCAGTAGAATGGCTTGTGAATCCACCAGAGCATCTTGCAGCTTGTGCACTAAACTGGGTTCGTCATGGGCAATAATCAGCCAGGTACTGCTCTGCTTTTGCTCCTTCGGCAACTCGCCGATTTGATCCAGGTAGGCGTTTTGCATGTGCGTCTTTTCCAGAACTGAAGTAGCCATGTATGTCTCCTAAGTTCAAAACTAGCGATTTATAAGGTTCGGTCTGAGATGGAAAGAACGAGTGAGTTGAGACAGATGCCGATGCCTGCTGTCTCTGAATGTGATAGCGTGGAAGATCCTAGGCGCCCGTTGCTGGAACCGCGGAAGTATTCAGTTCCTCGTTGGTAGTGGAAGCCTGATGGCTATCCCATCTTTCCCAAGCACCTTGCGCCCGACAGCGATAGGGGCTGCCGTCCTCCAGGGCGATCAGATGAATCCACTGGTTCTGAATCAAGTCCTGCAGAAACTGATGTTTTTCCAAGATGCGGTCGATGTAGACGCGTGGTGCCGCAATAACGGATAGTAATCTCAAGGGTTGATGCTGGAATTGCGAACCGGTGTGCAGCGATTCCCAAGGCAGTCCCGTCATCAAATCGCCACCAGCTCCGGAAAGCAGCCCAAATTTTCCGACCACGTTATGCAGGGTTTTACTGCCACTGCCAAAATTCTTTGGATCCACCGCGGAGACGTAGTACTGCATGTTGATCCAATGGGCCACAACCATCGGGGCAGTCATGATCAGTTCGAGTACGCTGCCATCTTGATCTTGGCGATAGTCGTAGCTGTGCAGAAAGGCTCGGCCCTGCAAATCCAAGGCTGACGTGACGGATCGCGGGCCCACGATAAAGGCGGCGTTGCCTGCCAACCCCCATTCAGGCCGTACTTCGGACCAATCGATGGCTCGACGCAACAGATCTTCTTCGCCTGCGGCCTGCAGCAGCGGGGAGCGTTCCAATCGCGTTTGGCAACTGGCTCGGCGTGTGTGCTCACTCAACTCGCGCAGATCTGGGCCGTGGGTTTCTGGCAGTGCCGACGTATCCAAAAAGTCGATGCTATCGGTCGTCGTATTATGAATCGCGGCCAGGAACTGAGTATCGGCTGGAATCTCTAATCCTCGTTCGCATAGTCCCTGTCGGACATAAGGCTGATTCAGAAGCGTCGCGGCAAATCTCGCATTCGCGGCACCTGAGTGTCCGCCGCAAGCTCCGCAGTCCAGGCTGGCGGCCAGGGGATTGTTATCTGTTTGACTCTCGTGACCACACAGTACAACAAGCCGGGAGAAGCCATCGGTCAATCCCAAGTTCTTCAGAATGCCCGCTGCTAATTCAACTTGCCGCGAGGTCGTAATTCCCTGCCGGTTGAGTCCACGTAGTGTGGGTGCCAGCAAATCGCGGGCGTTGTCGGGAAGACCATCCAGCTCGGGTTTCTGCAAACGAAATGGGCCGCGCTTTGATTTTCCTGCGATTCCAACCAGAGAACGTTTCGCCAGTGCCGCTGCGAACCAGCAGCCGAGAGACTCCACAAAGGTGAAGCAACTGACAGCCGTCGTCGCAAATTGCTTGCAAACTGCACGTAGAGCCCGGGCGGTGGTTTTGCCTTGTAAGAGCCGATCCGCGGATTCCGCTTGGCTGGTTGGTTCCTCGATGACTTGGAATTGGGGCTGCAACAGCACTGGAAGTTGATTCGTTGGCTGCGAACTGCCGAAGGGCAAGATCTGCATGGGCACACCGAAAAAGCCGGCGAAGCCAAAAGTCTCGATACCTGCGTCGCACTGCTCAAGATTTCTTCGCAGCCGCTCGCTCCGCACATCGATGCAAAACACCATTTGTGCCAGACTGCGAGTGGGCCTGGCTTCTTCCAATTCAGCTGCTTTGGTCGAGCCAGGGCTTTGTCCCTCCAAAATCTCGGATACCAGCGATTGCTCCCAAGACAGTTCGCTGGCTCTGAGCAATACTGAGCGAACACAAACGACTTTCGACGGTTCGCCATCCAGTTCGAGTGGCTGGTCGGATTGGACAGTGAGCGCATTCCAGTTGGGCTCTGCCTCAAACTGGTCCGCCAGAGCAGCTTCGAATGTCAGACAGATTGCAATCAGCTCCAAGAACTCACTCGGCCGCTCCTGGTCCGCGTGCGATTCCGCCAGATAGCGCGTGTAGGCGAACCAGCCCGGGAGAGAATAGACCAAACATCGGAGGTAGACCTCCCAGCATCGTTGCGGCACTCGCATGGCGTGAAGTTGCTGGAGAATGCTGACCTTCGGATCCTGGGGAAGTTGTTGGACTCGGCTGCGGAATCCACGCAGGCCTAACAACTCGGGTGTGCGATTGGTGGAGGCGTAATTCTGCCAATCTAAGAAGAGCTTGCCAGTGCGACGTAGCGTCCATTGCGCCTGGCCTCGATCAAAATAGCTGCCGCAAAAGCGTCCAACTTCCTGGGAAATCATATCGGGCCAATCTCTGCCCGTGCTATCTCTCAGGAGTTGGGCGAACGGAGTCAGCAAAGCTGTTTCCAGAAAGTCGCCTTGATCCGATACTGCCTCACCGTTCAACAGGCCCAGGATGTAGAGCTCGGTTTCCTCCGCACTTTCAAAGTGAGCCTGCCAGTCGCTTTCGCTAATGGCGGATCGGACACAAGCAAGACTAATCTGACCGCGTTGATATTGCTCCCTGAAGGCAGCCAGCGACGGCAGCAGATCGAAGCTCGATATCGCTTGGAGTTGGCGATGGGTGTCGAGGAATGCGTGTCCAATCCACTTCCAATGCGGATTTACCGCTACATAGTCTTTCAACGGCCAGACTGGCATCACGATGTCTTCTACTCGCTCCACAACTTCACTCAGAAAGAGCAACTGGGAATCGGGAATGGCATCGGATAGAGGCAGACCAGACTCGATTGACAGGGTTGAAAGTGTGTTCGACAAAATCAGGTACTCCTAAGAGATTGGATTGGCGGCTCAGATCTCGGCTGCAACGTTTAAAACTGTTCAAGCGACGAAATGGAAGGCTGCACACGGACGCGTCCGAACCCGAGCAGGCGATACCAGATGGCTTCCACATAAAATCCGTTGACCGCATGGACATACAGTCGTGATTGCAACTCAGCCAGGCTGCCAGTCGCAGGCTTCGATGTTTGCATGTTGAGTTGCCACAGAAACAATCCCAAGAATGCAAGTGCGATGAGCCAAGTCACGGCGGAACTGGCCAGCGAAGTGGGCGGATTGGCCGGAGCGACGATTTTGTCTGCGATCCAGTAGCTACCCACGTAGGTGGCTGATAACAGGCCGATCGCCAGCAGTGTAAAGGCGAAGGCCGGCCGATTGCCGCTTCTCGCGGCCCGTAACGCACCGCTCATGAAAGCCAGGAAGGCGATATAGCACAGCAACCATCCCGCTGGTTTCGAAGCCGGATCCAGTTGAAAGATCCACAGCGCGAATCCCAGGCAGGTCAGCGTGACCAACGACGAAAGCAATGCAGCTTTCCAGCCGTCTATGCTCGGCATTGGTCGCAGCCAGGCTGCGAGTCTGGGAAACCGATCGACGAACTGCTGTGCCTGCGGTGCGGGCACATCTACAACCGCGTTGCCGCTGCTGAGGAATGCATGGGCCTTGTACAGCGAGTGGGCGATGATGTGAACGAAAGCGGCCGAGAAAGCGCCCAGTCCGCATTGCAACATCATGAAGCCCATCTGAGCCACCGTAGAGTAGGCCAGACTTCGTTTAATGCTGCTCTGTGTGGACATGATCACGCCTCCTACTACGGCGGTCGTCGCTCCGATGACTGCCAGCAGCAGCAGAGGCGCGGTGTGCTCTGCAAAGAAACCGTTCATGCGGACCAGCAGATACCCTCCAGCATTCACAATCCCCGCGTGCATCAGAGCGGAAACCGGAGTAGGCGTTTCAATGGTCTGAGGCAACCAACTGTGAAAGGGAAACTGCGCGGATTTCAGACAAGCGGCAAGAATCACCGACCAAGCGACAACGGAAGAGGTCATCCCGCTGATGTCCAGATCGCCCGCAATTTGCCCAAAGGAGGCAAACCGCGTAGAAGCGGACTCGCCAAGCAAAGCAGCCAAGGCAACGATCAGGCAGATGTCGCCGGCCCGGCTGAAGGTGAATTTGGTCCAAGCGGCGGCCGAGGCTGGCTTGCGGTCCGAATAGTGCATTAAAAGATGATGGACACCCAAGCTGGCCAAGGCCCAGCAGATAGCAAATGCAAGCAGGCTGCCGGCGGTGGCCATCAGGCATACGGCCCCCACGGTCAGCGCCGTCCAGCGAAAATAGCGTCCTTGATTCGGATCTCCCGCCAAATACCGGGAAGAATAGCGAGATACGACCCAGCCTATAAAACTGACCAATGCCAGCATCGTGACCGCGGTGGCATCCCATTGCGGCATGAATTCGCCGAACAGGCCGAGTTGGCTTTCCAGCGGCGGACCTGCAAGCGCTTGGCCGCCCGTCAGCAGCGAAGCCGCCCGAGCCAGCAACATGGCTACAGCCAGCAAGCATTGCAGGGCACTCAGGCCAACCACGGTCCGAATCCAACTGGGCATCCAACGCCGGCTATGCCAGAATGGGAGTAGACCCAGCACCACCAGCAACAAACCGGGAGTAATTGCTATCCATGTCATAAACGGCACCGCACTTTCTTTCTTGAAAACTGACGCACGAATGTTAAAGGGCGAAACCGATGTCGTCAATAAGGGGTCGTCGTTCTGGGCGGCGAAATTGAGCAGAATTATGGGCTTGTGTCGCGAATCCACATTCCGGAATTTGTGCTAAACTAGTCATTGGCAGTGGCTTAGGTGCGGTCTGAGGGCCCAAGTGAGCGGCGCAAAAAATGCAAGAAATATTGCAAATGCCCTTCAGAGAATCGCCCTGAGAATTAGCTGCTGGTTCTTTTTGGGGGTGCTGTCAATAGCCTGGGCTTTCCGGAAGCGGACACTCCGCTTTCAGCAACCGAACCGCGGTAATGGAAAAAAGCAATGAAAAAGAAAACAAGTTCGAAGGCGGCCAAAGCGAAAAAAGTCGCGGAGGTTGCTACCAAGGGCTCCCCGAAGTCGAAACCGACCGGGACCTCTTCAAGTGCGACTTCTTCGCATCGCTGGACTTTTCTGACCAATCACACCCATGTACTCGGTCTGATTCATACCGATCCCGACTTGGTGCTCCGCCAAGTCGCATTCCGCGTGGGGATTACCGAACGCGCCGTGCAACGGATTGTGCTCGACCTGGAAGAACAGGGATACTTGGTTCGCGAGCGTGTTGGCAGACGCAATCGCTATCAAGTGGTGACGGATTTGCCACTCCGCCATCCCATCGAAGCCCACCGGAACATCGGCGATCTGTTAGAGCTAGTCGCCAATCGCGAAGAAGCGTAGAGTTCGCCAGTTCGTTATGCCGGAAGTACCCACCGGCCGGGCCTGGGCCGATTTCAGCATGATGCCGCAGGGTTCGTTGCCGGACGCTGTCCTGGCGCTCGGACTGGGTGTCACTAAAACTCGAACAGGCAGGTCAGGTTGAGTCCATGCCAGGTTTGAGAATTAAATGCGACGGTCCCATCGGGTGTCAGCAAACTGATAGCCGCGTTTTGGTCGATCCCCAGGGCAACGTCGCTGGCTGATAGAACATGGTAGCCGCACCGCAGTGA
Source organism: bacterium (assembly GCA_024743355.1). Taxonomy (GTDB): domain Bacteria; phylum Planctomycetota; class Planctomycetia; order Pirellulales; family Pirellulaceae; genus Aureliella. The sequence goes on from JANSWS010000067.1 coordinate 11,465, forward strand.
AAAGGGACCGCAGACTTCTAGACCTACGCCGCCCTCGAAAAGTGTGCTGAATGCAGAGTCCGAGTAATTCCGAACCACCGCGTTGCTTGATACATCCAGAGCCTCCGCCGCTCCCTGAATGTCGTTGCCCATTAAGCCAAGCTTCCACAGAGAATAGATTTGCCAATACGAATTAAGGGGCTGGTCCAACTCGAATCCGAGTTGTCCGCCATACATCGTATTGTTTGTTTTGGAGAAGCCACCAATGCGGCTGATATTCCCCGTGCCGTGCAAGAAGGTGTCAAAGGAGTCCTCGAGCTTGAAGAATCTGAAGCCGACTAATGGCCGCAACTGATAGTCGGAGCGAAACCGCAAGTTGGCCTCGGCCGAGTAGATATTCGAAGAATAGCTAATGTTGCCGACAGGACTGGGATCTGCGGGAATCGAGTTGAAGAATATCGTGTCGACTTGAGATGCGGTGATGGTCGTTTCCGCATCCAAGCTGTTAATGCCAAAGTAGCCGACCTGGGCCTCAACTCCTCCGTAGTGATTGGAGACATGCAGAAGATCCAGCATGACTCTTAATCCAAACTGCATGCTTCCCTGAAGCTCTGTGGCATTGAATAGTTCTTGCTGGTTCTCGTCGATGGCAAGGGCTTGAGCGTCAGGCTGTTCACGGAACAACCCGAGCACGCCGATTTCCGTCCGAAGGCAACTGTCTGGGCAGGATCTAGGGTACTGATTACCCCAAATTTCCTGACCCAAAACCAGCGCTGGAATACTGGTTAGCAACAGGCTGCTCAAAGCAATTAGACTTCTCACTTTGTTCTCTCACTATACAATGCCGGTGCTGCAAATTGCTGAACTAACTGCCGCACTTACGAGGTCGGTGATTCGCAAGCAGAGCGAGCTGAAGGACCGGCCTTCACTTTAGACGCCAAGTCATCATCCATCACTTCGGCTAAACACTTAGCTTGATGCAGGGGGGAGGTTCGTTCGCGCAGTCAACGACGGAAAAAGCTTTAAGCTATCAAAGAAATCGCCTCAAAATCCGCAAAGTCGCTGCCGGCCGAGATGCACCAGGAAGCAGCGTAATCGCAGCAAAACAGGCCCATCGGAGAAGCCGCGATGCGGCTGGTGACAAGTCAAGTACTTTGGTCTTGATCGCTTGCGCTACCAAGTGTTGAGCGACGCGCGTCTATTCTCCAACTTCGGTCGTGGTTCCAAGGAAATATTCGCGCAAGAACTCCTGACGATCCATCGGCGTACGGCAGAACTGAACCAAACTGAGCAACTTTCGCTGGTCGGACTGCAGCTTGGCTGACAGGGCCGAGGAGTCGCGCAATTCTGGCGGTAGTGGGCCCACGCGATCGACACGCAGCGGCGTCAAACTGCCTTCGATGACGCCATAGCGTTCCAGCATCCCCAGTGCTGTTTCCAAGCGCCGGTCATGCTTCTGTTTGGCATGCAGCCTTTCACGCAACCATTCCATGCCAAAAGCCTGAACGGAGTCCAAGTCGTGGCTCAAAAAATCATGCAACCTTGCATAGAAGTCGACATCCGGATTGCTCCATTGCATGAATTCCATCTGCGTCGCCAAGTCACTCTGGTCGTACAGCAAGAGGCACTCGGATGGCAATCCGTCGCGTCCGGCCCGGCCTATTTCCTGATAATAGGATTCCAGCGAACCAGGTAGATCCGCGTGGACGACAAAACGAATATCCGATTTATCAATGCCCATCCCAAAGGCATTGGTCGCCAGCACCAACTGGTTGTCTTCGCTCAGGAATCGCTCTTGAACGCGGCGGCGTTGCTCGCGTGGTAGTTCGCCGTGATAAACTAAGTGCTCTATCCGCTCCGCTTCGAAGTAATCGCTGAATCGCTCTAGGGTCTTAATCAGAGTGAAGTACACGATGCCTGTTCCGCTGTGGCGCTGGCGGACTTCATGAATATGAGCCAGTTTGTCATCGTCTCCCCAGACTTCGTTGACGTCTATCTTTAGATTAGGACGTTCAATTCCCGAGTGAAAAACCTGGACGTTTTCTTCGCTTAATCCCAGCTGGTGAATGATATCCCGCTGTACGCTTCGTGTGGCGGTGGCCGTCAGGGCAACTGTGGTCGGATTTCCCAACAACTCACGAATCTCGCGGACTCGTGTGTAGTCGGGGCGAAAGTCGTGTCCCCATTGGCTGATGCAATGTGCTTCATCGACCGCGAGCAAGACCACCCGTCGATTGCTCAGTGCTTGGCGAAACTCCGGCTTTCGGAACCTTTCCGGAGTCACATAAAGCAGCTCGTACTGGCCCTCTGAAAGGGCCCTGTACCGTTGTTCACGTTGCTCCTTTACCAGAGACGAATTGATAAAAGTTGTATCGACCCCCAGCTGTCGCAATGCATCGACTTGATCTTTCATGAGTGCGATCAAGGGGGAAAGCACGATGGATATCGGCAAGCTGTTAGAAGTCTTGAGTGAGTTGGCCAAGACTAGCGCTGGCACCTGGTAACACAATGATTTGCCGCCGCCGGTGGGCATGATCACCATCGCATGGCGACCATCCAGCAGGCGATCGATAATCTCCGCCTGCTGGCCGCGGAAATCAGATAGGCCGAAGACCTGTTTTAAAATCTGGTGGGCTTGAGAAATCGGTGGTGAATTCAATTGAGAGTCGCCAATGCTTCCGAGTTGAGCGAGAACGCTGGGCTGGGGGATTCGAGTTATTGTTTGCGATCTTGCCACCAGCCGCCCTGGGGTACAAACTCGGGTCTCAGAAAGGACTCATGCTGATTCTCCAAGCTTTGCAATCCCGTCTGTCGCGCCGCTTGCAGCTCTTGGGCAAAAGCCGAAGGATTGAAATTGGGGTTTGGCGCGGGAAAAGTCGCGCCGACATTGGCCAGCCACTGCTGTAGGGCTTGCTCCATGGATTGAACCCGCTGCGGTTGCGTGCTCGCCAGGTCCTGTTGTTCACCTGGATCCCGCGCTAATTCATAAAGCTCGTTGCGGCCATCTTCGAAGTAGTGAATCAGCTTCCAGTCTCCTTCACGCATCATGGCCGATGGCTCACCCCCCTGGTTACCGTAATGCGGATAATGCCAGAATAAGGCCCGGCTTGGAAGGCTGTGGCCCTTCAGCACAGGAGCCAAACTACGACCGTCCAGATAAGACCAATCCCTGGTATCTCCGGCCAAATCCATCATAGTAGGGAAAAAATCCACGCCACTGGCCAGAACCTGTGTGCTTTGGCCCTGTGTCGAAGCGCCGGGAACATGGATATAGAAGGGCTGTCGTATCCCGCCCTCCCACTGTCTTCCCTTGCCGCCGCGCATTGGCAAGGCGGATGTCGCAAAACCATCGCCCGATGAAACGCCACCGTTATCTGAGGTAAAAATAATTACTGTATTCTCGGCCTGTCCGGATTCCTGAAGAGCCTTCATGACCAGACCCACGGATACATCCAAAGCTTCCATCATGCCGGCATACAGAGGATTGTCTTGCACCTGACGCACCGCCTTGGTGCGGTCAAAGACAAAACGCGTGCGTTGGCCGGTTAAGTCCAGGTCGTCGGCTTTCGCTTGATACTTGTTCCACAATGCTTGTGTTGTCTGCAGGGGTGCATGCACCGAGTAGTAGCTCAGCATGGCAAAAAAGGGCTGGCTGGCCTTCGCGCGGCTGCGAATGTAGTCGGCTGTTTCCCGCCCCAAGCGGATCGGAAGATGTTCGCCCGGTGGACCCTCCAAAACCGGATTGTTGTAGGGGGCGAAAAAGCCGCCGGGAGGTGAACCCGCTTCATGTCCCGCAATGTTGATATCGTAACCCTGGTCATCGGGCCAAAAGCCCGGGCCTCCCAAATGCCATTTGCCGGCAAAAAATGTGTGGTAGCCAAGGTCTTTTAATGCTTCTGCGACGGTGACTTCTTTCAGGTCAAGTTGCTTTTGAAAACTGGCAGGCAACAGACGCGTATTCCGCGACCATTGCTCCGGCTGATTCCGACCGGCGGGGTTGATGTAGTCGGTGATGCCAACCCTGGCTGGCGTCTTGCCCGTCTGAATTGCCGCTCGAGATGGACTGCAAACCTGGCAAGCGGAATACCCATTCTCAAACCTTAGTGACGAGGCCGCTAGCGCGTCGATGTGAGGAGTTTCGTAAAAAGTACTACCCTCGCACCCTAAGTCCATCTTTCCCAAATCGTCCACCAGAATGAACACGAAGTTGGGACGCTCGCCACAGATACAGGATGCATGGGAAATGCCCGCAGACAGCAAGAACAGGCACAATAGAGTCAATAGGCGATGTCGCATCGAGGAATTCTTTCGTTCGAGAAAAGTGGCACGCAATTGTAAAAGCCAGCCTGCCCATTGCAAACACGCGGGCACCAACGGGCTGGCGGACGGTCCAGTACTTGGAACCTAGCCGGGATTATTCACGTAGGCCGCTAACAAGGTCGCAAATGGGCTGCGGATAAAGAGCTTCGAAGGAAGTGAGCTAAACGCAGTTCGCGACTGCAACGCGACGACTGTTTGCGACCGAAGTTACGGCGTCCATGAGACTTGAGCCCTCAACCTCCACCGGTGAATAATCCGGGCTAGCACTGGGAACGCAGCACTCAGATCTCACACTTGAGAACCCAGATAGCAAAAGCCATTGATCGCCGAGGCGCTGACGATCCGATCGCAAAAAATCCATCGCGGCACGTAAAGAGAAGTTCGCGCAACCAAGCTAGGCTTTACCAAGATGGTTCTAGATGGAGGCCCTAACATCTGTTGTCGGGCGAGAGGTCAAGTTGGAATTCATGGCACTGCATCGCAGCTTGTCTAAACCGCGGGGGCCACCGATGAGTCCGATGGTGCGGATTTGCTTGCGGAATGCGTGTCACTGAGTTTGACCAGCGTAATCTCATTCCCGCTAGGGTTGTAAGATACTTTGTCGACCAGATTCTGCATGAGCGTAATGCCGCGGTGAGCTGGGTCGGCGGCGACACTGTCCGGCTCAAAGCCATTGCCCTCGTCGCGAATTACGACTTTGATTCCTTCGTGGGACATGGCTGCACTCAAATGCACGCAACGCTCACAGTAAGGAGCGGTGTTTTCCCGGTCAGCAATGGCTTCCAATTGCTCATGCGCATGCAGACGTCTGCGAACCTCCTGCATCTCGTCTTCAGACAGTTCGAGATTTCCGTGGCAAATGGCGTTTGTCACCGCCTCATCCACTGCGATTCCCAGACGCGTTCGCGCTTCATCCGACAAGATTCCCATGCCTTCCGCCATGTCTTGAAGCAAACTAATAAAGGGTTGGATGAGCGACGGGTCGTTGCAGATTTTGAATTTGAAGCGTATCTCCTGGCCGCAGCGGATCAGTGCTTGGTAGTTCCGCTTCAAATGGGCGGCCTCCAAAACTTGACGCACGGTTTCACCGAGTCGTGATGGAAGTTCGCTCTTGGGAACAAAACTGGCTGCTCCCATGCGAATAGCTTCGGCCACCGCTTTTTGGTCATCCTGTCCGGAGATCACGATTACCGGGACACGATGCGGCTGTCGGTGGACGTGGTTGAGCAAATCGATTCCAGATAATCCGGACATCATGATGTCCGTGATGACCACGTCGTAAGCAACTCGCTTCATTTCTGAAATGGCATCTTCGGCAGACTCGACGACCTCCACCAGCCAGTCCAGCGGCTCCTGCTTCAAGACTTCCGTGATCAGAGTGCGGTCTAGCTGGGAATCATCTGCAACTAAAATCATGGGCATGGCAGGCCACCATCGGGCAAGAGTTGCAATCGCGGAAAAGAGATGTTCATGATATCGAATTTTGTTTGCCCAATCAAAGATCGATCAGGCCTCAAACCCCACAAAACTCGATTCCATTAGCGATCGCGGCCGAACCGCCGCCCAGGCAGTGGCGGACGCATACCTCCCGGAGGTCCGAAACCCGAACCCCCGAAATCCGGCGGACGAAAGCCGGGAAAGGGGAAGTCCGGCATGGCTCCACGGGTTGGCGGAAATTGCGGTGGATTAAACGGGGATTGAAAGCCCGGCGGTAGTCGTGACGGAATGCCGCTACTGCTCGTCGGTGGTAATGCTCCTGCATCGCCGGCAGCCGCCCCACTCCGAGCCGAAGTGTCGGAAGGGCCGCTTCTTCGCCGCGAGAAAAGACCCCGGCCACGTGAGGAATCCGATTCCAAAGCGTTGCCAGTAGCTGGACTCAAACCAGGTCCCAGTCGCGACGAAGATGATGCATTGGGAGTCCGTGCCGGAAGCTGAGAGCCCACTGGTGGAACTTGCGGAGTCGTATTGGCCGCGTCTAACCTGCCCCTGGCTATGGCGCCACGATCCAGTGTATTGCGATCTTGTGTATTGCGGTTCAGCGTATTGCGGTTGGATACGTCGCGAAAGCCGGAGGTGGCAGCGGACGAGCGGGCGAAGCCGCTGGAATCGGAGGTGGTGCTGAGCGACGCGGCCAGGGTATCGACCAGATTATTCGTGCTGGGGATTTCTGGGTTGCTAAGCCAAGCGTCGAAGTTGTTTCTCGAGCTGCTCGGCGCGCTGAATGCGGCCACCGGCGGCCGGCGCGACAGGCCAGTAGCGGAAGCTGCGATTTGGTTCATGCGACCAGAATGCCGCTGCAAATTTTGAGAGATCGATTCGCCGTACTTCCAGCGATAATGACTGATCATGGAAACCGACGAAAAATCAGGTTGCAAGCTGCCCAAATTTCGTGCACCCCAGGGTGATACAGCGGACCAGGGCGATACAGCGAACCAGGGGACAAAGCCAAGATCCCCGTAGCCTGCGCCGTAATAGTCGCCCCAATGAAAGAACAGATCGTTGGGATGGCAGAAGAGATGAAGCATAAGGTCCGATGATGTCGCAATCTGTAATTCAGGACGATAGCGAAAGCCTGGCTGGGTATACAGATTGGGTGGAATGGCCACGGGAGGGTAAAGCAGCCCTCTCTGTGTTGGTTCGAAATCCCAATAGCCGCTAACAAATAAATGCCCCCGAGGCGTCCAAACATAATGCGCGGGTTGCCAAATCCATTGGCTTTGCCGCTGAGTCCAATAGCCATCTTTCCAGTGGTAGTCACCATCTTCGTAGACCCAATGGCCGGGCAGCCAGAATGAATTCTGATTGTTGGTGGCAGTTGTCGGGCCGCGTTCTTTGGACTCGGGTGGTATCGGCAAATAGGGCTCGCTGCTGCTATTTTTGTCGGCCCAATATCCCCTGACCCAAGCGAAATTGCCGCTCACTTCCGCCCAATAACCGGGCTTCCAAGTCCGCCCAGGAGGCACCCTGCGGTACATTCCGCTAACCCACAGGAAATCTTCTTGAAGATCACTCCAAGCCCAATAGCCTGATAGCCATACCAACTCGGAATCCGAAGTGTTACGTGGTCGCAACTCCTGAACCTCGGCCGGTGGCTCAAACGGGGCTAGACTCGGAACGACCTTGCCCTGTGTAGGATGAAAGCCGAATGCTTCGTGCAGCGGGCCTTGCAGCAGAACTCGATAGCCGAGCGGGGATTCCAGCTGGGGGACTGTGGGCTGCCAGGCTAAGTTCGGACTCAGACTTGTGTCGGTGGCGGGTGGGGCCATGGAGTCGGAATTGGCGGTACGGTTTCGATTTTCGACGCTCGGAGGCGGCTGCCTGCTCTCGGTCTCCAAGATAGAAAAAGTTCCGCCCTCACCGGCGGTTGGTGCGGCTGGCGACTCGTCGCTCATCGGAGCTGGTGCCGGCAATTCTTCCATGTTTTCCCGCTTGGTTGTTGTTTGAGCCTGACTGTGGCCAATAACAACAAGAAGCACGAAAATTGAAACGATCGTACGAAACGGATGGAACATGAAACGCTCTAGCAGATGATGGGCCGCACTGGATACCTATCTCAATCATATCGCAAGCCCAGCTCAGCGTCTGCAACCAGGCGATTTCGAGGCGAGCTAGACCGACATCCACGCACGCGGCTGGCGGACTGCCCCACGAACGCCCGCATGAGAAGAAAGCCCGCATGGGCAAAGCTATGCAGCATTTTTGCATGGATTTACAAGCACGAAGCGCCAGCGAGTGTGTGCTCGAGTGTGTACTTGATGGCGACTGAAACTCAATCGCTCGCGCGTCGAGCTTGTATTTTCGGGCGAGCCGCTCGATACAACAATGCTGCACGGCGTTGCCGCATGGGACAAAGCCCGCGGGACAAGGCTCAGCCTTCGGATGGGGCTTTGGTCGCTTGCTCCAGCCGCCGTTGGATGGATTCGACATGGTCATAATAGGGGCGTCGCACCAGCCAGGCGGCGGCCGCTTCGTCCAGCAAGACAGTGACGTGCGGATGTAATTGCAGCGCGGAGGCGGGTACCTGACTTGTCACAGGGCCTTCAATGAAGGCTCGAACCGCAGACGCCTTTCCCGAGCCTGTTGCCAGCAAAAGAACTTGTTTGGCGTCCAAGATGGTTCCAATGCCCATAGTTACCGCCAACTCGGGAACTTCCTCGATCGAGGAAAAGAACCGAGCATTGTCTTCCCGCGTCTGCTGCGTCAGAGCCTTCAGACGCGTGCGACTGGAAAGCGACGAACCTGGCTCATTGAAGGCAATATGACCATCGCTTCCAATCCCCAGCAGTTGCAAGTCAATACCACCGGCTTCCGCGATACCGCGCTCGTATTCCAGACAGGCTTGCTCAAAGTCCGCGGCGTTTCCATCCGGCAGAAAGCAGCGATCGCTTGCAAAGTCGGTTAAAGAAAAAAGATGACGGTCCATGAACGATCGATAGGATTCCGGGTGGGAAACCGGCAATCCGACGTACTCGTCCAGATTGAAGCTGGTGCAGTGGCTAAAGCTAATCTGCCCCCGGCTAAAACGTTCGGCGAGTTCTCGGTAGGCACCCAGGGGAGTTCCTCCCGTGGCGAGTCCGAGCACGGCGTCAGGCTTCTTGTTCACGCATTGGCAGATTACATCGGCGGCACGTCGAGCTACCTGTGCCGCGTCGGTGAGTATTACGACTCGCATGAGAAATGGACTTTTGTCTAGGGGCAACCAGTCAGTGGTGGGCACGTATTGTGTTCGCCGCACTGGGCACTCTGCAAGCCGTTGAAAGCGTCAGCCCCGTTTCCCTGGTCCGCCTTGCAAGATTCCGGAAGATCCGTGGCGGGCCTCGGCCCATGGTAGGCTCGTCAAAGTCGCCTAGAATGCCGGGGCCTTAAAATGCGGCGAGACTGGGCGTTCAAGCCTGTGGCTTGACCATGCTTATTCCGCCAACCTGGATCCTGACCTTCTTCGGCCAGTCAGACCCAAGCAGTTTCGAATCTTTAGCAATTGAACGAGGTAAGCAGTGGAACAGTCCTTTGTAGCTTGGGCCAAGATGCGGGCTAGAAATCTGCCGCAGGTCAAATTGGGTATCGGAGATGATGCGGCCATATTGCAGGCGGAGCAAGAAGATGTCGTGATAACCTGCGATACGATGATGGAGGGAGTTCATTTTCGCAGTGACATCACCGAACTCCGGCGCATTGGTCGAAAACTAGTGCATATCAATTTGAGCGATCTGGCCGCCATGGCGGCAATTCCCAAAGCCCTGTTCTTGTCGCTATGTGTGCCGAATAACTCGCCCAACCGCGCGGCGGATGTCATCGCGGCCGAGATCTTCGAGGCCGTATGCCAAGCCGCGGAAGAGCACCAAGTGGCAGTAGCCGGAGGAGACACGAACTGTTGGGGTGGGCCATTGGTCTTGAGTCTGACCGCAGTCGGATACACCGAAGGAGGTCTTGCCTGGACGCGCTCGGGAGCCCGGCCCGACGATTTGGTAGTCGTTACCGGGCCGCTAGGCGGTAGTATTTCTGGGAAACATCTGGACTTCCAACCTCGCCTGGATGTGGCCGAGGCCCTTCGAGGCAAATTGGAAGTTCATGCTTGCATGGATATCAGCGACGGCTTGAGTACCGATTTGCTACGGATGTGCGATGCATCCAACTGCGGAGCCATTTTGGATTTATCAAAGGTTCCCATCACTGAGGCCGCTCAACAGCTGGCCAATACAAGCGGCAGGACGCCCGTCGAGCATGCACTGGGAGACGGCGAGGATTTCGAACTGCTTCTGGCAATTTCTCCCGATGATTATCCGCGGATGGTGGATCTGCTCGGACCCCAACAGGCGATTGTGTGCGGTGAGTTCACCAGTCGCACCGGCCTGTGGATGCGCGAGGGTGGGAAAATTCTGCAGCTTGCCGCCAGCGGATTTGTGCACCGCTAGAGCTCTCTCCCCGGCGATAGGCGGGATCACCCACACTCCTTGCCAGACAGATTAAAGCAGCTTCCGCCCGCAAGACGATGACAATAATTGTGCGGTATACTTGACTAAGTTGGTCAGAATACTATGGTATTAGCTGAAACCCAAGGCGGAGGAGGTACCAGATGGGACAACCTGTCTTGAAAAACCAGGGAATTTCCGAACCGACGTCGCAGCTACCTTCTGCCACAGGCGATGTATCAGTGCCACTGCTGAGAGTATTGAGACCCGAAGAGATGGACGACGCGGCAGCAAATCTCCCTGAAAAAATCCCCCATTCCGAGGGCTCCGGCTCTTCCCCGTCGGTTGTCGCGGCTGCGCAGGCAGCACCGACGGCTGAATTTCTGGAGCAGTTGGCCGAAGAAAGCCAGCGGCTGGAGTCGGCCACGCCGCAAGAGATCCTGCAGTGGGCCGTGCAGCGATACGCTCCCAAATTTTCCATGGCAACCGCCTTTGGACCCGAAGGCATGTGCATCATTCACATGTTGTCGGAGTTCGCGCCGGAAACACCCATTTTTAATTTGGAAACCGGTTACCAGTTCGAAGAGACACTCGAGCTGCGGGAGCAGGTGAAACGCCGCTACGGAATCGAAGTTGAATACAAACGACCGGAGACGAGCGTTGAGGAATATGAGCGGATGCACGGCGGGCCGCTCTACAATTCGAATCCCAACCAGTGCTGTATGGATCGCAAGATCAAGGTTCTGCAGCGTGCCGCCCAGGGGTTGGATGCTTGGGCCAGTGCAATTCGACGGGATCAGAGTCCCGATCGTGGTAAAGCACCAATCGTCGGATGGGACAAGAAGTTTGGCTTGGTCAAAGTAAGTCCCTTGGCCAATTGGAAAAAGCAGGATGTTTGGGCCTTCATTTCCAAACATCAGGTTCCGTACAACCCCTTGCATGATCGGGGCTATCCAAGTGTGGGGTGTTGGCCATGCACGCGGAGTGTACTGGCGGGAGAAGACGAGCGCGCCGGACGATGGAGTGGATTTGCCAAGACCGAGTGTGGATTGCACTCGTCAGATTGAGGTCGCGGATTTACTGCGAGCTCATGCACAAGCATGTTCGTGTTGGCCACTGCCTGGTCTGGGCGAGTAGCCGCCAGCATACGCTTCTATCTGAGTCGTCCTCGCGTGTTATCTCAAGGTGCGTTATGAGGTTCGTCTTAAGCTGATCATCTACGCAAGCGGTTGTCATGCAGTTACCTATCAAGGCTCACTACGCTACGTTGGCGATGCTGGCTCTGGCGGAGCGAAGCGAATCGGCAGAGCCCGTGCCGGCACGCCTTATCGCCAGTGAGCAACGAATTCCGATGCAGTTCTTGGGGCAGATTCTCCAGCAATTGCGGGCTGCAGGTTTGATTGCCAGTACGCGAGGGGCCAACGGTGGATTTGTGTTGGCAAAGCAACCGGACCAGGTTTCCGTGGCACAAGTTGTGGATGCGGTGTGTCCCGCGGCGGCCTCTACGCCCATGACGACAGACCGTGAAGTGCCTCACGCGGCGGCGGTGGGTGAAGTGTGGGAGCAGTTGCAGGCCAGGCAGCGTGCACTGCTGAGCGATGTCAAACTGAGTGACCTTCTGCAGCGGGCAAGCGTCGCTAGTCCCATGTTCTACATCTAATTTTACCAGCCATTCACACCGCTCTCGGAGCCAGCATAAAGATGCAGTGCGGGTAGTAGCTTGCAGGCATCTTTCGCCGGAGTTCGTCTTCGATGAGCGCATCTCGAAGCCGGCCCTTGAGCAATTGGATGGGAAACCGCAACGAAACTATGAAGAAATCAGAAAGGCCGTGAATGAATAAGCCACTGGTATATATAGCCAGAAAGATACCGGAAACTGCTTTTCGTATTTTGGAATCTGAATTTGAACTGCGGATCCACCCTGGCGATCTGCCGCCGAGCCGGGCGGAGTTGTTGGCGGGTGTTCGCGGTTGTTCGGGGATTTTGAGCTTGCTGAGTGATCGAATTGACGCCGAGGTGTGTGATGCTGCGGGAAGCCAACTGGTTGTGGTTAGCAATTTTGCCGTGGGCTTTAACAACATAGACCTGGAAGAAATGAAACGCCGCGGAATCGCCGTGGGCAATACGCCCGATGTGTTGACGGATGCCACGGCTGATATCGCCGTTGCGCTCCTGCTGGCGGTTTCGCGTCGCGTTGTCTCGGCTCGTGATGATGTGTTGCAAGGCAAGTGGCGAACCTGGGAGCCGCTGGGTTGGATCGGCCTGGATCTGGCCTCCGATTCAACGCAAGCAGTGACGAAGAGAAAGCGTTTGGGTATCGTCGGGATGGGGCGGATCGGTGCTGCGGTGGCGCAGCGACTGCAGGGCGGTTGGGGGATGGAGGTTGTCTACACATCACGCCGTCCCCGTTCCAGCTTGGATGGCGGACTGGACGCCCAGCGAGTGACGCTGGATGAATTGTTGACGACCAGCGACTTCATCAGTCTCCATGTCCCACTGTCGGCTGAAACCAAGCATATGATTGGAGAGCGTGAGCTGGGGCTGATGAAGTCTTCGGCGGTCTTAATCAACACGGCACGTGGTGAAGTCATCGATCAGCAGGCCTTGGTAACGGCTCTCAAGCAGGGGCGCATTTTCGGAGCTGGGCTGGACGTTTGCGATCCAGAGCCGATCCCGAGCGAGCATCCCTTGTTGCAACTGGACAATTGTGTGTTATTACCGCATGTGGGGAGTGCTACCTGGCAAGCCCGCAATGCGATGGCCGAACGGGCTGCCCGCAATATCGAAGCCGGGATTCAGCGGCGGCCCCTGCCCTTCCCTGTGCAGTAAGGAACCGATTTAAGTGGTTGAACTGAATCCCCGTCAGCACCGCAAACCAGGGCATGGCGCGGTGGCGATTTTGGTGGAAGCCGGAGAGTTTCTGGTGATTCGCCGAAGTCACAAAGTACGCGCTCCGAATTTGCTGTGCTTTGCCGGCGGCACGATCGAGCCTGGAGAATCC
>JANSWS010000212.1 GCA_024743355.1 bacterium
ACTCCGTTTTCGGTATCGTTGAAAACCGTGGCGTCTTCAATGGTGACAGTGTTCAAGGGGCGATCCGAAGCGTTGGTGGCTATATTGCTGATTGCTTCGCGGTTCTCCTCACCCTCAACCAACTGGCCAAAAACCGAGTGGTTGAAGTCCAGAAAACGCGGGGGCCCCTCGGTAATAAAGAACTGAGACTCATTGGTGTCGTCAGTCGACTTGGCGAAGGATAAGACTCCAGTGCGGTTGTGTTGCAAATCGACATGGAATTGATCATCGAAGTCACCTAACGATGAGCCACCAGCGCCCGTGCCCGTTGGGTCACCGCCCTGGATCACAAAGTTGTTGATGACACGATGGAAAGTCACTCCGTCGTAAAAGCCGTCTTCCGCCAGCTCAATCACACGCCCGCTGGGAACCGGGGCACGATCTTCAAACAATTCAAAGACCAGATCGCCGTAGCCAGCCACGTTCAATCGCAAGCTGCGGTTGTTTTGCAGCACCTCCGCATCCAGCACGGACGAGTTGCTCGAGCTCACGGTGATTGTCAGCGGCCCTCCATTGGGATCGTAAGCGTCCACGGGTATGTGCAATGGGGAACCGATCCGCACCGTCGCGTCCGCCAACTCATCAAAGCTGGGTGATTCAGACTGAGGGATGGCAACGCCAGCACGCTGCGAAAGCGTCTGTAGCGATTGCACGCCCGTCAGCCGCGTGCCATCAGGGAATTCCCAGGTCGGAAACTGAGTGATGCCTTCATCGATAGCGATCTGGTTGGGGTCGCGGTTGGCATCCGTGACTTCCACAAACGGCAAGTACTTGCCGCCATCTTCGAAGAGTTCTTTTTGCTCGGTGCAGAATGGACACCAAGCGGCCCCATAGAAGAGCGTGCCCGAATCCGTCAGCGCCTGCGCAAAAGCCACCAAATCGTTGGCCGGCTCACCCTCGCCAACCAACACGCCGCTTCCCGGCTGGCTGGTTTGAATATCCGTAGGGCTCTCGACACTGCCGCCGAGCAAAACATCGTGGTTCGAACCCAGAAGCGCGCTGAACAAATCCCCTGCCAGCAACTGCCTCGGTTCCAGCGGCTCCACCAGAATCCTGCCCCGCTCGGCATTCGAGGGCCGCCCGTGGAAAAGTTCACGGAGCCATTTTGTAAATCGAAGTTTCTTTTGTTGACGAGTCATATTCTCACTACTCACACGTCTGGGTGGGTATGTCTTGGTGGAATGGGGTGTTTATCGGGGCGTCGGCGTCAAAAAACAACGACTTATATCGGACAGTCGGCAAAAACAGGCCGGAAATTCCAGCCTAATCCTCTTAGTTGCACAAACTGCCAAGCTTCTCAACGGACGGTATTAGCCATTGATAAGGAGATTTGCAGTCGTTTGCGCAACGCAGACTGCTACCATTACGCGACAAATGGGCTCAGCAAGCCGCAAAAAGTCTACGTTACCCCTAATTAGATGCAGGAACGGAAAAAAGAGTTCCTGCTGTACGGATGAACAGTTTGGTCTAGCCGGGACCCAGAAGATCGGACTCGTTGAGCATTCGGAAACCCTGCTTGGCCAGTACTTCCAAGGCAAGATCCGTATTGTCGACCATCACAGCCACCGCCGGTCCCGAGCCTTCGGGAGTCAGCAGGGGATACGTCTGAGCGATATTGATCTCGGCTTGGAGCAATGCCGAGCACACCCGCAGCAAGGGTTGGCTGTCGTCGGGGAGCTCGATAGCGATCAGGTCACTCTCGATGATGGCCAAGCCGGCCCGCTCGAGAATCTCTCTTCCCCGCTCCGGATGACTGACCAGAAATCGCACGAAGGCGCACTCGGCCGAGTCGTTAATCGATAATGCGACAATACGAATCCCCGTGCCTTCGAAACGCCGCACCACTTCAAGGAGTTGGCCGACACGGTTTTCCAGGAACACCGTGAATTGGCGAATCGTCGGGTAGTCCCTGCCACGGGCCGTGGTAAAGTCAGTTACAGCGCCCTCGCCAGTACTCATCAAGAGACTTCCGTCGCAAAAGTAATTCCAAGGCCTAAACAGGTCCGAATTTCCGCGTGCCGAAGTGCCCGTCAGGGCAATCGAGCTCGCACTTAATTTCGCAATTTTGACAGGTAGTGGCTAAGAAGCAACTACCCGGCCCCCGGGAACGCAGGAGGTAGACTTTGGCCATGACCACGCCCATGGAGCACAGCATTGAGATTCGAGTGCAATACAACGAGACGGACGGGCAAGGCCGCGTGCATCACGGTGAATATATCAATTACTTCGAACGTGGGCGGGTCGAGCTACTTCGCTTCCAAGGGCAGAACTACCGAGAATTCGAGCGGGGCGGCTTGTACCTTGTTGTTTCTGAGATGAACTTGAAGTATCTCGGAGCCGCGGAGTTTGATGATCTGTTGATACTGACCACGCGGGTACAGGAGGTACGGGGAGTTCGCATCTCCCATAGCTACGAACTGGTCCGACCCAACCCGGTTGATCACCGCGAACCGCTCACCGATGCCCCAGCATCTGCCCAGGTCATCGTTCAAGGCTACAGCGTGGTAGCTTGCGTGGATCGCAGCGGCAAAGTCCGACCGCTGCCCCACCCCATCCGCAAGCTTGCGGGGCAGCACCGGCGGAAGTCCGTCTAATTTGCTTCGGCTACCTTTTCGGCCGCGCGGATGACCCTGAGCATGTTTCCGCTCATGATTTTGTGGATATCTGCTTCGGTATAGCCCCGATCCAGCAATACTTGAGTGATCACCGGGTAGGTGGAAACATCTTCCAATTGTTTGGGGAGTCGCGTGATGCCGTCGTAGTCACTGCCTAGGCCCACGTGGTCGATCCCAGCCAATTGGACCACGTGGTCAATGTGATCGACCACATCATGCACGGAGCCGGCATACACCGGATGCTTGGCGCGATAAGTGGCCAATGCGTTCTGATAACCGGTCTCGTCGTCGCCAAACTTCTCACGCAACTCTCGCATCTCTTCGAGCAAGCGTCGCGTGTTCTTTACGGATTCGGGCACGACGAATCCCGAATAGAAATTAATCATCACGACTCCCCCGTCCTCCGGAAGTTGTCGCAGAATGTGGTCGGGCACGTTCCGCGGATGATCGGCAACGCCACGGGCAGAAGAATGCGAGAAAATCACGGGAGCCGAGCTGGTGTCCATGGCTGCCTGCATTGTTTCTGGTGAAACGTGCGAAATGTCGACCAACATTCCCAGCCGATTCATTTCGCGCACTACTTCCTGGCCAAAGCTGCTCAAGCCGCCACACTTCGGTTCATCGCTGCAGGAGTCGGCCCAATCCAGGCTCGAGCTGTGTGTCAGCGTCATATACCTGGCGCCGAGATCGTACAGACGTCGCAGTTTCTCCAGCGAGTTCTCAATGGCATGTCCGCCTTCGACTCCAATAAGCGAGGCGATTTTTCCCGCAGCCAGGGCTTTCTCGATATCGTCGTAATTCATGGCCAAAGCAAATACATCGGGATATTTGTCGCACATCGCTTTGACGATTTCTATCTGCTCCAGCGTAGTTTGGTGAGCGGTGCCGGATTCTGCAGTAGCCGCAGGTACGTAAACCGACCAATACTGAGCTCCAACACCGCCCTTTCGCAGCCTCGCGATGTCGGTGTGCAATTTGGGTTGCGGCTTGGCAATGTCGAGCACGTCGAAAGATCGCGAACCGTTGGTGCGTACTTCCCAGGGCAAATCATTGTGCCCGTCAAACACAAAGCTGCGATGGTGAATGTCCAATGCTTGTTGCGAAACCTCCACTAAGCCGCGGTCCTCAGGCTGGGAGGCATTATCTTCATCGCTAGCCTCGGCTGGCGGGGGTGGGGAAGCCGAGTTGCTCGACTCCGAGCCTGGCGTCTGGGCGAGACAGTCACCTGCCAGGCAAAGTTCCGCGATGATCAACAAGCAACAGCCTGCGAGGGGTGCGAATTTCCAAGAAATGTATGACAAGTTGCGAATGTAGCTCATGGCGAGACTCTTTTTGTTTTCCAAACTAGGCCAACGGTCCAGCGATTTCTGGTAATTTGAAGACATAACTCAGTTGTTGGTAATGTACTGCAGAATCAATCTCCATGTCAGTTGATATCCAAGGGCCAGATCATCACGGCCAGCCGCTGCTGCCGAGAGTCAGCATGGTTTGGTATTTCGTGGTGGTTGTTCTAGTGGCCATCGCTCTGTTTGTTATTCGCGCGGCAGAACAGGGACAAGCCTTGGCCGCAGCCTTGACGTTTACTTGCGTTTTCCTGTTGGCGGTGGCCCTCATATCCGCCGCGTGTTTCATCGTCGCCTATCTGTTGGGAGCCATGGAAAAGGCCCTCGAAGGGGACCGGGAAAAGACAGCGAGCCCATTTATTGATGGCTCCTATCCCGAGCAACTAATCCCTCCGAAACCCAGTGAAGATATCTAGGGGATACGCGTTGGTCAGGACAGAAGCCAGCTATGCATGTGATTCGATGCGCCCCGCGACAGGTCAACGGATTGGCGGGCTGTTGGGGTGTGCATGGGCCTGGGGGCTGATTGCCTGGGGGATCTTTGCCTGCCCAAGCAGCGTGCGCGCACAGGTCAATACCGATGCCTTTGCGACACGTGGCTATCGAGGGGCCGACGTGTTGAGGGTGGAGACGGAATTGCAGCTGCCACCTTCGCGAAGTTTTGGCGTGGCCCGGGTCACGATCAAGAATCCGAAACGCGCCAGTCAAGCCGATCGCAAGCTGCGGGTAGTGCTCTTTACCCACAGCGTCGGCAGTGGCATGGAGGGCTTCGCCTATTCCAAGGACGTCGTGCTGGCAGAGGGACAATCGCAGGTCAGTGTCGACTTGCCCTATGTAGAGTCTGGAAGTCAGACGGCCTGGGACGTCGCCGTTCTGGAGGACGGACGCGATCTGGAAGACAAGCGGCAAAGACCTCCCAACACGCTGTCTTGGAATTGGACAAATTCCGTAGGAGCGAACGCTCGCAACTCCATTGCGGTGATCTACGGCAGTCAGGAATCACCGCAGCAAGTCGCAAAATTACTGAGTGGGCTTCCCGATGTTCGTACCAATTCCGTGACCTTTAACAACGCACAGCCGGGGGTGGCCGTGGTTGCTCCGCTGGACATGCCGCACTTCGTTCCGCTCCAGGATGCAGCGGACGATTGGCGGTACTACTATCCCTATTCGCTGTGGGTCGTCTCTTCAGCCACGCTGGTCGAGTGTCAAAGCCAGTTTCCGGAGGTTGCATCCGCCCTGCGTTCCTTCGTGGCCACGGGTGGGACATTGTTGGTTCATGACTTGGCGGAGGCCGATTTGCCGAAGGTGGAAAGGCTACTCGGCTATTCCCATCCGGCTCCTGAGTGGTTTGCGGCTTCCTCAGTAAACGGCTGGTTGGCGACTGAAAATGACGCAAAGGCAGCTTTGGATGCGAGCCAGCTGCAAGAGCGATGGGAGCAGTCGCGTTTTGTCGGCTGCCGCTATTTGTCCGGCACGGTGCTGGTGCTCGGGACACCTCTGGCGGACTTGGCCGCCGACGAACGCAATGCGGTGTTCCAGGCCAATCATAGTCGTGTCCTGAATACGCTTGGCATGGAATCGGACGGCAATTGGTTCTGGATGAATCTGATCGAAGCGGCGGGTAAGCCACCGGTCTGGACCTTCGCAATTCTGGTTGCCTTGTTCGGAGCCCTGCTCGGCCCCGGTTTGCTGTTTCTGACCGCCCGCATCGGGCGACGGAGCTTGATGATATTCCTGGTGCCCTGCATTTCTCTGCTGGCCACTGCGGCTATCGTTTGTTACGGGGTCTTGCACGAGGGGTTTCGTACACATATCCGCGTGACTTCCCTGACACGCGTGGATGCCGACGCAGGCACGGGTTTCGCCTGGTCGAGACAGAACTATTTCAGTGGTCTTCCGCCCAAGGCTGGAATCGCCTTTCAAGCTGACACCTATGTGCGGCCGGTCTACGGTGAGCAATCGAACGTCTACCGATATTCGGATCCCCGCAGCGGGCTGAGCAGTCGTGTCTTTCTGGGAGAACTCCAACAATGGACGGGGTGGCTCAAACCCAGACAGCAGCAACAGCTGCTGGTAGGCCATCCAATAGCCGATCCCGAATTGCCGATACGCGTTGAAAGCTCCAGCGAAGGGCGGCTTAGAGTGACGAATGTTTCCGGGAGCCTCGTTCAGCTGCTGCTTCTCCGCGGCGCAGAGGATGACTATTACTTTATTGAACAGCTGAGTGCGGGGGCGAGTGTGGAGTTGGAGTCCCTCAAGTTAGAGGAAGCCAAGGCGGCTGTACAACGGGGAATGGTGGATCTGACGCCACGGGCACCGGCGGACATGTATGCCGGAGGCTCGCTGTTTAATTTTGGCCGGCGGCGGAATACGAGTTCGGCAAGAACGAGAGCCACCGACATGATCCAAGATGCCATCGACAGGTATTTGTCCGACAGTAAGTTGGCCTTGCCACGCTTTACGTTTGCCGCCGTGCTCTCTGAAAACGAGCGAATTGAAGTTCCCTTGGAAGGTGAGCGTGCGGGCGACCTGCATATCTTCGTGGGAGAAATGCGATGGTAGCTGCGGTACATGGCGATTCGCAGGCCATGATCCAACTGCGAAGGCTGTTCCGTTTCTTTGGTACCACGCGCGCGGTTCAAGATGTGTCCTTCGAGGTTCAGGCGGGGGAAGTGTTTGGGTACATCGGCCCCAATGGAGCCGGCAAGACAACCAGCATGCGGATCCTCTCAACGCTCGATCTGCCTGACTATGGTGATGCTCTGGTCGATGGTTTTTCGGTGGTCAATGATCCCGACCGGGTGCGGAAACGATTGGGGTTTATGCCCGATAACTTCGGCACCTATCCCAACATGAATTGCGTCGAGTACTTGGATTTTTTCGCACGCTCCTATGGCATCATCGGTCGGGAGCGTACCAAGGCGCTGCGGCATACGTTGTCCTACACGGGGCTGGATAAGATCGCCGAGAAACCCATCCGAGGCTTATCCAAGGGGATGCGTCAGCGTCTGTGCTTGGGACGGGCCATGATACACGACCCCGCAGTGCTGATCTTGGACGAGCCTGCCAATGGCTTGGACCCGCGGGCTCGTATCGAATTAAGACATATGATCCGCGGGCTGGCAGCCGACGGCAAAGCTCTGCTGGTTTCCTCGCACATCCTGACCGAATTGGGCGAGATGTGTGATGCGATTGGCATTATCGAACGTGGCCAACTGATTGTCAGCGGCAGCGTCAAAGATATCCAGGCTCGCTTGCGCCCGCATATCGATGTCCGGGTGCAACTGGCCGAACGTGGTCAGGAATTGGGGCAATGGCTGGAGGGACGTCCGCATGTTTCCGAGGTTCAATCCAGTGATCGCGTGGTTCGCTTTCAATTCGCATCCAGCGACCAGCAAGAACAGTCGGGAATCTTGCGGGCAATCGTCTTGGCGGACTTTCCCGTGCTTGAATACTCGACGGAAAGCCGTTCCCTGGAGGACGTCTTCTTGCAGATTACGACGGGGGCTGTGCAATGAATGAGCGGCTTTCCACGGTTCCCTCACTGGCCGGTCGCGGCGACGTCCAGTCATCCGCATTTCAGCATCGTATGTTGGAGACTCCCGAGAAACGGTGGGAGCGAGCATGGGTCTGGTGCAGCGAGCGAGTAAATCCTATTGTCGTCAAGGAAGTTCGGCAGAGTCTTAAGAGTCGCCAGTTTTCGATCAGCTTTGGATTGACGTTGATTGCGGCGATCGGCTGGACGCTGGTGGCCGTCTCGATGAGCGTTCCACGCATGTACTATCTGCCGGGTGGGATGGTGCTGCTGGCAGGCTACTTCTGTATTTTGACGCTGCCGCTGATGGTGATTATTCCCTTCAGTACCTTTCGCTCGCTGACGGCGGAGACGGACGATAGTACCTTTGAGCTGCTGAGCATTTCAGCCTTGTCGGCTTCCCAGATCGTTTATGGCAAAATGGCTTCTGGGTGCGTGCAGATGGTGTTGTATCTTTCAGCGCTGGCACCCTGCATCGTTCTGACATATTTGCTGCGAGGTGTAAGTCTATTTGCCATTCTGCTGGCTTTGGGACTGACCGTCGCGTTTTCGTTAGGCGAGACCGCCCTGGCTTTGCTGTTCGCTGCTATCGGACGAACACGCATGGTTCAAAGCGGCATCTCCGTTTTGGTGCTGGCTGGCCTGATGATGGGAGTGTTCGCTTGGCTGACCTTGCTGCTCAGCGAGGCATTGGTCGAGTTCGCCTTTTTGCCATCGGAAGTCTCGGTGGTTTTGTTCGCCTTGCTGACGGTGTTTGCGCTGGCGATCTCACTGGTCTTGAACGCGGCTGCGGCAGCCATCGATTTTCCCAGTGAGAATCATTCGACTCCACTCAGATTGCGGATTGTTGCCCTGCTGGCGTTGGTTACCTTCTGGTCGCTGCTGGGCGTGATTGCGACTCGCGAGGCCGAGGGCGCTGTCATCCTGCTGATAGGCGTCTTCATTGCGTTGATGTTTCTGGGCGGTTTGATTACGGGCGAGTATGGAGTTATTTCGCCCCGTGCACAACGCACGTTGCCGAAGACATTCTTCGGGCGTGTCTTTTTAACCTGGCTCTACCCAGGTGCCGGCTTGGGCTACATCTTTGTTGTCTCCCTTTTCGGCGGATTGGTGATCAGTTTGGCCAGTGTCGAATTGTTCTACACCAACTCCTTGAACAATTGGTTTGGAAGGGATTCGGTCGTCGTAGCGGGCTACTTGCTCTTGGGCTATTTGGCTTTCTATCTGGGGCTGAATCGATTGCTGATGCTGGGGCTGCCGAAAACGATTCCCGCCAGGATGTTGGGGTCCATTACCTTGCTGGCGGTGATGCTGCTGCTGGCTCATCTGATTCCTCTGCTGATAGCCTTCTATTGGAATGACTATCGCGAGTTCGATTATGCATGGCATCAAGCATTTAACATTGTTTGGTCGGTTAATGAGGCGATCGAAAATGGCCCCCTAAACCGAGCCTCCGCTGCATTTTCGTCGCAGATTGGTGCCAGCATGCTGATAATCACCCTGTGCGCGATCGTTATTTTCGGTTTGAATCTAGTGTTATGTACCCGCGACGTTTTACTGGTCCGCGTGGCTGAACCACCGCGTGTTCGGGAAGACAAACTCGGACAAGCCCAAGACCGACCCGCGGGAGGTGACCTATGGCAGAGCCCCCAGCCGCCCGTGGTCGATCCGTTCGCGCCTGAGGACGGCGATCAGCCCTCGGTTACTTGACCAACTCCACCTTCGCTGCCAAAGCGAAAATTGACAATTATGAGAAGGGATGCCTAAGCCCATGGAGCAGCCTATACGAGCTCGAGTTCCAGACCATGTTTCCAATGGAGCATTTAGCACCGGCGTCATCGTGATGACTGCCAACTCGGAATTTATTCTGGATTTCGTTCAAAATCTCGGCCGTCCGCATCAGATCACCGCGCGGGTGGTCATGCCACACTATGTCCTGCCGCAGTTGGTAGACGCATTGCAGCGCAACATTGAACTGTACCGCAATCGCTGGGGGGAACTCCCGCAAGCGGGCAGCGCATCGGCAACGCAATTGCCATGGTCGGCGCCGGCTGGTCAAGCGGGAAAGGCAAAGGCTGGTGAATCTTCGGGAGCTAAGGCAGCCGGAGCAAGCAGCGAGCAGACGCCCTCGGGGGGTGCAGATGCCGGCTCAATGGGAGCCGGTAGCTCGACGACGAAAAATGAATTTGAGTCTTCGTCTGGAGCGGAGGCATCTTCGGGCTCTCCCGGCGGTGCGTCGCAGCAGGATATCGGGGTGCGTCATCAAACGGCTCAAGATATTTATGACGACTTGAAGATTCGTGACGAGTTGCTCAGCGGCGCTTACGCCAATGCCGTCATGATTGGACACGGTCCTCATGAATTTAGCTTTGACTTCATTACCAACTTCTACCCGCATTCCAGCGTCAGCGCTCGCGTGTTCATGGCGGCTGGTCAAGTACCGCGATTTTACGAAAGCCTCAAAGGAACCTGGGATCAACTCAGGGCTCGAACCCAGGGCCGGGGTGGTAACCCTGGAAAGGCACCCGGTGAAGGCGGACCTCCTGCGGGAGGCGGTCCCGAGCATGGCCAAGGGCCAGGTTCGGATCCCATCACCTAATGCGATTCAGGCCTCGACTTACCAGATTGGATGCGATTCGATAGGTGGATTTAGTGCGTCTCATACTAGCTAGTCAATCACCTCGCAGACGCCAGCTGTTGGAAGAGTCGGGTTTCGAATTCGAGGTTGTTCTTCCCGGCGAGAATGCGGAATGCGGAATCTGTTCGCGTGAGTCGACTCCCGAATTGGTGGCACGACTCGCTTTTCAAAAAGCCGCCGATGTGGCGGAGAAAGTCGCGGGTACCGCGGTGATCGTGGCCTGTGATACCGTCGCAGACATCATGGGACGCGTGCTGGGTAAACCCCAAGACCGTCGCCACGCCGAAGAAATGCTGCGTCTTCTGAGCGGACGGAAGCACGCCGTCTACAGCGGTTTGTGTGTATTGCCCGTCCCGGGAGGCCAGCCGCTGGTAGAGGTGGAGAAAAGCGAGCTTTTCATGCAGGAATTGAGTGAGGAGCAGATCGAAAGCTACCTCGATAGCGAGGCTTGGGTGGGTAAGTCAGGAGCCTTCGGTTATCAGGACGGTCATCCATGGTTGTCTCTGATGTCCGGTACCGCGGACAACGTGGTCGGGCTGCCTGTGAGCACCCTGAAGCGTATGTTGAAGGAAGTGGCTGCTATCGATCAATCCTGAATTCCACTTCCGCTTGTCCGGACTTCTTGCCGTGGATGTCTTCTATCGACAACTGCAGCTTGTAAGGACCCGCAGCGATGGAATCGGGCAAGCTCAGCAGGTAACCGATGTAGAAATCGCTGCGACGGTTAGCGCACAAATCGCGGTCTTCCGGCAGATCACGCTTGACCACACTTCGCCCTTGGGCATCAATAATTCGGTAGTATCCACCAAGCCGGGTTTCGTATCCCTCATCAAATGATTTGCTGACGAAGTTCTCCAGTTCGCAATACAGCAGCACTTGTTGATTGGGGCGGAAACGATAACGCGGGAATTTCTTGATGACTCCGAAGTTATCGATCTCGGTGCAAAAGGCCAGGTTCAAGACTCGCAACGGTGCAATGCTTGCCAGTTCCTGAGAAGCACTGCGATGACGTTCCAAAGCTTCTGTCATTCGAGTGGATGCGATGGAGTCGCCGCCCGAATTGGTTGCTTGCTCAAGAGCCAGCAGCGTATCGCGAATGTACTTTTGAGCCGCAGGATCCAGGTTTTGCAAATGATCCTCTGTGGGCGACAAGTCATCCAGAATTACCCGCAACAAGCGGGACTGAGTCGACAATTCCTCACGACGTTCGTCATTCGTGGCTTGCTCGGCTTCTGCCTCCAGCATTTCGAGGATGGCGATCGCTAGAGTCCGTAAGTCTTGTGGCGACTCCGCTTCGCCCAAAGCTGCATGCTCAGCCTTTGTCTGCGTTTCCGTATGCTGAGCGGGCATGGTGGGCTCAACCGACTGGATGTTGATGGGGGCCGCTTGTTCGGCAACGGCGGTGCCCACGTAACTCTCCGATGAATCGCTGGACGCGCTTGCGGATGCTGTCTTCGATGCAGATGGAGCGGTGGACGTATGGCTGGCCTTGCTTACGACTTCCGCATCACTCCGATCGCTGATGCGAATTCTTAACGGTCTGTCCTCGTCGGTGGCCTGAGTAGTATAATTGTTGGTGTTGCTGGCTTGAGCGACCTCGCGATCGACGGCGGTGTCCCGAGAGTCCCGCTCCTTTCCATCAGAGTATGCGATGGACGGCGAAGAAGACTTGGAGGCTTTGTCGGCCGCTAGTGCGGCGATTCTTTGCGCAGATTGCCCTGGCTCGGCAAGGTCCGTCTCTTCAAGGTGTCCCTGTGCAAGCTGTCCCTGTGCCGTGCGAGCCGAATCCATAAGATTTTGCGCGATGTTTGTGGGATTAGCCTCGGTGGCACTCCGCGCTCGGGAAGGCAATGTGTCCAATTGGATTTCTTCCGGAACCTCGATAAAGGTATCCGCGGTCGAATTGCGTTCGGCGCTTCTCAGATTCCGCTGCTCGGATTTGATTTGTTTGATTTGGGCAATGAGTCCGATTTCCTGAGCTTGGTCGCCCTGCACCGCGCCATTTTGCACCGCGCCACTTTGCGTTGGGTCACCTTGCATTGCGTCACCGGGCCTAGGTTTACTCCGCGGGCCCGGTCGCAGGCGAGCCGTCAACGGGGAGCCTTGACGGCCTTCGAGTTCGTGGCTTTCGGCATCTTTGACGTCTGCCAACTCGCTGGCGGAGAATCGAGCACTTTGCCACGGGGTCCGGCACCCGCAGGTGATCGCCCCGAGTACGCAAGCGATTGCAATGAGGCCGGAGATTCTCGTAGATCTTCTCGTATCTGCCATCAAATCCTTCCTTGGCAAAAACGCAAACTCTGCTTCGAAGGCTCTTTTCGCACGCGAAGTCTCAGCCAGAATTCGCCTGTGTTGCTGGTCGCGAAAAATCCGATCCCATCGAGCCGCGGGCGGATACTAGAAGATCGTGCATGACGACGCAAGCTAAATTCGCCAGGCATTCCAGCCCGGGTGTAGATCGCGGTTTGTGAGCTTTGGGTTTGTTGGTAGATTTTCGGTAGAGATTTGACAGGAAGTCTGATCGCATTCCGTGAATCTAGGTACGACGAGGAAAGTCAGGATGACAACTAGCCCAGCATTGCAGAGGC
>JANSWS010000705.1 GCA_024743355.1 bacterium
GTTGCTGTTCGATCCACTGCAGCGTGGTGACCCGTTCCTCGACGCTCGGCTGATCCACTTCAGCTGGTGGCATCTGCTGCTCTTTGAGCACCAAGATGATCTTTTCAACGGTTTCAATGTGGTTTTCCAGACCTTCCTTCGATTCAAAAAAATCAACCTGGATACCACCTTCCGAACCGTCTCCGACGTGGCAGTCGTAGCAATAGCTCGTTAAAGTTCGAATCGCAACTTCGGCCTCGGACTCGTCGGCCTGCACGGAAGTCGTGGATAAGCACAGCGACGCCAAACACAGCCACAAGCTGAGCTTGATTAAGCATGGGAAGCGACCCGATCCCGGCATAGCAAAAGCTCGCGGAGAATGACTGCCCAGAGCCAAAAGCAAATTCCGCGATCGAGAATTCCAGCTGAGACGATCGAGCCCTTGTGGACTCGTTTTACATAGTTGCTTGCGAATCATCATATCCCTGTTAGCACGCGCCAACGACGGTTCAAAATCGGACCGGGGTGGGGACTCGGCATTCAGGTGGGGAACGTATTGCCGAGATATTGGGTCCGAAGAAGATCGATATCTACTATCGACCTCAGTGCATTATAGACATCGTCTCAAGGCTCGTCAGCCTGAATGTGAGATTCCTAGCTTAGGATTCTCACGCTTGCGGTGTCCATAACACTAGGAAATCGCGTCTACAGAGGAATATCCGCCCTTGCTGACGGCAAGTCGACACTTCCTTTCGATCCAGCCTGTCGGGAGCAGCCACAGGCACCCCCTAAAGGTACTGAGCACCTCGAAACCGCGCGCCAACGCTGTGCAGCATTTTGTGTCCAACGGTTCGCCCGAAACTACAAGCACGACGCGCGAGTTTTGATGTTGCGCCATTTTGTGAACAGGTGCAAATCTATCATGCGAATGATGGGTCAATCTCACTCTCCACTCCGGGGAGAGTCGGATCCCGACTGGTCGGGACGGCCGGTGAGGGGGAGAATCGACCCTCTCCGGGCCCCGACCCGTTTCGCGTGTGCCCGGGCCCGACTCTCCCGCAAGCGGGAGAGTAACTCGGATTTAGCGCAACATCAAAACTTGCGCTGCGTGCTTGTAAATCCAACGTCGGCAAGCAGAACCAATCTGCGCATGCACTCGCATGAATCCGCAATGTCGACTAACTTGAAGTCAAGTTGGAATGCGTCCAGACGATTTAGGGAGTTACCGAATGCAGACTGCCATGAAGCTATGGTACTGCCTTGTGGCATGCTGCTTTGCGGCCTCTTGTTTTTGCGGACAAGCTGTCATTTTTGCTCAGCCGCCGCTGGCTGGACAAGGGGCTGAGGTAGCAGGATTTCAAGTTGGCGACCAGGTTATGGTGACTCGCAGTGTGCGTGTTACGTATGCCGACGGAGTAAGTGAATCCATTTATCCAGGAACGCTGCTGGAGATTCGCCAAATACAGGGAGATCGCTTCCACGTGCGTTGGACACAGCGTTGCTGGATCTCCAGAAGCTCGCTCGTGCCTGCGGAGAAATATGATGTGGAGACAATGCGTGGCTGGTTGGAGCGCAACACCTGCACGGCCAACCGCATCAATCTTGGAGCGGTGCTCTTGCTGGACGGACAATACCAGGCTGCCAAATCCTATTTCGACCAAGCGTTGCGACTTGATGTGTCTTCACCGTGGGCGAATAACGCGCTGGGCTGGTATTATGCGACATGTCCGGACGAAAGCGAGAGAAACGCCGACTGGGCCGTTGAACTGTGTAGGCAAGCTTGTGAGCTCGTTGATTGGAAAGAGTCGATGTTTGTGACTTCTCTGGCCTGTGCTTATGCCGAGAAGGGTGACTTTGACAAAGCCATTCAGCTCATGAAAGATGCGTTGCTCATGGATCAGAAATTTCGTGGGTTTCGCGCTAA
>JANSWS010000399.1 GCA_024743355.1 bacterium
AGGGGATGGAAATACCGTTCTGGTCAAACTGCTGTTTCACCTGTTGCGTCACGTCCCAATAGACGGCCCAATAATCCTCCGTCTTCGACCAGGGACGCACGATGAAGTTGACCGAGGAATCCGCCAGCTCGTTCAGCTTGATGACCGGGGCCGGATCCTGCAGGACTTTGTCGTGCTGTTTCACAATATTTTCTAAGATCAATTGTGCTTTTTCGATGTCATCGTCGTAGCCGATCCCGAAGACCATGTCGACGCGTCTCGTATCACTGGCCGTTGCGTTGGTAATCGTGCCTCCCCAGATGTCATTGTTCGGCACAATCATCACTTTGTTATCAAAGGTTCGGATCTTGGTTGAAAAGAGAGAGACCGAATCGACGACTCCGGAAACACCTGCCGCCTCGATGACGTCGCCCACGTCAAATGGTTTATAAGCGAGTATGAGCAACCCGCTGGCAAAATTGCCCAGCGTACCCTGGAGAGCGAAACCGACGACAAAGCCCGCCGCCCCAATGGCTGCCAGCAGCGGTGTGATATCAACCTCCAACGCGGATAAGCCGACAATCAACCCCACTAGAATCAGCGCTTGCCGAATGAACTTCGCCAGAAAGTCGCGCATCAACTGCGAAGCACCTTTGACTCGACTGGCACCATGACGCACCAATGAGGAGACGATGCCAGCGGCGAAATAAAAGGCAGCCACGATGGCCAGGAATTTGATGATGTTCCACAGCCAGCGCTGCCCACCCTGTTCGGATTGCAGCCAACCTGTGACTACGGTCGAAAAGGTAGAAACATCGGTCACATCCACGCCCACTCCCGTTAGTGCGTTGGTGTACTGGCGATAGGACTCTACATCGCCACCCTTGGATTCGAGTTCTTCCAACACAACGTTCAGACGATCGACTAAGTGAGCGCGTTCCTCATTAAGCACTGGCAGAGCTTCTGCTATCTCCGCTGCCTGCGAAGCCGCTTGTTCGTCCGTCGCATCGCCAGCCTCTTCAGCCGCCTTCTGCTTCTGCACCTCGATCCGTAAGCGGGCAATCTCGGCGACCTTGATCTTGAGTGCATCACGCCAGGCATCCGCCTCGGCTATGAGTTCCTCCTTGGTGAGCGGCTTGACCAGCAATTGCAAGTGCTCCAGTGGAACTTCGGTTTCCGAGGCCGTCTGCGGCTCCGGCTTGGCCTCCGTGGAGGCTTCCGCTGCTGCAGGCTCCGCCTCTGCCGCATCTTCTTGTGCTTGGGAACACGCGATGGGTGGGAGCGACAAAGCCAACATCAAACCAATGAGTAAATCTCGATGTCGAAACAGCTTGCCCGCACCACAACAAATCATCCTGAACTCCTCACAGATTAGCCGCTTCGACGGCGATTAGGGAAGGTTCGAACAATTAACTGTCGGCAGTTTGTCCCGCAAAAGCCCTGGATAAACTCCACTTTCGCAGAGCGAAAGGCGACTTACGGACACTAAGCGTTCGAACGTTACTCGATTGAATTTTCGAATTTGAAAACTTGGCTCGCATCGCAGGAAGACGCAATCAGTCTTGGAAACCGCCAACACCGGCACGACTTTCTCGCAGCCAACCTGTTGGCTCCACTTACTGCCCGTTTTAGCGCTCAAGGCATCTCTGAAAAGCCCCCCGGAGCCTCAAACATGCGAGACTTCCGCGGTAAGGCTTGTATTTACTGTGTGTTCGGCCCAATAATTCCCTCGAGTTTTTTTGCTTATCGCGACACCAAGGCAGACCACAACAGAAACCGGCCGCTGGTAGCTCGCGCTTTGAGAGCCCATACTAAGGCTCACAACATGCCCCTGTTTGCCTCTCGGGGCGTCTCTGTTACCCCACAAGTCATGCTTCGACAGAAAAGGTTAAGCGACCATGAAGACTGCAATGATTCTGAAAGCGATAAGGTTCTGTATGCAAGCGAGTGTGTTCACATCCATCGCATGCACTTGGCTGTTTGCGGCGGATTGGCAAGACCTGACCCAAGACGATTCGCTCCAGGGCTGGCAGAAGCTGGGAGGCGAGGCCAGTTACTCAATCGAAGACGGGGTCATCACCGGAAAGACCGGTCCGGGTAAGAATACATTCTTAACCCGCGGTCCCTACAGCGACTTTGTTTTGGAGTTTGAAGTGCGCTGTGATCCCGACTTGAATTCCGGAGTGCAGATTCGCAGTCATGTTTACCCGGAAGATACTCCGCAAGAATCCCAGCCCAAACGCATTCGAGACAAGGGAGAAGTTTACGGTTATCAGTGTGAGATACGCGCGGATGCGAATGGTGCCAATGGCTGCGCCGGCAATTTCTGGGACGAGGGCCGTCGCACGCTGTGGCTGGATGAAACGGTGGATGCCGAGCAGGCACAGAAGCATTATCGAGCGGGCGAATGGAACGCGTTTCGTATCGTTGCTCAGGGCACGCGGATTCGCAGCTGGGTCAATGGGCATGCAGTGGCCGACTTTACCGACGATCGCGATGCGTCGGGCTTTATCGGCTTGCAAGTACATTCCATCCGCGAAGGCAGCGGACCGTACAGTGTCTCCTGGCGGAACATCCGCATTCGCGAACTGGCAGCCGACGAATCCCCCGAATAACGAGGCTGGCAGATACCGGTTTAAGCCTCGCCAGCAGCCCATGTTGACTACCGGCATTATCTGAAGCTGACCTCCCACATTAATGGGAGGCTGCGGATGGGAAGAATCGTTTTCATCTTAATGCTGCAGCAGACAAGATTCCCGACCCCGCGCAGGCCACTCGGCACGCTTGGATTCAAACCGCGCATGTTTGCGTTCTCGGTCAGGGCGTCTGTGCGGATTTCTCGCGCGGTTCCAATTCGGGCTCGACGCCCGCTGCCCGCATGACTTTAGAAATCGCCACGATCGTCTGGGGCGAGGGACGAAAATTTCCCGGACGATAACCCTGGGCGATCAACAAGGGTGTCCAGCCACGTTTGTTCTTGCGATTCCAGATATGGATATCCGCTCCATGGTCGGCCACAAATTGAACCATTTCGGTCCATTCCTGGAATGCAGCACCATGCATTGCCGAATTTCCTAGATCGTCCACGGCGTTGATGTCCGCCCCGAGATCCAACAGAAACTGCATCACTTCGATAGCCTCAGCTTCGGTACCGCCGGGCTCATCGCCGCTACCCAAAGCGTCCACGCCAGCAGCGGCCAGCAGCGGTGTGCAGTGATCGCGATTGGTCAAAGTCGGATCGGCGCCGGACTCCAACAAAAGCTTCATGAGTGGCAAATCCGCAGTGTTGGCGGCCAGCAAAAATGCCGTGGCACCGGTCTTATTGAGACGGCTGTCGGGTGCATTGGCTTTGTCATGCGGTAAATTCACGTCCGCCCCGGATTGGATCAACAACCGCACGAATTCCAGACTGCCGATCGCTCCGGAGCCGATGGGAGCCGGGTCACCGTCACCCCCGAGCGGCTTGCGGACCCAAGTAATCGCATGCAACGGGGCGTATCCGGCACGCATGCCATTCGGATCCGCGCCCGCTTCCAGCAGCGCGGCCGCAGTTTCGAAATGAGCATTTTCCACCGCCAGCAGCAAGGGACTCGTGCCCGACTTGGGAGCGTTGCCTGCGGGCTTGGAAACATCCATTTCTTGATTTACATCCACGCCCGCCGCCAACAACCGGCGAGCCACATCAGTCCGCCCTTCACGAACCGCGAAGAACAATGCATTGAAGCCTGAGGGCAAGACGGCGTCGACATCCGCACCCGCCGCGATCAAGGCATCCACAACTTCCCCGTGTCCATCAGCCGCGGCCCACATCAGGGCTGTTTGCTCTTTGCGATCCTTGGCATTGACCTCGACTTGCTGCTCCAGCAGCAAGCGGACCGGGTCAGGCTTTCCAGTTCGTGCGGCGATCATCAGCAACGTCGCTCCACCGGGTAACTCATGACCAGCTTCCGCTCCGCTGCTCAACAACAGCTTCACGAACTCGGTGGAGCCGTTGCGACAGGCCAAAGCAAGAGGTGTGATTTGGTAGCGATTCGACGGATCCGGATTGGCACCGGCCTTGATCAGCCATTGACCCATTTCAACATCATCGTGGTAGGCCGCCCAGTGCAGCCCGGTCATCCCATCCGCTTGCGGCAGACTGGGATTCTCGCCGGCGTCCAACAAACTCCTGACGCGAGCTTTCTCTCTCTGCTCGGCGGCATCGGCAATGACCGTCCGGGTTTCCGCTGCCAGGACGGAACCCGTGAACAACCACCCCACAGCGATTACCAAGCTCGAAACTCTTGCGGAATTCCAACAGCTCATGGTGCGGCCCTCAGCTGAAACGGGGTGCTATGAACGACCGCTTGGATCAAGGCCGTCAATCGATAATCTTCCTCGGCGGCGGCTCGCACGATCTGCCGAACCGCCGGTGCATCGTAATGCTCCAAGCCCCGACCGACCGCGTAGACCAGCAACTTCTCCGCCAAAGTCGTGCAGAACAGATCCGGCCTTTCCGCCAGCCCACGCTCAAGTCCGTCAATTCCTTCCACTTGACTTCCGTCGGGCAAGCCACCGGAAGCGTCCACCGGATAACCCGCTTCCGTCTCGCGCCAACGACCTACCGCGTCGAAATGCTCCAGAGCAAATCCCACCGGATCAATTAAATCATGGCATACAGCACAGGCTGCGTCTTCGCGATGCTTGGCCAGTCGCTCACGGACCGGCAGCTTGGCGGAAATCGGGGTTTCACTCAGGGCCGGGACGTTCGGAGGCGGTGGAGGTGGCGGTGTGCCCAAGACATTTTCCAAAATCCACTTACCACGAATCACGGGGGAAGTGCGGGTCGCGTAGGAGGTCACCGTCAACACACTACCATGCCGCAACAGTCCGCCACGACGCCAGGCTGGATCCAACTCAACCCGTCGAAATCGACTTCCGTAAACATGCGGTATCTGATAGTGCTTGGCCAAACGTTCATTCAGAAAGGTAAAGTTCGGCGTCAACAGATCCATGACACTGCGATCCTCCCGCAGCACCGCTTCGAACAGCAGTTCGGTTTCCCTACGAAAGGCCTGTCTCAGGTTGTCATCAAAATCGGGGTATAACCGCATATCCGGCGTAATGGATTCCAGATTGCGGAGATAGAGCCACTGCCCAGCAAAATTCTGCACCAGGGCGGCAGAACGAGGGTCGGCCAACATCCGCGCGGTCTGCTCACGCAATACCTGTCCGTTCCGCAGTTTTCCTTGCTCGGCCAACTCGAGCAACTCTGCATCAGGAAGGCTGCTCCACAAAAAATAGGAGAGCCGCGTCGCCAGCTCGAAGTCGCCAATCGGGTAAGCCTCGCCCTCGGCCAAGCCTGGCGGGTCGCGCTCGATACGAAATAGAAACTTTGGATGTACCAAAATGGAACTCAGCGCCATCTCAATGCCATCCTCGAAGGCCCTGGTCTCTATCGCAGTCGGTTCGTTTTGCGCCTGGCTAGCAGTTGCGTTCGCAAGTTCCCTGTTGGCGGAAACGGCTCGGCTTGCGGACTTCAGACTCAGCTCTCGCGTCTCGCCGTACAAGTCCATCAGACGTTGTAGGTCATCGGCGTCCACCGGTTGCCGAAAAGCGGCCCGCATCAGTTGAGAAATGATCTGTCGCGCGCAGCTCTCGTGTTCCGTGGAATCTTTGGGGTAGCAGACAAACACTTTGTCGCGACTGGGAATCTCGCCATCAATGTCAGCCCTATCCTCCGCAGTGGAATCGCCCTCCAGGGAACCTTCACCGCGAAAGGGCCCGGCGATCGAGACCTGGTAGACCGCCGGTGTCAGTCGCGGATGCCGATAACGGTTGTAGTGCACGTTTAATGGCTGACGCTTGGTTTCCAACAACGATTCGGATTTGGGCAAGAAGGTCACTCCCACCTGATGTGGTCCGGCGGGAACCCACACGCGGGCCACCAAATTCCTGTCCACGTTCTCATGAGTAGGCCCGCCCCAATCATCAGACGTACTGGCTTTTCGTCCTGGTGGTTTGACCGTGAATAAGTCCACACGCGAGCGGTCGATCAAGAATTCGACCTGATGAGCCTCGGACAAACCCTCCACGTGCTCGTCGCGGTCCCGAGCCAATCGAGCCCGAATCTCATACACGCCCGCCTCCGGAAAATTAAAGGGAATGGCCACTCCGCCGCGAGTTCCCAGCGGCAAGCCTTCCACATGTTTCTCTTGCGTGATATCCGGTCGTACGCGAAAGGTCGCGACGTCGGGCGATGCGGATGCTTTGCCCAAAGCCAAGCGACTGATCCGCTGGGCAGCCGTAACATAGCGATTCAACAACGTGGGAGAGAGTTCACCCACCGTAATGTTATCGAATCCATGACTGACTTCGTCCGCCGGCAACCAGGATTGGACGTCCACTTCGATCGACAATAAATCGCGGATGGAATTCTGGCACTCAAAGCGTGTCAAACGACGAAACGTATCCGTTCGACCCGGACGCGGCTGCCGGCTTGCCTGCTGATCCAAAGTCGACTGCAAATCATCCAGCACACGCTGATACTCCTCCTCGCTGGGCCGTTCATAGCCGGCCGGCGGCATCTGACGCCCGCGGAGACGACGTACGACTTGCTCCCATTTCTCGGCCTGGCTTTCGACCGAAGGCTCTATCAGGGACTCCAATTCAAAGTCTGCCTCAGGGCTGCTTGAGCTATGGCAATCCAGGCAGTAATTCTGAACCACCGTGCGAACGTTGTCAGACGGCGCGGTTTCACCCCGCACTGAGCTGGGCGATGCATTGATCACCAACGCTACCAAGCACCATCCCAGCGGCGCAGCTATGCCCCACATTCGTTTCAAGGTCCTACCCTCGCGCTGAAAAATCTCTTATACCCTTCGTCTTGCTTGGCCGCACGGGCAAAGCCGATATGTTTGGAGTATAGCCTCCTGCGAATGCCGGCGGCAACTTTGAGCCGGCGGGGCGGACCGATTCTTGCTGAATGTTGACTTTCTTGTTGAATGCTGAATGCTGAGCACAAGGCGAGCTATCGCCGGGGCCCAGGCAAGACTGCTACGTTTCCAACAACTCCTTTGCGCTGGTAGCCGCGCGGAACGGGTAGACGCGAAGTGGATCCCCTGGGTTTCGCATGGGTCCTGAACTTTCAATGACGACGAATCACTTTGACATATGGCAAGTAGCAATCTCACGACTGCGCG
>JANSWS010000439.1 GCA_024743355.1 bacterium
CGGCCGCTGATCTACCAAAAATCCGCGACCGATTCGAAAGACTACTGGCACTCGCGGCCTAAACCTAAACGGCTAAACAGCTAATCCCCTAAAGTGCAGTCTGGAGTGAAATGGCACGCAATTCGCTTGTCTGTGAAATGATTCGGTCAGACGTCCAAACGAGACAAAGAGGCACAGAAATGATTCTTCGACGACAAGTACTGGCAGCGGTTTTGGCAGTCGTTGTGGCAGCTCCGATATTGGCGCAGGGACCACCCAGCGGTAAGGGCAAAGGGCGGCAACAGGGTGCCTCCGGACAAGGACAATTCGGCCAAGGTCAATTTGGAAAAGGGCAAGCTGGCCAAGGCCAATTCGGCCAAGGTGCTGGAGGGCGGGGCAATCAACGGGGTGCAGGCGCTGGGAACACTAGCGTGGGCGGGCAAGAAGCTTATGCCTTGTGGGAAGAAGAAAAGCTGGCTCGCGATGTCTATCGCGCGCTGTCGAAGTCTTCCAACTTGAATGTTTTCAACGTCATCTCGCGCTCCGAACAGCAGCATATGGGCGCGGTTTCCAGAATGCTGGGCGGCCAGCAACTCAATGACCAAGAGGGCGTGTTCAGCGTTCCCGAATACCAGAAGCTCTACCAGGAGTTGGTCGCTACCGGAAACAAAAGTCCTACGGATGCCCTGCTAGTTGGTGCAAAGATCGAAGAAATGGATATTTGGGACTTGCAGCAGATGCAACAGGCCGGGGGAGCGGATCCATCCGTGGCCAGGATTTTGGAGAATTTGGAGCGCGCATCGCGTAATCATTTGCGCGCGTTCGCTGCGGAGCTGAACAAGCTGGGAGTCAATTATGAAGCTAGCTTCCTCTCTCAGGCGGAATTTGATCGTATCGCGAATTCTCCGCAGGAATCGGGAAATGGCCAGCGACAGGGAGCCGGCGGACAGTCTTCCGGACGACAGGCCGCGGGGCAACAGTCGGGACAGCGACAAAATCGCGGCAACACGCGAGGACGTGGTCGTAAGCCCTAGAGAAGATTTTGCAAAATTTCCTGGCAGCGACTGTCACTTGTCGGCCAGCAATTCCGCTTTTAAAGGTAAGTGCCGGAGTCAATTTCTGTCTTGAATTTCCACCGCCGATGATTCCGGCACTTTTTCGTACACTTATTGTCTATTGCTGGGGGGTTAGCTCGGCCGCGGGCACGGATTCGGCCTGGGGCTGATTGGAATCACTCATCTGAGGGGCGCTCGTTGAGCCGTCCCGTTGTGGGTTGAATGAGAATCCGTTTGGAACGGAATTGAAACGGAGCATACGCTTGCTGTACCACGGGCCGCAGGGTAGCTCGCCATAGCCGCGCGGATTTGCCGATCCGAATTCGGTGTCGGCGATAAACTGGTAGTCCTCATTGCGCAGTTCCGGCCAGAAATTGAGCGGATCCACTTCAAGCTGTTCCAAGTCCAGGAAGAATTCGATGCGATCCACGATGTATTCCACGTGGAAGCGGGCGACTTGGGTCAGCGACCGCGTGTATGCCTGCTGAGCTTCCAAGAAGTCTCGAGCCGTGATGTTGCCCTGTCCGAAGGCCAACTGAAATCGTGTGCTGATGACCCGCTCATAGGCCAGAGCCGCACTGGCAATCGCGATTTCGAATTGGTTTTGATTCAACTCCAAAGCTCGTAAATCATTGCGAATGTCCAGCTTAATGCTATCTTCGGCGGCAATCACGTTGCGAAGGGCCACATTGTAGTCGATCAGAGCCAAGCGAAAAATATTCCGCTCGATACGGCGGTTGAGCGGGGCGTCGAACTCGAGTGATAAGCGTGTCGTGCTGCCATCCAGGTTCAGATCAAAGGGATCATTCGAGCGATCGTTGCGAAGTCTTTGTTCGCCGCGGATGTTTAGGACACTCCGCAAGTCATCGGCCGAGTATTTGATATCTCGCCAGGCGTCCGCCAGGTCACCGCGTACGTTCATCAGATCCAGCCTCTGCACGACCGCGGTCAGCATGGCTTCGTCCACGTCCACTTCCAAGGGCCGCAAGCCGGATTCGGATACAAAGGGTGCGCTGGCGCTCCGTGTTGCCACATCCTCCGCCAATTGAATTTGATCGCTTGCGCTGGCGGTCATGGTAATGCCTAGTTGTTCTAGTTGTTCCAGCAGGCTCAGTTGGAGCGCATCGACTTCTCGCAGCAGTTCCTCGGATGAGCGGATCAATCGAGGTAGTGTCGCCGGCTTTTCGGCGTTGGGTGTTTGATCGGCGCGTTGACTCAAGTCTTGATATCGAGTTACCAACTGTTCCCAGCGGCGGCGGAATTCATTGATTCGTGAGCTGACCATGGATGCAGGCAGGTCCGCAACGTCCAGGGGCGAATCGACTGGCGGAGCCATGGAAGCACCGGCCTGCGGCAGGGGTAAATCCGCTGGCTCACCATTGGTCTCCATAGTCTCATTGGTGGCCTCCAACGGCGCATTGATCAGCTCCAACAGCTTTAGCTTGAGCTGAATGGCCTCGAGCATCGTTCGCATAACGGCCTGATTGCGGAGGAATATCTGGGCTGGCAACAGTCCCTCGCCTTCAACCTGCATGTCGGACTGGATAGCATTCTCCGCCGCTTCCTGACGCTTGCCCTCAGCCTCCAGTTGGGCGACCAGAATCTCAATTTCTCTGCGGAGACCTGGTTCCGCCTCGTCCAGTCGCTCGAGAATTTGAACGAGATTCAACATTCTCCGGGCGAGTTCGGCCGCTGCCGGAATCGCAACTGCGTTGTCCTGAGACTCGATCTGCTGAAGGACGTAGTCCCGCGCGCGGCGAATTTGCTCTCGCACCGCTGTGGACTCATCCGAGAGTGTCAGCGTTTCTAACTCCGATAAATCCAGATTGAGAGGCATCTCCGGCGGCAGTCCGATGTCGAACTTTAAACGATCCAGCGATCCTTCCACCGAGTTGCATACGGACACCAAACCACTGCGGCTCTCGAGCACGTTCTGCTCGAATTGATCGACCTGAAACCGCGGGATACGCCCTACTCCATAGGTCGCGGCTGCCCGATTGAAACCATCGAGATTGCTAAAGTAATCCTGGGTTGCAATCGCGATGCCTCTGTATTGGAGCAGCAATCCGTAGTAATCGCTGGCCAGGTTTCGAAAGAGTTGCTTGCGGAAACGCACGAACTCCCTCGCCGCGTAAACGACATCGCGCTCAGATTGAATCAACGGCTCAAACCGGACGTCCCGTTGAAGAATGGGTTGAAACAGATCGATGAAGATCTCGGATCCCACTTCACTGGAGAAGCCGTTGGCTCCCCCGAAGGTAAGCACGACATCGTTCGCAAAGCGGGCAACTAAATCACCGGCGGTGTAAAAGGATTTTTCGATCCCCAGTCCGGATCCAATGCCCAGCCTGTTGCTTTCAAGGCTGTCCTGGCGACTGTTTCGGTATTCCAGATTGACGCCGTTACCAACCCGAGAAAAGCGTAAGGTGTAGTCGAAACGAGTGAGTGAGAGTCTTAGGGCGGCGAGATAGAGAGCTTCTTTCTGCCTCTGATACTCACGGTTATTGATCAGGGCTAGTTCCAGGATATTTTCCAGAGTCACCCGTGGTGCCGAGTCCAATAAATCTTCGGTCACCTCAACACCGTACGTGCGGCGGTATTCACGGCGGACATCCTCGAACTCCAGCATGCGTTTCAGGCAGGCAGCAGGCAAAGCTTCCCAGGCTTCCGCCGGTTGAGGTGGAATCTGCAGGATGGGCTGATCCCCGAACTCGTCAAAGGGATCTTCGACAGCCTCCACTTCTTCCACGCCCTCCGAAGTTTGGCCTTCGTTCGTTGGGGATGCGGCTACCGCTGTCGCTGCTTCGTTTTCGCCGTCCAATTGCACAGATGGAGCGACGACCGGTTGCCAATTGCTGGCAGTCTGGACTTGTGTGGAAGATATCGACGTTGCCAAATCTGGCCGCACAGCGCGGCCACGCATGTCGTGACCCTGATCTCCTGGCAGGGACTGGATACTCATCACCGAGGTTCCCAACGGGGGCGAGCCCAGGTTCGCTGGGGACACGGCTCCGTTTGGCTTCGCTAGGGACACGGAACCGCTTGAGTTCCCATTTGTCGAGGTCATCACCGTCAGCGTTTGGTCAGCCAAATTGGCGGTGCCTGAAGGCTCCAGGGCTATGCGATTGAGGTGCGTACCCTTTGATGTCCACAACGGTTGTGCGCCACTAGCTTGGAACGCTGGATAACGATTCATGACAGCGTTGGCGTTTTGGCCTACTGCAGCTGTGGTTTCTTGGTTGTCGGCGTTGCTTGCCGACAGTTCACGAGGTTCAGCCGTTTGGGTGACCAAGGGCGGCAGAGCGTAATTGTGAATCTGCGGTGCCGGAACCGGCAACGACGGATCGGTGGGACAGGTGGGATCATAGAACCGCGATCGCCGATCGGGTTCGATGGTGAACCCTGGTTGGATTCTCCAAGTCGGTCCGGCTCCCTTTTCTGCCACGATGTTATAGGCATCGCGGTCGGCGGTCCGCCGAAAAAATCCACGCTGACAACCCGCGGTAAGGCTGAGCCCCGCGGTTGCCACGAGCATCGTCGATAGTCGAAAAAGCTGAGCGCGTTGGAACAAGGTTCTGACCGCAGGCGGGTTCGCAATGTCGCGTTAAATCGGGATATTTTGACCAGGCAAAGCTCCGAGCTTGGAGCGAATCTAAGGGTCGAAGGGCATGAAGCATCATCGGCAACTATCCGCGCATACCAATCGGGATTCCATCAGCTGCGGATCAGTATGAATGGGAGTTCTGGGGTGTTGTGGGGCAATGTAGCGTTCGGGCTGCGCTAACGGCCGAAAATGGGTCCCCCTGCAATGGTGGGGCAAAGCGAAGCAAAAGCGTTCCGTTTGCTTGGGGATTCCTATTGAAAGACCAGTACCAAATCGAATCTGCGCTAGACTTAGGGCTTGTAAACGGAAACAATATGCACTTCGTCAAGGCAGTATTGTGATGCCCTTGGAATGAGAGTCTGCTGGATTTGAGCGATGTGTAAGTGACGGTCTGACCTGCGGCGTTCGCAAGACGCCCGGGGTGCCCCACAGGACGACTTCATCCACGCGGGGTATTGAGGGCCCGACCAAGCCTTGAACTCGCTAGCCTGCCTTTATTCCGATGGATCGGGTGTCAGCTTGGGCTGCTGTTCTCCAGCATATCGTGAAGATGAATGTCAAAAACACACAGTCGCAGAACCAGTCGGCGACACTATCGTAAAGTTGCTGACCCCAGTGTTCAGCCGGCCAGCGAAAAAGAGGTCGCTGCGCTTCTCAACGGCTCGCCTACCGAAGCGAGCACGCTGAAATGGCCTTCTGGAAAGGCCAATGTTGCTAGAGCTAACAATGTGAACTGGGCCGCGGTTGCCTGGCTCGGAATGTTACACGTCGCCGCGCTCGCCGCACCTTGGACCTTCACGTGGTCCGGTTTGGTACTCGTATTCGTCCTGCACTGGGTGTGTGGGGGAATTGGAATTTGCCTCGGCTACCATCGCCTGTTGACGCATGGCAGCTTCGGCACCTATCGCTGGGTCCATCGTCTCATTGGCAGCATTGGATGTTTGGCCGGTGAAGGGCCACCTATGATGTGGGTAGCGAACCATCGTCTGCACCATGCTCGCAGCGACCAGGAAGGCGATCCGCACTCACCGCGAGAAGGTTCTTGGTGGAGCCACGTGTTTTGGTTGGCTTTCCGCGTTGGCGGTAAAGACAGTGGTGAGTTTTATCGCAAGTGGGCTCCGGACCTGTATCGTGACCGCTACATGCGGATGCTCGATTACTTCTTCATCCCTTACAACATTATCGCGTCCGTAATCATCACTGCCGCAGGTTATGCAATCGGCGGATGGCCTTTGGCCATGTCTTGGTTGGTGTGGGGCGTTGCTGTACGGATGGTGTTTGTTCTGCATTCGACTTGGTTGGTCAATTCTGCCAGTCATATGTGGGGCTATCGGAACTACGAAACCCGCGATGACAGTCGCAACAATTGGTGGGTAGCCTTGCTGACTTATGGCGAAGGCTGGCACAACAATCACCATGCCCATCCGAGAATGGCGAAGCATGGCCACAAGTGGTGGGAGTTCGACTTGACCTTCCGCACCATTCGTTTGATGCAACGGCTCGGTCTGGCTTGGGATGTCGTTGACTATCGCAATGCTTCGGAAAAGACCTAGAGCATTTTGACTCTTAGCATCGTCGCCGAGTGCATCGCGCTCGGCGACTATTTGCATGGATTTACAAGCACGAAGCGCCAGCAAGTGTGTACTCGATGGCGACTGAAACTAACTCACTCGCTAGCGCGTCGTGCTTGTATGTTCGGGCGAGACGTTCGACACAAAATGCCGGCCTGAAAGGCCCTGAACAAACTAGCCCAGGGCAAAGGCAATGCTCAATCCGACGCGCAGCGTAGTCCA
>JANSWS010000477.1 GCA_024743355.1 bacterium
AGGCCAGCAGGTAGCTCGCGGAAACGCTTCGGACTGCCTGGCCGCTTACGTCGAAAGCCTGGTGGAAATCTGTGGACTCGAGACGGAACTGAATCGCATCGGTGTCGAGGAATCCGCTCTCGATCAATTGGCCGAAGACGCGACGCAACAGTGGACCGGTACTTTCAATCCGCGTTCCATGAATCAGCGTGACTTTCGGGAACTCTACCTCAGAACCTACCAAAAACTGGGGGCACGCTAAGTCGGCTGGGTCTAACTGCGGCTCGCAGGGAGCACTAGACAGTCTGACTACAGTAGTGGATTAACGTTGCTTCCAAGCTCCTGACAACATTGCGGAAGGACTGAGTTATGGGTATCTGGCGACGCGGGGGCGAACTGCCGAGCAAGATTGCGGTGGAGGACTGGCAGGAATCCGTGTGGGACTATCCGCGTCCCCCACGTGTTGAGCATTGCCCAGAAACTCGAATTCGAATTTACGTGGACAATATCTGCATCGCCGACTCGAAGAACTGCAGTCGCGTTCTAGAAACCAGCCACCCGCCAGTTTATTACATTCCACTTTCCGACTTGCAACACGTGCAACTATTTGAGAGCGATCGCACAACGTGGTGCGAATGGAAGGGACGTGCCAGCTATTTCTCGATGCTGGTTCACGACACCAAGATCAACGATGCCGGTTGGTTCTACCCAACCCCGAAGCCCGGCTACGAAGAATTGCACCGCAAAGCTGCCTTTTATCCAGCCAAAATGAGCGCGTGCTTCGTGGATGATGAACAGGCGAAGCCACAGTCAGGGGAT
The DNA here is from genome assembly GCA_024743355.1 of bacterium. Taxonomy (GTDB): domain Bacteria; phylum Planctomycetota; class Planctomycetia; order Pirellulales; family Pirellulaceae; genus Aureliella. The sequence continues at coordinate 799 of JANSWS010000477.1, forward strand.
TTTTACGGAGGTTGGATTACCAGCAATATCGTCGGGCCGTTCAAGGGTGGCGCCGGTACTCGCGGCTGGTAGAGCCATCCAATCCGCCCAGCTGCCGACTGTATGTTGGCTTTGATCTCCGCTAAGATTCAGCTTGCCCGACCATTAGCTTGCCTGGTACGGGCTGCGTTCGAATTACTAACCGCGGAGAAAGTCGATCAGTGAAACCCATTGTCCAAATCTCGCTCGACGTAACCACTATTGAAGAGGCGTTGGAAACCGCGGAGCTTGCTCTGCGATCTGGCGTAGACTGGTTGGAAGCTGGAACTCCCTTGATTCTTGCGGAGGGTTTGCAATCCGTACGAGAATTAAGGGCTCGCTTTCCGGACACACCCATTGTTGCGGACCTGAAAACCATGGATGGCGGCTACTTGGAAGCTGAAATGATGGCCAAAGCGGGTGCGAACTATGTGGTCGTGATGGCCCGTGCCCATGAAGAGACAGTTCGCGTTGTATGCCAGGCCGGTAAAGATCACGGTGTGGGGGTGATGGGCGACAACTTGGGCTGTCCCGATATGGTTGACGGCGCCAAGCTGCTGGAAGATCTCGGCTGCGATGTGATCATTCACCATATCGGCTACGACGAACGCCGAGGCATAGCGGCCAGAGGAGAGACTGCTCCGACGCCGCTCGATGAACTCCGTGAGGTCGTTCAAGCCGTTGAGGTGCCTGTTCAAGCAGTCGGTGGGCTCTCAATTGAACAGGCAATCAAGACCCCCAGCTACGGCGCGCCCTTGGTGGTAATTGGTGCTCCATTGGCCATCAACCCAGATCGTTTTCAGCGTGCCGGCGGAGATTTGCAGCAGGTGCTGACGCAGATTTGCGACGAAGTACATGGGTTTGGAGACGTACCAGTCCGGCGTGAGTTACCCCGAGTCTAAGTGTTTTTTTCTCCTCCTATCGGGACGAATACACTTTGGATTTAACAGCCGTTCTGGCCATGGCCTAACCATTTGCTCCAAGCATTTCGTCGTGCCGCTATGTCCCACAAGCAGGCCAGCCAATTGCCGTTCAATGATGTCGAGGCTTCCGTTCTTGAAGCCTGGCCACGCTTCCCATCCTCCCGCGAAAGGCTTCTGTTGGCAGTCAGCGGAGGAGCGGATAGCGTGGCCATGTTCCGAGTCATCTTGCGGATGCATGGGCAAGCATCGCTAGTTGAAGTCGCACATTTCAATCATTTACTGCGAGGGGCAGAAAGCGACGCCGATGAAGCCTTCGTGCAGAACTTATGCGGCCATCACGCAGTGAACTGCTGGATTGGCAAGCCCGAGAAGAACGGGCCGCCAATCCAATCTGAAGATTCTGCAAGAGTCGCCCGTTATCGTTTTCTGGAACAAACGGCCTACCGAATCGGGGCCCGCTATGTGCTGACTGCCCACACCGCGTCGGATCGTGCTGAGACGATGCTGCACAATTTGTTTCGCGGCACCGGTCTCACAGGCGTGCGTTCGATTCAAGCAACGCGCAATTTAGGTTCTGAGTTGGTTGTAGTACGGCCACTCATTCGCTGCTCAAGAAAAAATGTGATCGATTACCTCGCGGAGTTGGGTCAAGACTTTCGTCACGACTCGAGCAATCGGGATGTGAGCTTCCGCCGCAATCAAATCCGCCACGAAATTTTGCCTGCCATCCGGTCTAGCTATGGGGACAGGTTGGACGAGCGGCTTTTAGCCTTTGCCGATGAGATTGCAGAGCTTGAGGCATGGATTTTAGGCATGGCCGAGCAATACCTGGAACAGGTAGAACAACTGCTTGCGGAGCGATTCGGCACGGTGCGTCAGTTCGGCGCTCACGACCGCGAAATTTGCCTGCCTAGGAACCAGATTTTACCGGTGGACTGGCCCGTACTACGATCCGCACTATCGATCCGCTACCATCAACTGGACTGGCCCCTGGGAAAAATGTCCCGCGGCCATTGGAATACCGTGCGGGCCATGCACCAGCAAACCGGGAACGAAAGTCCCTCACTCAATCTTCCTGGTGGGCTCGAACTATCCCTTCAAGAGGACTGGCTGTTCATCAGGCGACCCGGCCCATAGACCCTCAAGTACATGCAACACTGGATTCAAAAGTTCCGCAACGCCTTTCGGGGCATCTGGCTCGGCAGCCTGGGCGAGACCAGTTTTTTGGTTCATGCCTTGGCGGCCATCTTGGTGTCCTGCATCGCCTTCTTGCTGCGTTGCGACGTTTGGGAATGGTGTGTTTTGCTATTGTGTATCGCCATGGTGATGTCACTGGAACTCATGAACAGCTCGATTGAATTCCTGGCGAAGGGACTATGCCGGGAGGAGAACGAGAGCGTGGGCAAATCGCTTGATATTGCGAGTGGAGCTGTGCTTTGCGCGAGCATTTTTGCAGCTCTAATCGGGCTGCTCGTCCTGGGCAGCCGTCTCGCACAGCACGTTCTTTAGTCGCAGCCGCTAACTGCCCAGCTTCTGCTGGATGGATCCAAAGCTAGAACGCCTAATCGACCTGGTCCTTGTTGCGAGGCGAGGCTTTTCTTTCGAGACGGCGAAATTTCTCAGCTTGCGTCAGGAAGCCCCAATTCAAGGGCTGATCTTGATCATATTGCTTTCCCAGGGTCAGAGCCGTTACCGCCTTGGATAATTCGTAGCCCAGATAAAATGCGTGCCCCACGCTGATTTTTGGCCCTAAGTGGGAATCGAGAAGCTGCTGCATCAATGCGTAGGGATCAGAACCGCTAGCGTGAAAGCCTGTCGAGATCAGATGCAATTGTTCTTCGGCAACAAAAATACGCAAGTTGCCGTCGCGGATGGCCTCGGCAAGCGCCGCAAGTTCGCTCAAGTCTGGAGCACTTAAAGAGGGGTCTCTCAATAGTACCAAGTCCGGTTCCAGATGCTTGGGAGGGACGCCTTGTTCGCAAGCATAATGCACCAGCCGCCTGGCCAGATCACATTCTTTGACACTGGTTCGCGCCCAATTAATGACCTGGGTGGTCAGCACGCTGTGGATCTTCAACTCCTGGCAGATCGCCAGCAGCAAAACGTTGATTCCAGCTGAGTCCACATCGGTCAATTCGGTGATATTTCCGATTCCCATCATCATTTGGGCGTCGGGATAACTGCGGCGGCAATCGATATACCGGGATAGGCTGACCGTGAAGCCGCAGCCCAAGGGTTCCAGGATCGGGTCCAAGCGAAACGGCACTTGTTTGGCAGCCAGAAATTCAATGGTGGAGTGGAAGCTAGCGGAGTCCTGGGGGGTATCCGGGATGACCACCACTTCTTTGCCCCAGTCGGCAGCTGCCTCGCGATTCGAACTGTTCACGGAAAGCACCAACTGCGCGCCGGCTTTGCAGGCCTGTTCGACTTCCCATGGATCAAATGAATCAATCGACAGAGCCAATCCGGCATTGGAAAGTTCTTGGACGACATTTCCAACATCGTTCCAGCTTTCTCCCGGCGTACAACCTAGATCGATGACATCCGCGCCCTCAGCAGCCAAATCGAGAGCAACTTTTAACAAATAGGGCAGCGACATACGGTTCGCGTGGTTGATTTCCCCAATGATTTGAATGTCATATTTGCCATAATCATCGCCCAGACGTTCTCTTCCCCAAAATCTTGACAGATCGCGAATATTGCGCGGCCCTGCTTGCACGTCGACTTTCAATTGATCGCGCAACCAAGCGGTTTCATGTTCCAAGTAGCCTGGAACGATCACCTTGGTGGTCTGCATGGGAACTTCGATGTGTCGCATTAGCCACTTGGCTGTAATCAATGCGGCGACAGTGATCGGTAAGACTTGAATGGAGTATGCGAACCCCATTTCTTCCGCAACTCTTGCTACCACACTGCGCACAGATTGCTCGGCGAGTTTTCCTGTTACGAAATGGTAGTGTTGAAGATCGTGTTCCATAGCAGCAGATGTGATACCTAGATTCACCCGCATCGATGCTTACAACAGCTGCATAGCTGCATGCTTCTCGGACAACCGACTCGGCAAGAATTTTCACAAAGCATCTTGACCTGCCGAATTGCTTCAATACAAACAATGATTAACGAGGAGCTCTTTAAGAACAATTTCCGTCCTTATTGTTCTTGTGGCCGGAGCTCCTCGTTTTTTTATGCGCCGCTTTTCATGCGCCGTTCGAGTCTACAGCTGCTCGATGCCTTGGGAACGATTGCTGGCTGATACCCGCTGAGTTCTGGAGTCACGAGCTCCGCGCTGAGGCAGCATCGGCCGACCGCTCGATCTGCTCTAGCAAACGCTGGTTGCCTTCATCGTTGGGAGCCAACTCAACTGCTTTGCGAGCCCAGAATAAAGCCTGCTCCCAATTTTGCAGCGTTTCAAAAAGCAAGGCGGCAGCCTGTGCATACATGGCCTGATCGGGTTCCAGTTCGGCGGCATTCACCAAATGCTCGACTGCTTTTTCCTTTTGCCCATCCACGTACAGGGCTAAGCCCAACCTGTATTGAATGCCGGCCGCCTCAGGCAAAAGCTGCGCATCTCGCATCAGCAAGGGCAATTCCTCTTTTCGGAGCCGGTCCACTTCACGGCGGAGGGCCCCAGCTTGACCACTCGTTGCCGCGGATTGATTGGACAGGTTGCGTTCCAGCAAGGCTGCCAGGTTGGTACGCGGACCGGTTACCTGTGGCTCGACT
>JANSWS010000522.1 GCA_024743355.1 bacterium
GAATCGGGATTGGCACGCAAAAGCACTTTGCTGCACAACAGCGCCGTCGCGAAGTCTTCTTGGTTCACAGCCCTGGCCAAAGCTGCTTTGTATCGCAACGATTCCATGCCAGGGGATACATGCAGGCCCGAGGTATATACGACCACGAACAGAGATAACGCGGCCAGCGAGGGCGTAGCCAGCAGTAGAGGTAGCAGGCGACGAGTCCGCAGCCATCGCCAAAAGAATTGAGCGGACCAAAACAACCACCACAGCGGATTCAGCAGAGTGGCCTTCGACGGCCATTCGCGAACGCGCTCCGCCCCGCCCGCTTCCAGCACCGTGTACTCCGTGCCACGAAACTGTAGCAGGCGGTAGTTGAACTTGGACAGGCCTTCCACCAAGGCTGGAATGCGAACATCCAGTCCCCAGTGTCTCCAGGCCGTCCCCAAACGGCGCGCAGGCCATTTCCACAGACTCTGCAGTCGGTGGCCCGTATCCTTTCTCGGGTTCTTCCTGAACCTTGCCAAAGCGTTTCCTTACAGTCGCTGCGAATTGCTGCTAATTCACTGCGGCGCCTCGCCGCAGATTGCTTGCAAAGCAGGCTATTGTTTGCAAGCAATACTGCACTTCACATAGAAGGCAGCAGCCCAGCTTCTAAAGAGTCTCGGCTCTACCAGTGCAATCGTTCTGAGTATCGCCCCAACTGTACCCGAAAATCCACTTTCGAGTCATCCCCGGCGAAGCCAGAAGCAAACGAAGTTGCTAGTTGCTAGTTGCTAGTTGCTAGAAGCTAGAAGCCAGAGGCTAGAGGCTAGAAAAGCCAAGGGACAGTCTGTAGCGAAACTCGTGGAGAGTTTCGGTCTAACTTTAGCCAAAGCTCGTAGCGAAACTCGTGGAGAGTTTCGGTCCAACTTTCACCAAAGCTCGTAGCGAAACTCGTGCAGAGTTTCGGTCCAACTAGCATCGTTGCGTAGTGCGGAACGCACGGCAGGAATTAGCCTTGGACTTCAGTCCAAGGGAATTCGATCCGTACAACTCCTAGAAAGTCGCGAAGCGACGACAGGAAGCAGAACGGCCACCGCGGATAGCGACTCGAGTTTCGCTACGAGCAGATCTCCCGCGTTCTCGTCTCTCGCTCTCGCATCTTGGCTCTTTTCTCTGCTGTCTGACACCTGACGCCTAGACTCCGACTCTGGGAAAAACGGTTCGGAGAACCGTGCCACTCTCAGGACCGAAACACTGCACGAGTTTCGCTACTACTGAACAAGTAGGCTTGCTAACGAGCGGAGCGCTGTTACGGCTGGAGTGGACTCGTTGTACTCCGATTGCCCGCGCGACTTGAAACCCCAATGGGCGATGCTAGATGCCAGATTTCGGCTTTTCTAGCTTCTAGCTTCTAGCTTCTAGCTTCTAGCTTCTAGCCACTAGCCACTAGCCGCTAGCCCCATTTGATAAACACGAAAATTCGCTAGCTGCCAGCCACTTCCTGCTCGGCATTTCCACGCTCGCCGACTGCCGCCAGACGGTTCCAAAATACAACGAGCGGATTGACCCGGCGGGTGTCGAGATTCTTACCCGTAATGGGTGCCAGCATTCCTCGAACGCCCGATTCAGTGGACAGAAAAAGCAAGATGATCGGCGGCAATAAAGTCCAGTAAATCCAGATGGGGGCTAGCTGTGTTCCGCGCTGCCAGACGATTGCCGTGACAACCAGCACTGCTACATGAAACAACACCCACCATAAGCTAGCAGAAATCAGATTCAGAACCCACATCAGCCAGGAACGCCGCCTCAGCCAGCAATAGCCCCCAGCCACCATCGAAAAAACAGGCCAGCCAAAGGCCGAGAGCGGGCCGATGTTGGCGTTCAAGGTCGTATGCACAAGTTCGATCGAGTCCGCGTGGGCGATATGAGGAACATGCAAAAAACGCAACACGTTTTCCACGATGTTCAAGATCCATCCTTGCATCCGCTTATTCCATCCCCTGCGAGAAAAAATTGGGTGGCAGCTGTCAATACTTGCCCCAACCTGCCGACCTCATCTCCATGAGATCAAAATTTGGCTGCAATTCCTAGAGAGATCTCAGAGCCAGCATCAGGGTAGCGAAACGCGTGTAGAGTTTCGGCAACATCGGGCAAGAAAGGCCAAAGCACGTAGCGAAACTCGCGCAGAGTTTCGGCGATTTCAGCAGAAGAAGCGAGAAAAAGGAGAAGCTAGTCGCTAGTCGCTAGTTGCTAGAAGCTAGAAAAGCCAGAAGAGCAGTTCTGTAGCGAAACTCGTCCAGAGTTTCGGCCGTTCTACCGGGGCAATTCAGCGGCGAGAAGCGAGCAGCGCCTAGGCATGAAATGCCGACAAGGCCTCTGCCGGTTGCGTGAGCAACCGGGGGCTGCATTTGGGCAACATAAAGGCCCGGAGGGTCGGCAGCCGTGCAGAGTTTCGTCCGATGCTCACGCCGACCCCAACGGGATTGTACAGAATGGGCACAACAAGTGAGCCCGGTCGCGAGAACAGTCGAAACTCTGCACGAGTTTCGCTACGACCTTTCTTCCGGCCTTTCTAGCTAGCCTCTAGCAACTTTCCCAGTGCGGAACGCACGACAGGAATTAGCCTCGGACTTTAGTCCGAGGAACCCGAGCTCGAACCATCCGTCAAAGTCGCGAAGCGACGACAGGAAACGAATTATCTACTTGTGTCGTGCCCTTTCAGGGCGATGGGTGTATTTCGCTGCCAACCCAGGGCGGCGGCAATGCTTGGCGAACGCTGCGCGATTGATAGGGCATTGCCTTTGCCCTGGGCTGGCATGTTGGGGCCTTTCAGGCCGAAAAGTATCCCGATACCCGATCCTGTTCTCCCGGCTTTTCTAGCTTCTAGCAACTAGCCTCTAGCCACTTTTGCCTCAAGACTCAACATCGGCCGAAACTCTGCACGAGTTTCGCTACTGGCTTTGGCTCTTCTAGCAACTAGCAACTAGCAACTAGCTTCTCCTACTACCTCTGCCGAAACTCGTTCAACTAAAAATCTGATATCCGGCGTAACCACCGGCGGAGACCAGCACCAACAAGGAAGCGTACAGGCAAACTCGAACAACCCGCTTGTTCCAGAAGGCATACGGAGAATAGTACGGGTCTTGCTCGCTTTCGGAACGCCGCTTGCGCAGTGGATCAGGTTCCGGCCAATACATCAGCCAATTATAAAATTTGTGAACGGCGTTGGATGTGGTCGAATAACCGATAAAGGGCGCGAACAAATTCCGCAGCGCTATGCTACTCAACCAAACGAAAAATAAACAAAGCACTACCAATCCAGCTTGCACCAGCGGATTGCGCTGATCGGTGAAGACCACCAACTCCTTTTCTTCCAGCAAGTACAGTCCGGCCGCCAAGTGGGATGAACAGGCCAGCCATGACCACAAGGGCACGGTCAGCCAGGTCAGCAAGGCAATCAAAAAGCTTCGCTGCGTAAACATGACCAACAGCAAGGCAAGCGTCAGCAACAGATAAGGATTGCTGATTCCGCGACAAACACGCGAGACAGGCAGAGCCGCATTCTTGGTACTGATACCCTGATCGGCAGGCAGATGCGGAACTCCGACCAAATCCAGGCTTCCGCTCGCAGTTGCCAGAACTTCGGCTTCCAATGTGGGCGTTAAATCAAAATTCGCATCCGTCGGAAAGGTCAACAGCAGAGCCAGCGGCAATAGCCAGCCCGCAATGCGATACCAAGGGCTTTTTCCCAATCTCGCTAGCATCCAGCTAAACCACAGCAGACAAGCTGCCAGCAAGGCAAACCAAGGCAGCAGCTTCCAAGCTCCATAGGCTGCCGCCACGCAGGCTGCGATCAGGAACAGAGTCGCGAAGATCGCACGATTTCGCGATGCGCATATTCCGCGCTTGCCACAGAAATAGGCCAAGGCCAAAGCGATGACGGGCAGCACCGGGAAAAATCGCAGGTCAACATTCGTCCAAAGCTGTTGCGCATGCATATACAGCAAGGGTGACAAACTCGCCAAACCCAGAACCAGAATTGCGTCCCAAGTACGCCACCACGAAACAGCCGCTCCCGATTCCGCTTCGGCATCGGTGACGGTCGCGACGTTCTCGGGCAGGTCATGTTCTAATTCTTCTGCTACTTTTTCTTGGTCTGTCGCAGGCATGGAATTTTGTGGGTTTCGAGTTGATTAGGGATTTGTGGCAGGATGGCCAGTCGGAACGTCGGTCGAATTCTCGAATTCTCGAATTCTCGAATTCTCAGTGCTCGATGAGCGATCCGCTTTCGTCCTGGTCTCTATTCTTATCGAGTGGGCGCAGGAGTCTACGCATCAATCATGACATTCCGTTACGGACATGGGCCAACGGAGTTGCGAATTCGCCTGTATTGCCTGGTTTAACACTCGGGTTTCAGCGTTACCGATTGAACTCCCCACGTCCGCAGCACAGCCAGACCCTCGCAATCCCTACAACCCGCAGCCCAAGGCGAGAAAAAAAGAAGCTAGTTGCGAGAAGCGAGAAGCGAGAAAAGCCGAAGGGCAGCGTAGCGAAACTCGTGCAGAGTTTCGGCAACATCGGGCAAGAAAGGCCAAAGCACGTAGCGAAACTCGTGCAGAGTTTCGGCCAAGAAGCTAGTGGCGAGAGGCGAGGGGCGAGCAGCGAGAAAAAGGA
>JANSWS010000413.1 GCA_024743355.1 bacterium
ACCGCATCGCGGTGCGATTCCAGTACGAATATCGGACTGCCGATGGCCAATGGTATCGCGCCTATGGAAACGAGAACTGGGAATTTGATCCTGATGGCCTGATGCGTCGCCGCGAAGCCAGCATCAACGACGTCACGATTACAGCCGCAGAACGCAAATTTCACTGGCCTTCGGGCAGCGCGAGGCCCTTACAAGGCTTTGAGATCCACTGCCTTCGCTGACCGCCGCTCACCGAAGACTTAGACGCGCTCCGCTGCGTGGAGCAGCCGTCCCACAAAAAACGTCGAGTATCAACCAAATCGAATCAAGGAATTCACACTATGTTTGCACCAAAGCACTTCGCCATGCCTCTGTTCGCCATCGCATTTGCAGCCCACGTCTTGCTGCAAACCGCCGACGCCGGTCAACCCTCGACCACCTTTTATCGCGAAGCGACCGTGGAGGGCGTCAAAATTGCCTATCGCGAAGCCGGCCCACCCGACGCTCCGACAGTTGTTCTGCTGCATGGCTTCCCAACTTCGTCCCACATGTTTCGAAACTTGATCCCGGCCCTCGCCAGCCGATATCACGTGATCGCTCCGGATTACCCGGGTTATGGAAACAGTGATGCACCACCCCATAATCAGTTTGAATATACGTTCGACCATCTAGCCGAGGTCGTCGATCGGTTCCTCGAACAACAGAAACTCGAGCGGTACGCCTTGTATGTCATGGACTACGGTGCCCCAATTGGGTTTCGCATTGCTGCCGAGCATCCGGAAAGGGTTACGGGGCTGATCATCCAGAACGGCAATGCGTATGACGAAGGAATCGACAACGACTTTTGGAAGCCCATCAAGAAATACTGGAATGAAAATACCCCGCAGAACCGCGATGCACTTCGTAGTCTGCTGACCCGCGAAGCGACGCGGTGGCAATACACTTCAGGCGTGCGGGATGAATCGAAAATCAGTCCTGACAACTGGAACATCGACCAAGCATTGCTGGACCGACTGGGCAATCAGGAAATCCAACTGGATCTATTCCTCAGTTACGGCAGCAACCCGCCGCTGTATCCCAAGTGGCAAGCCTATTTCCGGCAGCACCAGCCACCAACGCTGATCGTCTGGGGCAAGAACGATGCCATCTTTCCAGCCGCGGGAGCCTTTCCCTATCAGCGGGACTTGAAGAATGTGGAACTTCACCTGTTCGACACTGGACACTTCGCTCTTGAGGAAGATGGGGATGTGATCGCAAAGCATATCCGCAACTTCGTGGCCAGAATTGCCAATTGAGCCGGCCGCATCAGCGTGGCTGGAAAGACTTCAACACTTTCCGGCCACGCTCACCCAAATCAAACCAAATCTAACGCCTACTTAGCTCAGTCCTATTTTCATCCCGTTTGCCGATCGAGGCAAAAAGAAATCCAGAAAGGAAAACAACCATGACGACTCAAGTACCACAGTTGCACGTTGCCATTGGAGGCTACGACCCAGTCGCTTACTTCGCCAACCAGACTCTGCTGGGTGACCCGCTTTACAGCGTCGACCACGACGGTCAAACGTACTATTTCGTGAGTGAGCAAAATAAAACAAGCTTTCGATCGGACCCCGAAAAATTCGCTCCACTCTACGGTGGTTACTGCGCGACAGCCGCCAGCGAAGGAAAACTTTTCGGCGTCGATCCCACCAACTACAAGATCACTGAGGATGGTCGACTGGCCCTGTTCTATCGTGGGGCTGGGGGAGATACGCTGCCGCAGTGGAATGAAAATGAGGCGGAGCGTCGGCAGGATGCTGACCGAAACTGGTCCGAGGGAACGCTCACTTTTGGCGAATAGGGCTCGACCGATTCAGACCAAGGGAACGCCAACATGACCAAGTACGCAAGCGACATCGCCTTCACTCCCGTGGTGAAGGCGATTCAGGCCGAGAAGGGCTCCCGCGCTTCTTACGCCAGGATGGAGCAGCGAGCAAGCTGGCAAACGAAAGTCACCTCCGACCTCGCAGGATTTTTATCGGAACTGGATATGTTCTATCTGGGCACGTCCAACTCCACCGGGCAACCGTACATTCAGTATCGAGGCGGTCCGCGGGGATTTCTGAAGGTCATCGACGATACCACACTGGGCTTCGCCGATTTCGGTGGCAACCAGCAGTACATCACTCTGGGCAATCTGTCCGAAAACCCGAAGGCCTTCATTTTCTTAATGGACTACGCCAACCAGCGTCGCGTTAAGCTTTGGGGGTCCGCGCGAGTGGTTGAAAATGACCCTCGCTTACTGCGGGAATTGAGTGACGATTCGTACTCAGCAAAGGTTGAGCGAGCCATAGTTTTTAAAGTCAGCGCATGGGACATTAATTGTCCTCAGCATATTCACCGCCGGTTCCCGGAACAGCAAATCGCCCCTCTGGTGAACCAGCTTCAACTCCGCATCAAAGACTTAGAAGCCAAGCTTGCCAAGCTGGAACCAAACACCAGTCGATCCATGGCGGATCGCTCGGAAACGAAGCTTCACGACGATCATCCTTGACTGTATACCGGGTGATATCAACGAGATTACAATCTTATTAAGAGATGAACGACGAACAGCACCCAAGGAATCTAACTGATGAAGGCAACTGGTATTCAGAAGATCATGCCGCGCGGCGTTGAGGGCTTTTTGCTTTTCGTCCTCGCTGTATTTTTCGCCTACCATTCGCAAGCCGCTGATCCTCCGCCTGAATTTACTGCTGCTGCCATGAAGCGGCGAGCTGAGATTCCGACAGGCGGTGATTTCAAGCCCGATCCCAAGTCACCCGTGTTCGTCGCGGTCGGACATGGCGGGCGGATTCTGCTGTCGTGTGACGACGGCCAGAGTTGGCAGCAAGTCTTTTGGGGCTATCCCGGTTCCGACCATGGCCCTTGGGCAACCAAGGCCATCGCTTACACCAACGGCGTGTTCGTGGTGCCCGTGGGTTGGGGCGCCGCCACCGCTTGGCTGGCATCAGAAGACGGCCAGAATTGGAGGCACTTGACGAGCGGGCAGACAAAGCTGCAAGGAGTCAAAGAGGCCAACGGTGACCCTACGGTTATGCCTGCAACATGGGGCATCGCGGGTGGTCAAGGCGTGTTTGTAACCGGCGGCTACATGCAGATGGCCGCGACACCTGACTTTGGCAAGACGATCACCACCTTCTCGCTCTATGATTTCAAAAAGGACCCTCGAGCTCGAAAGCTGGTGATACATCACGTCGGCCCGATCTACTGCGGCGATGCCAGCGGCCGGTTCCTGGCCTTAGGCAATGACCGCTCGCGCAGCCCGGGAGTTCAGCCCCTCGATAGCGACTCAACAGCAGTACGCAATAACAAGCATCAACAACCGCCCAAGAAGGCTGCCGGCGAGCAGAAACCGCAGTTGGAAGCCAAGAACAAAAGCCAACAGGGGCGGGAAGCCCAGGCTGCGGTGGGACCTGTGTTTGGGAATCTGTTTGCTTCAGATGATCTCGGCAAGACATGGAAGTGGCTCGAGCCGCAATGGCTCAATTCGAAATGCGATGGCTACAGCGGCATCGCTTCGAACGGCAGCCTGGTTATCATTGCGGATAAATCGGGGGCAAACACCTTTGTCTCTCAGGACGCGGGGGACAGTTGGAGTGGCCCCTTTCCTACCGGCCTCGAACGAGCCACGCTCAGTCTGGTTAGCAACGAATTTTGGCTGGTCAGCCGACAAGCGGCGCGTGCGTCCGCGGATGGAAAGATCTGGCGCGATCTCCCAAGAGGCATTCCCACCGGCAGGCTCATCGCTTCTCCGCACGGTACGCTCATCAGCATCGACCGTCAACGGTTTAATATCCTGCGCAGCACCGATGGCGGTAAATCATGGACCGAAGTCTACGCCTTCCAGCCCGTGACAGAACACGTGCACGGCGCTCAAGGCTTGCGCGATATTGCCTTTGGCTACGTGTCGTCGCAACCGGTTGGAACGGCAGCCAATCCTTGAACGAAATTCCGCAGCTCGACCCGCGGTAACTCGCTCACTTTTAATGTTTCCGCGTCGCATCAACGTCACATCCAGAGCTTCACTGCATTCGACTGTTAATCCGTCGTATCCCAAAGAGCTTGCGTGGTTTCCCAGGCGATTCGCTCCAGATAGCGTGCATCCGCGTCGCTGATCGTTCCACGATAACCGGCTCCCGCGTTACGTCGCATCCACTCGGGTAGGCGTGATTGGTAATCGTCAGGCTGGAATTCGGCATACGACTTTTCGATTTGTCCGCTCAAGCGTTCCTTCTCCTGCTTTGTCCAGTGGGGCCATACGTGGAACTCGCGTGGCAACTTGCCTTCAGGAGATTGGCGGCTGAACGCGGAATAAAAGCAGGCAAGGTTCAGAAAATGCCCCAGATCACCGGGGTGTGTGCTGTCGTTGGCATGTTGCAGATGCAAATCCGGTCGTTCCTCACGAACGCGGGCCCAAGCGGTGGAGCAAGGCACGTAAACGCGAACCTTGTTCAGGCGAGCCAACTCGCGGATGCGGTTTCTTCCCTGACTTTCGCGTTCGCCTGTTCCCCAGCCCATCTCGTAGAACACGGGCTCGGCACCGGCTTGCCGGATCGCTTCACAATACACGGAAATCGCATCGCGATGCGCCTGACCATCAGGATTATCATCGCCATCCCCCATGATGAAACGACAGACAGTCATCAATACCACGTAATCAAAATCTTCGTCGCGGATCTTGTCGAGAAAACTTTGCCCCGGTTTGACACCGTACTGATAATCACAGTTTGGATCCAAATAGACACGAATGTCGCTACCGCTGCGTCCGACCAATTCAGCGGTGGCATTCCGCCCCGCGACCAAACCTTGCTCTCCGGAAATCACTTTAGCTACCTCGTTGGGCATATCGTTCCAATAGGTAGAACTACTCCCGGCAAACAACAGTCGCAAGCTAGTTGGCGACACATTGGCGTGGCCGCCCGAAATCGACTGCAAGACTTCTTGTGCGATACGATCCAATCGGTCCGCTGAGTAGAACTCTTCACCACCATGCTTTCCGCCTGCGACGATATCCAGGTTTACGGGGCGAGCTTCTTTCGCGTATGCGTTCTTCAGTTCGTCGGATTGTTGCGGTGGCATCTGGGGATCGGCGTCTCCGTGAATCAACCACAGCGGTGGATCGCGATCGTCAACGTGGGCAACGGGACTTGCCAACTTGGCTAACTCTGGGAGTTCGTCCGGTTGTCCCCCCAGCAACAATTGCAAGGCCGGAACGCGAACGCTCAATCCATGTGCGGTGGATTGGGAGAGAATCGACTGCAGGTTGGATGCACCGTAGAAAGACACAATGCCCGACACATCGGACGGCTGCGAACCATCTACTCCCACGCTTCCCTCCAAGGCAGGGACGCCGCTGGAAACGCCCACCAGAGCCGCCAAGTGCCCGCCGGCGGAGGCTCCCGCGATCACAAAACGCTCGGGATCCAGGTTGAGTTCTGTGGCGTGACTTCGCAGATAGCGAATGGCGGCCTTGATGTCGTGGACTTGAGCCGGGAACTTGGCCTCTGGGCTCAATCGATATTCCACGCTGGCGATCGCGAATCCGTGCTCCAGCCAACGCAACACGGGCACGTTATCTTTAGAGCCGGCTCGCCATGCGCCACCGTGCACCCAAATCACGGTGGGACAAGCCCGCGTAGTTGCCGGCGTCGGCTGGTAGAGATCCAGTTTCAGCGATCTGTCGCCGACACTCGCATAGGGCACATCGGCTAACGTTGGTTCGGCAGCAACGGTCATGTTTCTCGAGCCTGCCACGCCGAACCAAACGAGCATGGTCACCAAGAATAGAGATCGGAGCATTTATGTTTGATCCACTGGAGGAATGTATTGGTTCGTTAACGCGGCATAGTCCTCTCGGACAGGGCTGAACACATCCAAAACGACCGCCGGGCCATCCACAGCAACTGCACGGTGCGGAACATTGGCTTCGATCAGAAACATCGCACCCGGCTCAACGATTCGCGTTTCGTCACCAATGGTTAGTTGCAGCCTACCCTGAAGCAGAATACCTCCCTGCTCGTGCGGATGGCTGTGCAAGGGAACCTCAGCACCTTCGTCCATCTCCAGGTAAGACAACATCAAGTTCCGGGCGTACGGTGTGCGCAGCCGACAGCCAGGCACCGGCTCGATGACAGGCAATTGCTCTCGATCAATGAAGCCTGTGTGGAGCTTTTGATTGGGGCTCTCTGATTTACGACTCATGAAATCACCTGATTTACGACTCGACCGTAAACATCCGTCAGCCGGAAATCACGGCCGGCATACCGATAGGTCAGTCTTTCGTGATCCAAACCCAACAAATGCAGAATGGTAGCGTGAAGATCGTGCATATGTACTTTGTCCTCGACGGCAAGATAACCAAAGTCGTCCGTGGCGCCGTGTGCATAGCCCGCCTTAACCCCACCACCGGCCATCCATATAGTGTAACCGTGCGGATTGTGATCTCGCCCCGGGGCACCACGGTCGATCTGGGCCACCGGGGTACGTCCGAATTCGCCCGCCCATACGACTAGCGTGTCATCAAGCAGCCCACGACGATCAAGATCTTCGATCAGAGCTGCAGCCGGCTTGTCTGTCTGGGCAGCACTGTCCGGAAGATCGCGTTCGATGTTTCCATGATGGTCCCAATGGTAACCCGTGGAAACTTGCACGAATCGCACGCCAGCCTCGGCCATGCGACGTGCCAACAAGCATTGTCGCGCAAACCCGTCCGTAGGTTTCTGATCGACGCCATAGAAATCCTTGGTCTCCTGTG
Organism: bacterium; assembly: GCA_024743355.1. Taxonomy (GTDB): domain Bacteria; phylum Planctomycetota; class Planctomycetia; order Pirellulales; family Pirellulaceae; genus Aureliella. Next base: position 6,773 of record JANSWS010000413.1, read on the forward strand.
TCTCCTGCTCCAGATCAAACACCTCCGGAGCGATAGACTGCATGCGATAGGCC
>JANSWS010000646.1 GCA_024743355.1 bacterium
CTCTGGATGCCGAGCACTTACGCAAGAGTGGTTACGCTGAGATGCAACGCCTCATTCGCGAAGAGGAAGCGCCCAAGCCGTCTGCTCGGCTTAGCACTCAGCAGGGTGAAGCGCTCGCGCAGATTGCTAAGCACCGCAGTACCGAACCCAGCCAGCTGAATCGTCAGGTTCAAGGTGATCTTGACTGGATTGTGATGAAAGCCCTGGAGAAAGACCGCAATCGCCGATACGAAACGGCTACCGGTTTTCTGGCGGATGTCCAGCGTTATCTGAACAACGAATCGGTATTAGCCTGCCCGCCCACAACATCGTATCGCCTGCGGAAGTTTATCAGTCGCAATCGCCAAGCCGTGCTGGTGGCCAGTTCAATTGCTACAGCACTGTTGTTGGCGATCGTTGGTCTCAGTGTGGGTTACCAACAAGCGCATCATTCCGCCAAAGAGGCTCGAATTGCCTGGATAAACGTAAGCCAAGAGCAGGAGCAAACGGAAAAAGAACGCGACCGGGCAGAACAGCAGCGTCGACTGGCGGTGGAAAAATCCCAACAGCTCGAAGCCAAAAACACTGAGATCAACCGCAACCTCTACGCCGCCCAAATGGCCGCCGGAGTACAGGCGTTGGAGCGCCCCGACGGACTAGGCCGCGTAGAGAATCTCACCGACAACTGGCTGCCACAGCCCGATCAAGATGACCTGCGAGGTTGGGAGTGGTACTACCTGCGAAGCAAATTAGGCAAGGAGTGGAAGGCGTTCTCCAAGGATGAGGGTTTCGTAATTTGGACCACCGAGGGCATCCGAGTGCTGAAACACGAGCTCGACGACGGCTCGCTTACGATCTGTAACGGCGATAACGGCGACGTCCTCTTCACCCTGCCCGGCGGCAGCGTTCATGCCGACCTTGCTTCCAGTGGGGACGCTCGCTGGTGGGCTGCCAGGCTAAGTCAGGATGGCCAGTGGCTGGCATTGGAGTCAAGCGACGGCACAATCTGCATCTGGGAATTGCAAACCGGGCGTTTGGCGAATACGTTACCAATGCAAGGCGAAACGCTGGCACAAAATGCCTTGAGCTCGGACGGAGCCCTGATTGCCACAATCAATCGCGCCCGCAACATAACCATCTGGGAACGCCAAACCGGGAATCCCGTAGCCCACATCGCGACCGATCGAGTGAGGATGGAGCATGAACGCTGGTTGCCCTTCGTCTGCTGGAGCCCCGACGGATCGCGCATTGCTGTAACGCAACACGGCTCGGATAAGCTTTATGTGTTTGGGGCAAGCGCTGATCAAGACCTCAAGCTGACCGTGACCGACGTTCCGCCGATGTTGTCTCTGGCGTGGAGGCCGGATTCCCAAGCAATAGCCATTGCGAAGGCTTCCGGCGACAAGCAAATCCGGTTGGTAGACGTCGACACTGGCGTCGAACTCAATTCTTTCCCCATCGAACATAAAAGGTTTGCGTGGCAGTTGGCTTGGGCCCCGGACAGACGACGCCTAGCGACGGGCAGCAGTGATAAGACTATCAAGCTCTGGGACTCTGAGACCGGTCAACTGCTCGCCACCTTACGTGGGCATACGGGCAAGATTGAGGGATTGAATTGGAGTCCAGATGGCTCCTATCTAATTTCGCATGCAGATGACGGCGTTAAGATCTGGGACACTAACACCAATCCACAGTCGCGTGCCCCAATCACACAAGGCGGGTGGATTCGTTCCCTAAAATGGAGCCCAGATAGCAATCGTTTGGCTTGGCAAAAGGGTGGACAGATTACCTTGTGGGATGTCCCACAGGCGAAGGCCATTACTCACTTGCCTGCGGCCACGTCGGGCTTGGCATGGAGCCCCGACTCCGAGGGGACCTCCGTGGCCTACGGTCAACATGACAATACGGTAACCATCTGGCACAACAGCACCCGTGAGGTAGTTGGATCGCTGGCCGGGCACGATCAGCGAGTGGATTGTTTGTCCTGGCAATCGGAAAAAATTGCTACGGGCGGCGCGGATCAAGCTGTGAGATTATGGGATACAAAGACCCGTAAGCTGCTTGATGAGCATCACTTGCATGAGGCTGGAGTCAGTACCTTGGCGTTGAGTCGGAATGGCGATTTCCTGGCTTCTGGTGGCTACGATCAATGGCTTTATATTTGGGACGTCGAGCAAAGGAAGCCGGCCTTTTCGCACCGGTATAACTCGATAGTCAGGCAGGTGGCGTGGAGCCCGGTCGATGAGCGTCTCGCAGTGGCGGCCGGCGAGGAGGAGGTCGTCTACATTTGGGACATGCAAGCTGGGCGGAACCAACTCCAGTTAAAGGGGCATACCAACTCTGTGGGTCACATTGCCTGGAGCCGCGACGGGGCTCGCATCGCGTCGGCAGCCATGGACAGAACGCTGAAGATCTGGGACACGCAAACAGGACGGGAACTCGTCAGCCTTGACGCGCCACATGTGATTACATCCATCGATTGGAGCCCCGATGGCCATAAAATCGCTGCCGGATTCTTTGCCCTTGATGAGATCATCATTTGGGATGCTTCACACGGTTACGACCTCGAGCGTCTTCGCTCCAAGAACGAGAAGAGTGTAGTACGCGAATAGCTGCCATCAGTCTTTCACATCATTTGTCTTTGTAACTGCACTTTAGGGGATTAGCTGTTTAGCCGTTTAGGTTTAGGCCGCGAGTGCCAGTAGTCTTTCGAATCGGTCGCGGATTTTTGGTAGATCAGCGGCCGATTGTAGATCGCTCAAAAATGCTTCACGCAACATTTTC
>JANSWS010000045.1 GCA_024743355.1 bacterium
AGACGCTCCAGCTCCACTCGTTCTCCCCTGGTTCGAACTCATCCCGGAGTTTGCCGAACCAGGCGTACTGTCCGATTGGGAACTGCTGGATTGGCTGCCGCTGGGTGGAGGTCCGGATTGGGTGTTGCTCCCAGACGCGCCCGACGATTCTTGTGTGGGGGGGCTGTCATCCTGGGGCCGGCCCTGCGAGTCTTGCTTGCCGCTACCCTGGGGCTGCTGTTGACTCGAAGCACCGCCAGAACCACTTGGCGATGGCTGCGAATCCGCAGCCTCGGATTGCGACTGGCCTGCCGCCTTCCCATCTTGGCCGGCGGAAGTCTGCTGCTCGCCCGACTGCGAACTCTGCTGCTGGCCCGCTTGCGAACTTTGGGACTCGGATGCCTGAGCAGAGCCGCCTTGGCTGGACGTAGAAGATCCAGCATCGCTTTGTGCTGACTGCGATGCATTACCGCTCTGCTGCCCACTCCCGGCCGGCTGCTGGCCTGCTTGAGAATCACCCTGGCTCTGATTCGACTGGGACGCGGAGTCACTCGAACTTGCATCCTGGCCCGATCGCGAACTACTGTCCGTAGCTGCGGATTGCTGCTTGCCAGATGCTTGGTCACCAGATTGTTGGTTGCCAGATTGCTGGTTGCCAGATTGTTGGTTGCCGGATGCTTGGTTGCCGGATGCTTGGTTGCCCGATTGTTGGTTGCCCGAGGACTGCGCGTCACCGGATTCCCTTTGGGGTGTCGCCTGTTCACCTTGCTGGGATTCGTTCGGCTTACCGGACTCGCCAGCCTGCGGCTCAGCGTTCTGTGCTTGCGTCCCCGGTTGCTGCGAGCCCGTTGGATTGGCATTTTGTTGACTCGTCGCATCCTGCCCAGCCGAGGATTGGGTGGGATCGGCCGAAGCAGCATCACTTGGCGTGCCTTGCGGCTTCTCCGCGGAAGCCGCGGCGTTCTGTCCAGCGTCCGCCTGGGAGGCTTGTTGCTCGGAAGCGGTCTGGTTTGAAGCCGAATCTGCACCTTGCGCCTGTTGTGCTTCCGCCCCACTGCGATCTGAGCCGGACTGGCCACTGGATGCCTCGGAAGCGGCTGCCTCGCGTTGCATCATCTGCTGCACGCGTTCCATCACTTCAGCATCGTTCATTTGCTGTCGGGATGCGTTGTTCGATGATGATGAGGCACCGCCGCTGTCCTGCGAAGCGCTTGAGGGTGACGCAGACGGATCGGAGGCTCCGTTGGAGCCGGTTCGGTTGCCTTGGCTGCTTTGGGAAGCTCCGGAAGATTGCGTGTTGGAATCCACATTGGCACTTTGATTCTGGGGAGACGTTGCTCCGCTCCGCTGTGAGGAATCCCCAGAAGCGCTGCTTGCTGACGCGCCGCTTTCTGACGCATTTCCGCTAGCTTGGGAATCTCCCTCGCCGGAATTTGAATCCACTTGCTCTCCGGCCGCGGATTGCCCGCCGGCTGAGGACGCACCCGTCTGTTGCTCACCTGACGGTTGCTGTCCTGCTTGGTTACCCGAGCCTTGGTCGTTTGGATTCTGACCGCTTGGATCCTGACTACCCCCTTCAGTCGCCGCCGAATCACCGGATCCGCTGGGTTGCCCGGCAGACTGGTCACCCGCTGCCTCGGTTTTTGCATCTTCGGAACCACGCTCCGAATTTGATTGTGACTGCGCGGCCTGCGGTGGCACATCGGGGTTCTGCTCGGGCCCGACCACTTCTAGCAGCAGTGGTTCAGACAGGGCCACGCCGGGTGCCCATTGCTTGCTGACTGGATCGTGGCGGTTGTCTTGTGCGGCAGCCAACAATTGCACCCGATCTCCCACCTCCACTTGCAGGCGTTTCAAGTCGAGCTTGGTTGTCCGCACCTGACGACCCGTCAGACCCAGGTCGTCGATAAGTGTCGTCTCTCCGACAACCTTGGAGTTCTTGCGAACTTGCAACTTGAGTTTGGATAGTCCGTAGTCCGGATCACTAGCGCGAACCTCAAGCTCCACAACTGCCGTAGGTGCCACTCGCAAAGTGCGATTTTGCGGACCAACCAAAGTGACTTCGGGAGGCAGATCTGCCAGCACCGACATCGAATAAATGAGCGGGGACGGATTCGCCTCCAGCCGTTGGTTGTATCCTCGAATTCGGTACTGCACTTCGGTCGGGTTCGACTTATCCTCGTCTAACTGCATGAGCCAGTCCGAGCTCAATTGTCGTCCGTCGATTTTCATGGCTCGCGTCGCCGCGGCCCGGATAAGCTCTTGACGGTCATCGATTTCAGGATTGACCTCCAACACGGCACGCTTCATCGATTGATTTGCGGTGGCACGAATGGTTGCCTCAGTGCCTTCAACGGCTTCCACAACCGCACTCCCGTCTAACGTGCGATTAGGCAATTTGGTGTAGGCCGGGTATCGTAGTTCAATCGCTTCGACCACCACGGTCGGCAGAGGATTCAGGAGCACGCGAAAAGGCCCCTGCTGGGCATCGCCTGCTTCAATCCAGTAGTCGAGCTCTTGCTGAACTCCACGCTCGTCAGTCTTGACGGCCCCTGAATATCGAAAGCCCTCGGTGACCGCCCCTAGTTCTTGACGTCGATCAACGATCTGTCCATCAACGGTGCTAAAGCGAACGAAAACTGGTTCGTCTTGACGTAAGCCTCGTACTTCCACATCAACGTCCAGCGGTTGGCCTTGTGTTATCTCCACCGAACCCGGCTGTACGTCCAGAATCTCAACGCGCGATGGGGAGGCCAACGAGGCCCAGGGCATCAGCACGCGTTTGCCCGTGACCACAACGCTCTTCGGGGAAATCATGGTGTAAACCACCATCACCGTGGTTAAAACCAAGACGCTACCCACCAACTTAATGAGCGGGCTCGTATCCACCGTAGCCGACGGATCTTGATCCCCAATAAATCGCTTTGCGCGGAAGGCCAAGGCGGCCATTACTCCCCGAGGCACTCCATTGTCCGGCAGATTCTCCAGTTCCAACCAGGAGATGAGACCATTCTTAAACTCGGGAACCAAGTGCTCAATTCGTTGAGCGGCATAGGTAAGGCTGATACGACGGAAGAGCAGGGGGGCCAAATATAGGACGACCCAAACGCTGGTTCCCGCAACAGCCAATGTCCAAAATGCCCATCTCAGGAAAGATGGCAGGGGAATCAGCCAGTGATCGATTACGCAAGCCAGTAGCCAGAGAACCAATACCGCGGCTAGCCATCCGAAAAATTGCCCCAACACCTCCATCAGCCGAATGAAGGCGGCAGTCTTGCGAAGATGGCTGTGCAGTGCCTGCCGCACCGCATCCGAAGCGGGCGTTTTGGACTTCGCAGTTGATTTGGGAGGAGAATTGGAAATCGAACTCATTGGTTCCGCGCTGAAAAACCCGGGGATGCTGTGCAACGAAATTCTCGAAAGCAATCACAAATTTCGCGGCGTGCGTCTAGAATGCCTGGAAAATACCGGTTGGAATCCTGTTAACGCAATCTGTAGGAGATCCTTATATCTTGCACATCGCTGCATTTGGCAACTCTTTAGCAGTATAGACGCAAGCCAGATGCCAGGCGCTCCGGCATTTCCCAGCTTCTGACAGGATTTTATGACCGCTACGCTATTTTATGACCGCAACCTTGGCCGCTGAGAGTTGGAGCCTACTTCCTATGACTTCCGACCCATGTCTCTTTGGCTTTGCTCCATTCTCAACAACGGACCTGTTTCTCTCCCATGCGTGCATTTGAATCTCAGTCCCCAGCCACCGGCAGCCCCAGATCCCACCTGCAACTACATCCTCGGGATAACGTCGTCGTGTGCCTCAGGCAGGCGCAAAAGGGAGAAAGCCTGCAAGTAGGCTCCGGCGAGGTCTTGGTGCAAGAAACCATTCCGCCAGGGCACAAGGTCGCCTTGGAATCCATCGGAATCGGGGAGCCGGTCTACAAATTTGGTTATCCGATTGGTAAGGCCAGCGCGAATATTCGGCCCGGTGAGCATGTACACGTGCATAATCTGAGAACGGACCACCAAATCGACCTGGAAGCAATCGCAACGGACATTCCCGAGCCTTTCGCTCCGTTGCAACACAGCTTTCTCGGTTACCGCCGCAGCAACGGACAGGTGGGAACGCGAAATTACGTCGCCGTCATCAGCAACGTCAACTGCTCCGCATCCGTGGCTCGCATGGTTGCCCAACAATTTGGCGAGCAGGAACTGCGTGATTTTCCCAATGTCGATGGCGTCATCTCGTTCCGTCATGAAGCCGGTTGCGCCATGGCTTGGGACGGCATCCGACATCGTATGCTGAACGACGTTTTAGGCGGCATCGCGCGGCACCCGAATATTGGTGGCTTCTTGTTAGTAGGCCTAGGCTGCGAGCAGGGGACCCTGGACCACTTGGTGAGCACGCAACGACTGCACCAGATTCAAGGTATTCCTTCCAACCCGGCGACACCCGCCGAGAACATGCCCGCAGTCTTGTCCATTCAAAGCAGTGGTGGCACTCGGCAAACGGTCGCGAGGGCTGTCAACATGGTTCGAGAGATGCTACCGCGCGTTAATGCAGCTCAACGGGAGAGAGTCTCGGCTGCCCACCTGACACTGGCTCTAGAGTGTGGTGGTTCCGATGGCTATTCGGGAATCACAGCGAATCCCGCCCTGGGAATTGCCTCCGATTTGCTAGTGGCCAGCGGCGGAACCGCGATACTATCGGAGACCGCCGAGATCTTTGGAGCCGAACACCTGCTCACGCGCAGAGCTCGCACGCGGGAAGTTGCTGAGAAACTTTTGGAACGCATTGAGTGGTGGCGTTGGTATTGCGCTAACTACGGCGAAGAATTCGACAGCAATCCATCGGTAGGAAACAAGCAAGGCGGGCTGACCACGATCACCGAAAAATCCTTGGGAGCGGTCAGCAAAGGAGGTTCCGCCGCGCTCGAAGCTGTCTACGAGTACGCTCAGCCCGTGGGCAAGAAGGGTTTTGTGGTGATGGACACACCCGGATTCGACCCGGCCAGCGTTACTGGCATGGTTGCCGGAGGCGCAAATCTGGTGGCCTTTACCACAGGGCGTGGAAGCTGTTTCGGCTTTAAGCCGGCCCCTAGTTTCAAGATTGCCTCCAATTCAGCCTTGTTCGAACGACTGCCCGACGACATGGATTTCAACGCCGGAAAAATCCTGGAAGGGCATAGCCTGGAAGAAGTCGGCCACGAGCTTTTCCTGCAGTTGCTGGATACAGCCAGCGGTAAGCCAACCTGCAGTGAGCGACTGGGTATTGGCGATGAAGAGTTCGTACCCTGGCTGGTGGGCCCGGTGCTGTAGAGCTCAAAAGGATGCGATAATTTGATTTAGCGTCTCACTGGGCCGCATTGCTGAATCCACCTTGGAAGCAGTCGGATGGTAGTAACCGCCAATATCCACCGCGGCCCCTTGCGCATCCAGTAACTCGCCTTGAATCTGAGCCTCATGATCTCGCATTTGCGAAGCCACTCGGGCGAACAGGTTAGCCAATTCCGCATCTTCTTGCTGCTCGGCCAAGGCTTGAGCCCAGTAATAGGCCATGTAGAAGTGGCTGCCGCGACTGTCGATCTCATTCACCTTGCGGGATGGCGATTTATTTTCATCCAAGAACCTGGCGGTTGCCGAACTGAGTCCGGCCGCCAAGATGGCTGCGCGACTATTGTCGCTTTTTTCAGCCAGATCTTCCAAGGAAACGGCAAGAGCCAAGAATTCCCCGAGCGAGTCCCAACGCAAATGCCCCTCTTCAACGAACTGCTGAACATGTTTTGGCGCGGAACCACCGGCGCCGGTTTCGAACAAGCCACCGCCGGCCAGCAGGGGAACGATCGAAAGCATCTTAGCGCTTGTCCCTAGTTCCAGGATGGGGAACAGGTCCGTCAAATAGTCTCGCAATACGTTTCCGGTTACTGAAATGGAATCCAAGCCTTGCCTAGCTCGCTCGCATGCGTGTTGTGTGGCCTGGTCGGGAGGCAGAATCTGTATATCCAGCCCGGAAGTATCGTGATCCTGCAGATATCTCTCAACCTTTGCGATGAGATTGGCATCGTGTGCCCGTTCGGCGTTAAGCCAGAAGACTGTCGCGGCCCCGGTTGCTCGGGCTCGACTGACTGCCAACCTCACCCAGTCTCTGATGGGCTCGTCCTTGGTCTGGCACATTCGCCAAATATCACCCGCCTCAACAGCGTGCTCCATCAGCGTATTGCCGTCGGCATCAATGACCCGAACGGTGCCGGCCGCCGGAATTTCAAATGTCTTGTCGTGGGATCCATACTCTTCGGCTTTCTGCGCCATCAGTCCCACATTGGCGACGCTGCCCATGGTGGTGACATCAAATGCTCCGTGCGTCTTGCAAAAATCAATCACCGTTTGATAGACACCGGAATACGAACGATCCGGAATGACGGCCTTCGTATCGTGGAGCTTGCCGTCGGGTCCCCACATCTTGCCGGAAGCTCGAATCGCGGCCGGCATGGAGGCATCGATAATGATGTCGCTGGGCACGTGCAAGTTGGTGATGCCGCGGTCAGAGTCGACCATGGCCATGGCGGGTCGTTGCTGGTTGAGCGTCTCGATATCGGCCATGACTTCGGCCTTGGTCCCGTCCGGCAGCCCATTCAGTCGTGTATACAAATCACCCAAGCCATTCTTGGGATCAATGCCGAGCTCGTCGAAAAGCTCAGCGTATTTTTCAAACACGCTCGCATAAAAGGCTTTCACGGCGTGACCGAAAATGATGGGGTCCGAGACCTTCATCATGGTCGCCTTCAGGTGCAATGAAAACAACACGCCTTGTGACTTGGCATCTTCGATCTGCTGTGCGAAAAACCGCTTCAGATCAGCGACGCTCATCACAGCCGCGTCAATCACCTCAGCCGGCTGCAATTTCACTTCGTCCTTCAATACGGTCAACGTACCGTCAGCCGCCTCGAGTTCGATACGAACACTTGTGGCTCCGTTTAGAACCACCGATTGCTCACTGCCGAAGAAATCACCGGATGGCATGGATGCGACGTGAGATTTCGAGTCGGCAGCCCACTCTCCCATGGAGTGCGGATGCTTTTTCGCATACTGCTTGACGGCGTCCGCGACTCTGCGGTCAGAATTACCTTCCCGTAGAACGGGATTCACCGCGCTGCCCAGAACCTTGGCGTATTTGCCGCGGATTTCTTTATCGGCATCAGATTCCGCCTCATCAGGGAAATCTGGAACCGCGAATCCTTGGGACTGCAGTTCGGCGATTGCCGACTTGAGCTGCGGTATCGAGGCGCTGATGTTGGGCAGCTTGATGATATTTGCTTCCGCCGTTTTGGCAATTTCCCCTAATTCTGCCAGGGCATCGGGCACTCGCTGCTGCTCGCTGAGCCGCTCGGGGAAAGCCGCCAGAATCCTACCGGCCAATGAAATATCGTCGACTTGAATTTCAATGCCCGCGTGTTTGGCAAAGGCCTGGACCATCGGCAGCCAGGATCGCGTGGCCAATGCCGGGGCCTCGTCGGTATAGGTGTAATGAATCGTGGGAGCTTCAGATGCCATAGCGGGACCACTCGGATGAAGGTCAGAATGTGGAAGGGCCTGTCAACTTGGAAACTCAGTATTCTCGTTTGAACATGCCGGGACGCAAGCCCGCCACGAGTTCCTGGGCGGCTTCCGGATCCGGCCGCGTCTCGCTATGTTGAAACAGCCGGGGTGATGCCCTGCCTGCGGTGATGATGCCTGGGCTTCAATTTGATAGGTACCAGCCAGAAGCATGGCTGAGTTGCAATTTCTATTGGCATTGCAAATCATGGACTTTCGGCAATTAGTGTCCGATCCCCGGCCCTCGATCGCAGTGCGTATCGCCAGGCTAGGTCTCATTTGTATGTCCTGGCCCTATTGGCTCGCAGCTCAGACGAAAAACTGGGGCTACGACCGCGGCTGGAAAAGGACCTACAGAAGCGGTCTGCCAACGATTTCTGTCGGCAATCTCTCCGTTGGCGGAACGGGCAAAAGCCCCGTGGTCGCCTGGCTGGCAAAACGCCTGCGGGAAGACGGCCTGCGGGTTGCCATTTTGAGCCGAGGTTACCGACAATTGGACGATGGCCGCAACGACGAGGCATTGGAGCTGGAGTTATTGCTGCCCGATGTCCCACACCTGCAGCATTGGGACCGCGCGCAGTCGGCCAAGGTCGCCGAAGATGAACTGGAGATGCAGTGCTTGCTGCTGGATGATGCGTTCCAGCATCGGAGAATGGCTCGCGATTTGGATATCGTTCTTCTGGACTCCACCGATACGGCAAGTGCCCAGCGCGTGCTTCCAGCCGGATTGTACCGGGAACCTTTCCGCAATCTGCGTCGCGCTCAGGTGGTTCTTCTGACCCGCGCAGACCAAATCTCATCCAGCTCCAAGCAGCAGCTGAAGGACCGAGTGCGACGAAGCAACCCGCAGTGTCTATTGCTCGAAGCCAAACATGCGGCCCGAGATCTATTTGTTTATCCACAGCGCATCGAGTCGCTGGAAAATCTGCGAGGAACGCCGATCCTAGCTTTTTGCGCAATTGGCAACCCGCCAGCCTTCTTCCGCTCACTGGAAGAGCTCGGTGCACAAATATTGGACCGCAAGACCTGGCCAGATCACCATCATTTCGCTCCAGCAGATATCGAAACACTGCAGAGCTGGCCCCGCCAATTTCCATCAGCGAAATGGGTTGTTTGCACGATGAAAGACAGCGTCAAAATTCAGACGCCAAGCTTGGATGGAATTCCCTTGGGTGCCCTGAGAATTGAACTCGGCTTGGAATCCGCAGAGGAAGGAAAACTGCTAGCCACCCTTCGAAGCACCATTGCAAATCAGCCGGAATGAAATCCGACCGACGCTAGCTATCAGAAAGAATCCAATCAGCCGATTCTTATAGCTCATCAACGCTGACAGAGTTGACGATTTGCAAATCGCCAGCAGCTCGGCGAATGGTTTCTTGAGCCATCTGTTTGGCATAGAAGCTTCGCACTCGACCCTGCAGAAACACTTGGTCGCCGTGTCTTTCTACCTGGATCCGACGCACTTCCGCGATTGGACTTTCATCCAATAGATGGCGAATGCGCCCGGTAACATCTCGAAAGCCAGAATCGATCATGGGATCAAGCCCCGTCCGCTGGGAGTCAGAAACAATGCCCTGTTTATCCGTAGGTGTGTCATCTCGTTGGGCTTCGGCTTTCAGTATCGCCATCCAAATGCATTAGTCAATAGAAGCTGCTATGAAACAACACGTTCTCAATCAACATCCAAGCTCATTGATCATGAGCAATGAATAGGCATCCAAGCGAAAAACTTTACACGAACTTCACCGACCGCAAGTCGCCACTAATGTCGCCTTCGAAAAATTTCGAGGCAGCTCGCGAGTGCCGGCGATGCAACAGTTCGGCAGCCAACGCCGCGACTGCGTCACAGCAGAGTAACGTAATCAAGTACGTTAGCTGGTTGCTGACCAATCCAATGGTGGAGAATGCGCACTAGCGAAGACTTCCTCGCCTGTAACAACCCGGCCAAAAGCGTGCTGGCGGGACAGCCTTACTGTCAACCGGGATTGACGCTCGACCTGGATTCGGTGCGTTTCGCCAAGCTGCTCTCAAAGGGGCCAGGCTGCTCTCAAAGGGTCCGAGAACCGATCCCCAAAAGTCGGACTCAGACACTCGGTTCACAATGCTAGCAATGAAGAATTATTTGCGTGTTTTCTTAGAGCGTCACAAATTTTCCGCGAAATGGGGACTGAATGCGAAATGCCCTTGACGGTCCTAGACTACAGCTCGTATTGTCCCCGCAGGAAAGCCAAGTCGAGGAAGCAACATGCTCCCCGCCTTCTTTCCTGAGACCGATCGCTTATCGAACAGAATATTTTGGTAGCTGGTTTCCAAACCGGCTGGCGAAACTTTGCTCCCGGATCCGTAGCTCGTAGTCCTCCGCCCCCCTGGGACTCGTTCACAATCCGGGAGCTTTTTTTTTGCCCATCTGACAAGTGCGACCGTTGCAACCCCTCCAAAAGTCCCATCCGGCGTGACCATCGCAAGCCCTCTCCGGCACGGTTGACTGGAGTCCTATATCCGATCGTTTCGATCTAACCCGTGGTATGCGTTTTGTTGTTACACGAAGTAACACCCCGGGGAAGATCAGGGATGCTTAGGTTAGGTAGGCAAGGCTTAAGCTGCGGATCATGCTGTGCGGTTACGCTGTGGCTGTGCATGATTTGCCCGATGCCCATTCCCGGCTCGGAACCGATTCTGAGCTCCGCTCGACCGGCAGGCCCAACTATCCCTCGGAGCGGCCGACTTCAGCAATGGTCGGACACTCGGCTGGCTGCGAACATTGTGCCTGCCGATATTTCTTCCCTCGCCTCCGGATCCAATCCTAACGGGACGAAAACCGGGCAGGAAATTCCTGCCAGCTTCACACGATCCGCCGCCGGTGTCGTAACGCTGGTCGACGATTTCGATCCTGCGCAAGGGCCGAGAGCGACCAACTCAGACTGTCTGGTTCTGGATGGCAGAGATATTGCCTGTCGCGTTTCAGAGAACTGGCTTCCAGCCGATGTCTTGCGACAGCGGGCACGTTCGCTGGTTCAGTTGTTCAGCGACGCACCGCCAGAACAGCGGCAAGCCGCTTCGAGCTTAGCGCGTTTCCTGTGCATGCAAGCCGATCATCAGCAGGACATCGCCGCTTCCAGCGGACTACGAACTTACTACAGTCGCATTGGGTTGGACGAGCAACTCAGCCTGACCCATGAAACATTGAAGCTGATTGATGTCGAACTGGAGAAACTGAACGCCGCCCAACGAGGTGGTCTTCTGATCGGTGTCGATCTCTCAAACTTTGAACGACGCCGAATCTCCATCCAGGATCAACAACTGCAGGTGATCGCGCAGGACCGCCAACTGAAGAGCCTGCTGGCGCAGCTGGCAGATTTGGACTACACGATGTCGGAAACCTGCCAGGAACGTCTGCAGATTATTCCGACGAGCTTGGATTGCCAGGCATTGCAGTCCCAGGCTCTTTACATGCGTAGCGATCTCAAAGCCTGGCGATATTTGGGTGCCCAAATCAATGAAGACAGCGCCCCGGTTTTTGCTCAAATGCTGGGGACACTCATCGGCAATTGGGGATTTCCGCTGCCTCAAGTTGGCGGACTCAAGCGGCTGCTCTGCCCTCCCGATCATGCCACACTTGCGACCAACATGAAGCATGAGATCTGTCTGATCATCGAGACGCACGAACATTGGATCTTGCAGGCTGTGGCTGAAAAATGCGCGGCCGTCGAATTAGGTTACCAGCGAACCGAACTGGCAAGACGAACGATTGACAGTTGGCAAGCTCGGGTCAAACAGCTTGAACTACTATCGTCGCGTGGAGAGACCGCACCCCAGCAATTGGCCGAGGCGCGCACCGAACTGCTCAAGGCGCGTGCAGAAGAAATCAGCCGCAGGCTGGAGGCAAAATTGGCCGAGGTTGATTTGGCCGAAGCTTGCGGTGGGATGCGAGATCGCTGCTGCCATCGACTTCCGTGGCTGCCGACCGGGAATTGAGCCGACCACCCCACATCAGACCGTATTTAGCTTCATCACCAATCGGGATCAGAAAAGGGATGCTGGGTCGGCCCGAAAGAGCTTGCGAATTGCCAAAGCACCGCTGGTGGCGCACATCAGCAGAGTAAGCAGAAAGACGACTGCAATTCTCAGTAAGCTCATCTCCATGATCAGGCCGCTCCATGCGGAGAGCATCATGTACAGCAGCTGAGCTATCATCAGACCTGGTAAAAAACCTAAGCAGGCCAAATAAAAAGATTGGGAGAGAATCACGCTCCAGAAATACGACGTGCCGTAGCCCATCGCCTTCAAGGTGGCAAACTCTGGCATGTTATCGGTGATATCGGTGAATTGAATCTGGTAACAAATGATCGCACCGACGACCAATCCCATAATCGTTCCGATCAGAAAGATCCTGCCGATGGGCGTTTGACGATTCCAAAATCGTTTCTCATCTTCAATAAGCCCCGTGGTGGTCTTGACCATGATCTGGCTAGGCGCCAGCCGCTCAAGCTCAGCCGCCAGTTCCTCCGGATGATCTGTTGCGGCGTGCAAAAGACCTATGTCGATGCTATCCGCGGGATCCTTCAAGCCGTTCCGAAATGGAAAGTAAGTGGCATGCAGCCGAGCACTCATCAAAAGCGTTCCGTCGTTGCCAAAGTCCGTGCCTAATTCAAACTGCCCCGCGATTGGCAAAGCCCGCCCATTCAACTCTACCCACTGGTCTTTTAGCTGATTGGGATCTCTAGCAAAGCCGTAAATCAATTTACTGCGTCGATCTACCAAGGCCGCATTCACCGCTTCGGCTCTTAACAGATCCTGATGCAATTGCGGCTGGGCTAGATAACCAGGCTCGGCCAATTCGATCGCGACCACTCGTATGGGCACAGCAGCATGACCTTGGACTTGCACGCGGGCCAGGCTGCGATCGATATTGAAGGCGCAAAAACTTTCAACTCGCGGGTCGCCGGCCAGCCGTTGGAGCAAACTTCGCGGAAATCTCTGTTCGGTGGACAAATTGTATCGGGCGCGGCTTATCACAACCAAATTCGCATACTGCTCATCCACCACCGCCGATAGCACACGAACATTATTGTCAATCAAGGCCCGCTGAAAGCCGATTTGCATGAACATCAAGGCAACCGCAAAGCCAACTCCGGTGGCCGCTAGCGCGCACTTATTCCAGTTGCTTGTCAAGTTGTACCAGGCGAGTGGTGTTTTCATGCCAAATCTGACGTTCCTTAGAAAAGGCTGGCCGGCTCAGCTTTCCATAGCTTCTTCAACGCGAACAGTCCGCTGGCACAGCACATGATGAATCCGAGCACTGCGACCAAGGCCACATTAAAGGCGCTCATGTGCATCGGGATCCCGGAGAATATGGAGGTAATGCGATACAGAATTTCTCCCATGCCCCAAGCCGCCAGAAACCCCAAAGCACACAGAACCGTTGCTTGGGTCATGACGATGCTCGACAGGTAGCGTCTCGAATAGCCCATCGCTAGAAGTGTTGCGTATTCTGGTAGGCGGTTGGTCACGTCGGTCGAGAGCACCATGTACACAATTGCCGCCCCGACAAGCAGCGATATGGCAACTCCCATTTGAAATATCAAGCCAATTGGCATCCCCCATACCCAGCGATTTTGCTCCGCCCGAATCGCCTCCTGTTTCGAGAGAATACTTACGGCCGCTTGAGTCGCCATGGATTGCTCCTGAGAAGAAGCCCCTGCGACGCTCAATGGGGACGGACCGGAAGATTCGACGGACAGCACCTGCATACGACTCCGCAGACGCTCCACAACCTGCCTGACTTCCTGCGGGCGAGGATCATTCACGCGGATCAAACCCAAGGACACGGATCGCCTCAGGTCAAAGGGCGAGATCCGTTCAAAGGCGGAGCGTCCCATGATGGCCGCTCCATTGGCCGCCAAGCCTGTCCCCAACTCGAAAAGACCGGCTATTTCGAAAGACTGTCCGCCAATCTCCGGCCTCCGCTCCGGCCAGGCCGGATCCTGCGATGTCTCCAAATCGGCGGTGCTGAAGAAGCTACCATTCCAAGGCCCATAGTCCGGTTTGGTATCGTCATCCAAGAGAATTGCTTCCGATCTTTTGAGTGCGGCCTCATGCCGGGTCATGCCGGGAACCGCTCCTGGCCGAAACACCCGCTCTCCTGGCTCGAAGGCCATGATGGCAATCGGCAAGTACTGGCTGACAAAGCTTTGAGCCTGCGGAGCTTTCACCCCTGCGATCTCCGGTCCACTATCGGATTGACGATCCGCATGCAGTTCGTCCGCGGTAGGCAGCCTTCGCCAATTGTGCACCAAGACCCATAACGGAACCGCCTGATCGACTCCCGCGGTGTTTTGAGCGACTTGCAGCCAATGACGATCAAACATCCCCGATTCGTAGAGGTGCACATAATCTCGAGCACGGATCACGATATCGCAATCCAGCTTTTCAAAGACGTTCTTGGCCGTATTCTCAACGGCTCCCATGAAGCCCAGTTGCATAAACACCAACAACAGGGCGAAGGCTACTCCTCCCACTGAAACCAGGGTTTTTACTCCCTGATGCATGAGATTACAAATTGCTATGGGAGTCTTCATAAACCGCATCCATTCCCAGCTCGCAATTCATACCGCTGGCAGCTATTGGCCCGGACCACAATCACTTTTTTCCGCTGGACGTATTTCGACTTGCACCTGAAGCTGAAGCCAACTTCGGGCTGCCGCAGATTCACACAGGCGTACGATCGCTGTTACGGTTCGGTAGTCCGACCGCGCCAGGGGATCAGGCGACCGCAGCAAGGGCTGCCCGACCAGTGAGTGAATCTCGGCGACGGATCCCTCAATGGACTCGGAAAAGGCATGGCTGCTGATGATCGCTCGCTGCCCAACTTCCAGCCTGGCAGCATCGCGTTCATTGATCTCGACTTCACACACAAGGGCTGTCAGGTCCGCCATTTCGATAAGCGGGAATTGAGCGCTGGTTTCTCCGGGACGAGCATGAATCGCCAAAATGGTTCCGGCGATCGGCGCCCGAATCCGTGACTGCTCGATTTGCTCGCGGAGGGCCTCTAGCTGGGCCTCAGCCACTTCCGGACCGGTAGTCCGGCGAGCTTGAGCCACGGCGTTTTCGGCCAACTCCATTTCCAGCGAAGCGGCCTGCCTGGCTAGTTGCAATTCCTGCTCCCCCTGGAAGTAGCTCTCGCGTTGTTCCAAAAACTTTAGACGAGCTTCGTCCACTGCAATCCGTTGACGATCGATCTCCATTCCTCCGATAAACTCACGCGTTCTCTGATCTACAGAAATTCTCTCTAACTTTTCCAACATGGCTTCGCCTGCTCGAACTTGTTGTTCCGCCAACTCAAGTAACTCCTGCTGCCTGGGCAAGGCCTCGATTTTGGCATCCACATTCTCCAACTTGGCTTTGGCGATCAAGAGTTGGTTTTCGGCCTGCTCGATACCCAGCTGCTTCTGCTGCTTGGCGGCATCCCACTGCGCGGCCAGGGCTTTGGCCTCCTTCTCGCGCACGATGGCGGAACGCATCACCACCAACTCCGCTCCTTGGGCAACTTCACTCCCGATTCGCTCCACCGTCACCGAATCCACAACATCGCCTGGGGTCGCTGATAAACGCACAATTCCACCCGCCGGCATGATCTGCCCCTGGGCCACGATGCGGCTGGAGACTTGTGCCGACTGGGATTCCGGATTGGGTTTGGGTCGGTTGCAGCCCGTGAATGAACTCCACACCAAGAGCCCTGCCGCAAAGCAAGCAAAATAGTTCAGCCGATACGGGGCGAGCATGCGTCTGCCCTATGGATTGAGAACGAAAACGTTGAATTGAAATGTGCTTGAAGTGCACGCATAGCTCCGCCTGACCCTTCCGTTCGCAAAAGAGCACGGTTGGTCTTGGGAGCGCGCAGTTGGCAAGCCCGCATCCGCGGCCCATGCTTCAGGCAAGCTTTCGATGGCTATATTACTTAGTTTCAGCCTGAGGGAAGCTTCCTATTCCTACGTGCTAAGCTAGTCTGATCGACCAATCGGGCCAAGATCGAAGTGCGATCGTGTCGACTTTAAGGTCTACAACAGTTTCGCATGTACCGCCCCTGACGGAATCCGGAGACAAATCTCGATGGCAGACCAATCGCTATCAACGCCCGCAGTCCGGTACGACCCCGCGTGGCGTCGACGTATCGCCGACGGCCAGAAGCCGGCGATAGCTGCTATTGATCTGCAACACTTCTACGGGCAGGGAGAACTGAAGAAACAAGTCCTGTTTGATAATAACCTTGAGATCTATCCGGGCGAGATCATCATCATGACCGGACCTAGCGGCTCCGGAAAAACGACCCTGCTGACTTTGATCGGAACCCTCAGACGAGCCCAGCAAGGGGAGCTACACGTCCTGGATCGCCCTCTCCATGCGGCGACCAATGCGGACCTCCTTTCGCTCCGCCGCGAGATTGGCTTTATCTTTCAAGCTCACAATCTCTTCGATTCACTCACGGCAACACAAAACGTCCGCATGGCCCTGGAATTGGCCGATCCGAATGGCAAAAAATCAGAGCAGACCGCTCTAGCACGGGAATTGCTTCAAGCAGTCGGCCTTGAGCATCGGGTGAATCACAAACCCAAACAACTTTCCGGCGGACAAAAGCAGAGAGTTGCCATTGCCCGCGGGTTGGTCCACCGCCCACGACTCGTTCTAGCCGACGAACCCACGGCCGCGCTGGATGAACAGAGCGGAAGAACAGTCGTAGAATTGCTGCGGCGCATGGCCAAGGAAGAACAAGTCACCATTCTCATCGTGACTCACGACAATCGGATTCTCGACGTGGCCGACCGCATCGTCAATTTGGTAGATGGCAGGATCCGCTCCGACGTACTGGTGCAAGAAGCCGCAATCGTAAGCCAGATGCTTCTGAAATGTGACGTCTTCAAACATATGACGCCGCGCGGATTGGCGGAAATGGCCGATAACCTGAAGAGCGAAGTCTTTGCTGCCCACCAACGGGTGATCCGAGAAGGAGAATCGGGAGACAAGTTCTACTTGATCCGCACGGGATCGGTCGCCGTGAAACGCGGCCCCCAAGAATCGCAGATTGCGACGCTAAAGTCTGGCGACTTTTTCGGCGAAATGGCTCTTCTCACCGGGGAACCTCGAAATGCCAGCGTCGATACGCTCGAAGAGACCACTCTCTATTCTCTCAGCCAAGAGCAATTCCAGAAAGCCATCGCGGAACAAGCCTCCTTTGAAACCGAGATTCGAACGAGTCTGTTCGACCGCCAATAGCACGGGACATGCACGCGTTTAGACCCGCTCTCCCTGTGCACTCCGCACGTCACCTTCATCCAGCGTTATTGCCCTTAATAACGCGCTCAAGATGGGCGTTTGTCGCGAGTTTGGAACTCGGGAGCTGCATTAGAACCTGAGTTCCATTCCGCCTCCTCGCGGGCAGGCGCTGGGGGAATCGTGGATTACAGGTGAAAACATGAGCACAAGTCCAGCTCGGGACGTGGTCTGCCGGTCTCAAACAGCCTCAAGGGAGTCCAAAACCGCCTTAGCGGCCCACAACAAAGAAATATGGACTTACCGCTAATGACAAAGACTATCCGCACTGTCTATACTACAGCGTTCGCTGCTCTTGGCGGGTCTTTGCCAGAAGCTTCCGGATGACGATGGTTTTATCGTGTCGAGAAGCCAATGACCAAACTCGGTAGCGTGTGCTTCCAAATCTCCCTTCAATGCGTTCCTTGCGCGAGTTCTTACTGCGGGGTAACATGGATGAAACCAGACACAAGCTTTCACCAGTTCTCGCGCGAAGTCTGGGAAACAGTCAATGACCAGGCAATGAATGCATTGCTGCGTAAGGACTTTAGCCAAGATGATTCGCGAATTGAATCGATACGCTGCGTTCACCTGGAAGAGGAAAATGACTCGGACTACGGTCGTCAGATCTGGTTTTTTGAGGCTTCCGGGGTGGATGCAACGGGACAGCGGCATCGTCTGTATGGAGCCCTTGATTTCTCCGTGCAGTATGGGTTGCTTGAGCCAGCCCGCGTCATGTTGATGAGTGAACCGCACCATCGGCAGAGATTCTTGCAATCGGTGATTCGTCCAGCCGAATCACAGGCTTGGGCTTACCCGTCGACCAAAGTCTGGGTTCGCTTGACGGTCGCCTCAGTAATTATTCTTACTTCGATTTGGTTGCTGACCGTTGCGGCATTGATGCTCGAGCCGAACTAGCAGCCTCCGACCAGCCGCAGTTGGATGGACCGCGGATTTGCAAGAGTGCCACCGAGCCTTTCCAGGCCCGATACGGGCTTCTTCGTTGTGTCGCCCCGCTTCGTGGGCTTCTGTTCGGTCTACCGCAGCAAGGCATGCAGCCTGAACTGATGCTCTCGGGCCTCGCAGCACATCACGCAGTGCCAGTTGACCGTCCCTCTGGCGGTCCGGCACGGACCTACGGTCAGAACCTTCCTGGCTGAGGGAATCATCCGATTCCAGGGACTTCTTCAAAGATCGAAAGATCGAATTCGAATTGGCAGCATGGCTTCCGAAATGGGCAACTGCACTACAATGGTCCGTTGACCCGCATTACCAAACGGGCATGCAGCCCTCGAAATCTGGCACGTAGACTCCCAAGCAACTAAGGGTGAAGATGATCGATACCCCGGCTATAGACGTCCGCGGATTGAAGAAGGAATATCGCGAGGGATGGATTTACCGCAAGCGATTTGAGGCGTTGAAGGGCATTGATCTCTCCGTTCGACCGGGTGAGGTTTTTGGATTGCTGGGACCGAATGGCGCCGGAAAGACGACGCTGATCAAGATTTTGCTGGGAATCGTCCGCGGCACGGGCGGCAGCGCTGCCTTGCTCGGACTGCCCGCGGGCTCGAAACACGCCCGCCGCGAAATCGGATACCTTCCGGAGAACCTCAACTTTCCAGCCCATCATACGGCCACCAGTGCCTTGCAACTGTACGGTCGTCTGAGCTATGTGCCGGAGAACGTGATCAAGAATCGTTCCTCCGAATTGCTTGAGTTGGTTGGATTAGCAGGCCGCGAAAGCGAGTTGGTCAAGAAGTACAGCAAGGGAATGCGTCAACGCTTGGGGCTAGCTCAAGCCTTGTTGCATGACCCGAAACTGCTAATCATGGACGAACCGACGGACGGCTTGGACCCGGTAGGAAGATCGCAGATTCGCCATTTGATCAGCTATCTGAGAGATCAAGGCAAGACCGTGTTCCTCAATAGCCATATTCTGCAGGAAGTGGAGCTAGTTTGCGACCGCGTGGCAATTCTCGCCAAAGGTCAATTGCGGGGCGTAGGCACGCCGGCCGAGTTGACCAGCCAGTTTCATGGAGCATTGTCGACCAAAGTCCGGATGGTGTTGTCAGGAACTGAAGATAGTTTTGAGAACCTAGCCGCCGTGATTGCTTGTGAACTTCTAACCTTGCCGGATGGTACTCGACAGATGTCCGCCAACGCTGCCACGCAGGAAGACGTGGACCAGATCGTTGACTTGGTGAGGAAAAACAGTCTGAGTCTGCACCGCTTGGACAGGACCTCACTAACGCTGGAAGAAGTATTCCTGTCGGCAGTCAACACGGAAGGTGACTCGGAAGACTTGCCGCCGGCAACCATGGCGATGGATTCGATTGATTATAGTGTCGCTGCGTCCCGAGAAGAGTGAATTCTGCTATGAGCCCCTACATCGGCATTCTCATCGATTCTTTTTGGGAAGCTGTCGGCAACAAAGTTCTATGGGCTTTGCTGATCGGCTGGTCCATTTTATTGATTTGTCTGGCACCATTCGGTTACGTATCCGAAAGAAGCTTTCAGCTTTCCGCCGCGGATATCAGCAATCGTTCTCAGTTGGTGGAGAAACTAACGCGGGCTGCAAAAGGCCAGGGGCCGGCTGCCGCCCAAGCCGTAGCCAAGCAACTGGATCCTGAATTCCTGGAGCGGCTTCGCCAATCCTCCGGCAGCGATTCGGGACTGCAGATCAAAGCCAGTAAGCTGGCCGAAGAATTAAATGTCGCTGTTTCCGCGAAACAACTCTACGACCCAAACATTTTTCCGACTGCCGAACGTCGCAAACGTCTACAGCCGTTGATTGAAGCTCAGCCTGATAATCTGGACGAAGCGGGCCGGGAAGAACTCAATCGCGAGCTGATGCAATTGGCTTTTCCCCTGGAGTTAAATCGGCCGCGTGGGGAACAGCTGTGGATCGGCTACGCAGGTTTCAAACTGGGAAGTCCACTGGCGATTAGTCGGAGGCAGATCCGCGAATACATCGAACCTCTGGCTCTGCAGATCATCATCAAGTTGGGATTGGGAATACTGGCCGTTTTTGTGGCAATTATTGTGACCAGCCCCATCATTCCCGACACCTTCCGCTCCGGCTCGCTGCATTTGTTGCTCAGCAAACCCATCTCTCGAGTTTGGCTCTATCTATCTAAGTTTTTTGGCGGAACCATTTTCGTCCTGGTGAATATCACCTTTGTCTTGGTAGGGCTGTATCTGATCGCGGGCACGCGTTTCGATATCTGGAACAGTGGCTTACTGCTCTGCATTCCTTTGCTTTTGTTTGTATTCGTAATTTTTTATTCGGTCTCTGGGCTGGCAGGCCTGCTCTGGGGCAATGCCATTGTTTGCGTAGTCAGCTGTATGATTTTTTGGTTCTGCTGTTTCTGCCTGGGATTCGCCAAGGGGAGTATGCAACCACACGTGGAGATTTATCCGCAGATCAACAAGGTCCGCGAGATAGAAGACAATTTGACGACGATCACCGAGAACGGCCAATTCAATGTGTGGAATGAACGCTTTTCGCTGTGGCAACCGGCCATCGATAGCAACGGCGGCGGCAGCCAATCACTCACCTTCGGCCCCATATACGACGCTAGGGGCAGGCAGATACTCGTCAAGTCCTTTATGCGCAATCCTTTCGGAGCGCCCTTCGCCCGAGATCGCAAGCTGAGCATCGTGAGCCTTGACAGCGCTTCGCCGTCGGCAACTCAGGACCAAGCTGAGGATCAGGCTGAGGACCAGGAATCCACGCAGCCCAATGAGGCTCGGGAGGTCGCAGATCCTGATCCAACCGCCGGCGATTCCAGCGACCAGAAGAGTCAAAACATGGTTGCTGAAGACGCCTTAGACGAACAAGCGGCCGCTACTTCGACCGAGGACTTGACGGCTACTCAAAGCGGAACCGCAACCGTGACGACGGATGATGAAGCGGTTGTCAGCCAGGATAAAGATGCGAAGGATGGTGACAACTCAGGGCCGAGCAGCGCCCGCGAGGCCCGGGATACAGCACTCTGGGATTTCGACGCAGGACCGGAAATCCCAGCCCAGCTTTTCGATCTCGTCGAACTCAACGAGCAAGTCATAGCCGTTTGCCGCGGCGGACTTTATCGCCTTAATCTCGAACAAGTAAAATTGCTCGAAGCCAGCGAGAAAGCATTACTGGGTCTGTTCAAGCTTCCAGCCTGGGCATCCAGTTCCGCATTTCAGAATATTGCACCCAAGGATTACTTTCTATCCGAGAATTCAAACGCCGCGGCAACGCAGGATGGCCAGGGGCTGATTGTATTCAGCTCCGGCAATCTGGATTTTCTCAAGCTCACGGATCAGGGCTTGGAAATTGTCTCCACCGCGAAGCTCGACGGGGACGCGGACAACACCGAAGCCGCTCTGGTTCAAATGAATACCAGCTTCTGCGTGGTTGCCCGTGATGGTCTTCCCCTGAAAATCTTGGACTCCGAATTGCAGCCGGTGACGCAAGTGGCCCTGCCCAAAGACGCAAAAGTAAAGCAAATGGTCTGGATTCCCGGCTCGGACCAACTCTCCATCGTGACGCATGCTGGAATTCTATTTCGACTTGATTGTCAGCAGGCCGTTATCGAGCCGATGCAGTTGCCAATCTCTGCTGACGTCAGCTGCATCCATTGGATCGATGAGCAACAAGCCTACCTGGCAACGAAACCCAACTCCGTGTACAAGATCGACTTCGGCACTCAAGAAGTAGTCGACTCTTTTGTGCCCTCACCCACAACCCTGGAATCGGTTTACCGATATGGAGTGAATCCTCTTTACCGTTTGCTGCCCAAGCCAGCGGCTCTAGACGATGCGATGCTGTATTTGCTGACGGGCAACGAGACGCAGTCGATGAGTGTCATTACCAATGATCTCGAGGCAGCTCAGCTCGAGCTCGATGTTTGGACCCCGATCCTTTCGAATCTGGCCTTCGTGATCGTTGTTCTGGGCATTAGTTGCATTTACATTGCTCGGAAAGAGTTCTAGTCAGAGCCATTCCCCCGTAGAATAAAGCGATCCTCTGTTATTTGCCCGGCTTTTAATTGGCGGTTCAGGCAACTTCGATACTGGCAGCGAATTTCACGCTTAACCTTGCTCCTACACTTATTGAGTGATGCACTTGAGAATCCTGCTGGCAACCTCGTTTCTCTGCATGTCGCCATGGCTTGCTCCGGTTTCTTATGTGGTTGCGGAGGACGCTGTAGCTTTAGCCGGCCAGGACCAGGCTGCCGACGCTTCCCTTTCGCATCAGGAGACGCTGATTCGCCAATTGGGATCTCAGTCCTTTGCCCAGCGACGATCTGCATTTATTGAGCTTTGGCGTTTGGGAACCGACGCGCTTCCGGCGATTCAGTTTGCCAAGGCGTCTGACAACCTGCAAATCGCTCAGGCTGCAGCGGCACTCGAACCCATTCTTGTGCTAGCCGCCAGCGGTTCGGAGATCTCGGCAGAAGTCTACGAATTCGTGGAGAACCCGGATCCGTCCAGAATCAGCCGGCTGTGCAGGATGGGATATTGGGAACTGGCGGAAAAGCTGCTTATCGCATCCCCCAAGTTGCACGACGAGTTTCAGGATGCCGCCGGAACATGGTATGCCAATCAAATTGCCGAGGCTGCCTTGCAGCAAGGCGATCCGGCGTTGGCCTGGCCCTTGATTCGCTGGATAACCTCCAGCCGACCTGCCTCTTACGATGGTGGCGATCTGAGTGTCTGGCTCGCCGCCCGCCACGATCTGCAATTGGATGCCGAGAACCTGACCAGCGATAGCAAAGCTTTGAGATTGCTCTACCAGGGTAAGGCACCTCTGGGCATGGGCCTGCCCATGACCGATGTTCTCAAACGCAGAGTTCTCACGCGCACCGGGCAATGGTCCGCTCTTGCGGATCCAGCAGTTCAGGATTTGTTTCTCGGTCAGCCAAACAACCGCTATGGGTTAGTAGCACGAGCCATTTTATTCGAAGCAGCAGGAGACATTCGGCAATCCACGAAACTATGGAATCAAACCCTCGACCAGCCGGGCATTCCTGCGGATGATGCTACCCCTGAGGGATCAGATCCCGCCGGCGCGTTGCCAGCCGAAGAACTTGCCGCCTATCGATTGCTTAAAGACGCTCCGACCTCGGAGCGCAATCGGCTGCTATTAGTAACTCTACTGTCTGGGCATGCACAGGCTGTGGCCCAGTACTTGAAGGACACCAATCCACTAGCCGCTTTCGACTTCTACTCAAGCAACAGCGATTACGCCGCAGCCTTTGCGCTGGTGGGCTTAGAACAAGATCTTTCCAACTTTGATTCGTGGCTTGACTCCCAGCGTCTAATCCTGCAGGCGGAAGCCTCGCGGTCGATGGTTCGTGGCGGTTCAGATCTCTTCGAACAAGCTGCCCACTTGTGCAATCTTTTGGTTGGCTTGGGTTTTAAGGATGAAGCCCGCAAGTACTTGGAAGCCATTGCGGAAGCGGCCGACACCAAATCCAACATCTGGGAATACTCGGTGTTGATTTGGCTCAGTCGTTCAGAACCGCGCCGCCTGGCATTGGAGGTTCTGGAGGATGTTCTCACGAAGTTGCCCACCGAACCCAAACGAGCCATTCTGGCCAGTCTGTTCCCTGAGATCGAGCACTCCGTTCAAATATTATTGGACACGGCGCCTCCCCTGGTCCCGCCCGGCGAGTTGCAAAGCGTGGGAACGCTCTTGGCCTTGGATCATTTGCAACAGTGGGACCACGCGTTTTTCGGGTCTTACGACGTTTCCATAGCAGACTGGCTGGTACGCGCCGAACGCGAATTACTGTTGCAGCAAGGCCCGCTGCAGCCGGTAGATGTGCTGCAATTGAGCGAGCTTGCCGATTTAGCGCGGGGCTGTGGCTACGAGGAATTGGCCCTGCAATTCTCTCTCTCAGATCTGGCTGATAACGGCAGCGAAGGCGCACGCTACGCTGTCCCCCAAAACCAAAAGATTATCGGGGCGGAGATACTGCTGGACCGCGGAGAGGCGGATCGGGCGGCCAAACTGCTACGGGAAGTCCGATCCAGCACCAATGCCAACAACAATCCTTGGGCTCTGATATTGGAAACCAAAGCCCTGTTGTTGGCTGGAGACTTCGACGAAGCTCTGTGTGTCGACCTGTCGCGATGGATGCGCCCGCTCTCCGTAACGCGATTTTATCGCGGCCCGTATTACTCGAAAACGGCCAGCGAGTTGATGGATCGGAACGAGATTACGGCTGCACGCGAATATGCCGAGTTAGCCTTCCAGCTCTCTGACTTCGGAAGCATGGACTTCTACTGGGCGGCAGCCGATTTGTCCAACATTCTGGAAGAGCAGGATGACTTCCGCGGGAGTGCCAATACGCTGCGGGCGCCTCTCATCGAGGCACTGGTGCCCGGCACTTCGCAGTTGGATTTTCAAGCCAGCAATCTGCACATCCATTTCTTGCGAAACGCAATCAAGCGAGAACGGATTCATCGGGCCGCGGCCTGCATTCTGGAGGAAAATTACGACGAGGCTGAACACCACATCCAAGTCGGAAACCGTCTGCAGCCCCAGGACATTGAAATGGTTGTGGTCTGTTATCCAAAACTGATGCAAGCCGGACGCCGCGAGATGGCCGAACGTCTTTTTCGAGAATACGAAACAACCATGCTAGAACAGATCGCCAGTTGGCCCAATGATGCCATGGCTCTCAATAATCTGGCTTGGATGTACACGCAATGCGACCGAAAACTGGATGACGCTTTGCAACTGGCACATCGGGCTGTGTCACTCGCTCCCACTTCAGCCATCTATTTGGACACACTGGCGGAAGTTCATTTTCGGAGTGGCAGGACTCAAGCGGCCATCGCAACCATGCAAGACTGCATCCGTATGGATCCTCGTGAGCAGCACTATCGCGACAATCTGGCGCGATTCCAAACGCCCGGCTCTTAGGAACCGGTCAAAAATAACTTCCGCAACCTATAGTAGCCATCCTCGCTCCCGCGTGATGTTTCGCCTCGAAAACAGGGAAGTTGTTTTTGACCGGTTTCTTAGAGCTTTGCTCTCTACACATCTTCAACAGGTCACTTGCAAAACTTACCTTCCCCCGGGCTCGTTGTACCACACCAGCTCAACTCGGAAAGAATACATGCAAGGCTGGCATCTGCGAGTTATTCCACAGACAGCTTGTCAGCAGGCTAGTTGATGGAACAGGAGAAAACCGAGACAACAGAGCGGTTTGCTTACTCTGTTTTCCGATCGTCATATCGATCGATCTTGACGATCTAAGTCACGGACGGGATGCATGCTTCGCGAGAGCTCATCGCCTCCACGACCTTGTTCAAGCGATTCATCGGTACTTTCTGGATCCACCTGCCGACAACACTCGGTCAATCGATCGATCAGTTCGTCGATACGCAGTTCCCAATCCTCTTCCGTGCTATCGATCGGCGGTATCGATGCCATTTCATCCAACAGCAGTATCAGTCGCAGAAGATGGCGGAATATGATTCCCTCATGCTTCTGCAATTTCTTGGCCAGGATGTATTGATTGAACTGTCCGTCGAACTCTAACAGTTCCCCCGCAATGTGGACGGGCGTAGTACGTACATCGTGGACTTTGGGAAAATCAAAGTTAAAAAGCCGCCTTAGCTTTTCTCCCAGGCTGATGACATACACCGGCTCTTCATCGAACATACTGCCTCGATTTCTGGGAGTATCTTCCGCCTGCGGCGCTCGTCCTACCAGTTCCTCTTGGCTGGCCAGCCCCAATTCGAGCAGTTGATGATCCAGACGCGTGGTTGCCAGCGGACCCGCGGGCAACTCTTCCAACTTTGGCACCCGCACGTGGCGAGCAACCGTTCCGGGAACATCCAAAGCGCTTTCCAACGCTAGTAGACGCTCGGTATCATCGGCAATGGATAATTGCCCAGCTAAAAAGACACCGTAGAGCGGATTGATACTGCGAATGCGGACCAGTAGCTCCAAGCGTTCTGTCGGATGAGCGAACTCGGGCCGATAGTGGGTCAAGTCGTAACCGCGACTGGCGGCTTCGTCCGCTTCTCGGTCTTCTGGCTGGGACTTGGGTTCAGCAGTTTCCGCAGCAGCTTGCTGTACCAGTTTTCCGAGCCCGGCAGCCTCGAGCAAACCTCCGGTGGAAGCCGGCGCACCCGCTTGTTTGCCTTGCGTTTCCGACTTCCCAGTAGCCGACTTCGCAGTGGCCGACTTGGGCTTGGGTTTGGGTTCCAACTCGAGATAACCAGCCGTCCACAGAGTAACCAGCATCTCGTTCAATCGCAATTGCGCTCGCTCCTTCTGATGCGTGTCGAGCAAACGCCGCCCGACCATATCGCGGAGAGGCTGGACGGCCGGCGATTGGAGCAGCATGTAAGCCAAAAGCCTCCATGGCAGGTTGCCCTTGCTGGTTAAATTGGCCGAAGAGCCGCTGCGCAGTTTTTCAAACTGCTCTTGAGTCCAATAGGTTTCACCTTGGCGACGTTTGGGCATTTTCTTCTTCAGCGCCTTTTTGGCCTTCAGCAGCCCCGGGTCCTTCGTATCCTCGGGAATCTGGTCGTACTTCTCGCGCCAGCGTAGCAGTCGGACGTCGTCTTCATGCGCCAACGCGTAGACGAATCCTTCGTGATCAAATTGCGGCCTGCCCGCTCTGCCAAAGATTTGCTGCGCGCTGGCGGTTTCCATCAACTTGCGGCGGTCCTTAGGCCCCTTCAGAATCGAGGGCAGGACCACGCTACGGGCTGGCAAGTTGATCCCGGCCGAGAGTGTCTCCGTGCAAACTGCCACACTCAAGAGCTTCTTTTGAAACAGATCCTCCACCACGCGTCGATATTTCGGCAGAATACCGGCGTGATGCACACCCACACCACGCTGCAACAGCTGCTTCATTTTGGGCCCCGCGCCCTCGCTCCAATCAACCTTTTCCAACTCGCTGATCAACGCCGCTTGCTTGTCGCGGTCCAACACCTTCTTACCCTTCAGCAATTCCCCCACATTCCAGCATTCATCCCGATTGAAGCAAAAGATCAGCGCAGGCGTACGCCGCGTATCCTCATCGCCAGCCGCCATTTTCTCGATCCATTCATCCAGCAGATGATCGTCAACCCAATGGAAACTAAGCGGCACCTTGCGTTCCAGACTCTCCACTAACTGCAGCTTTCGATCGCAGCTGCGGGCAAGCCAACTGGTGAACTCATAGCTATTGCCAACCGTTGCGCTGAGAAGTAGCGTCCGAATGTGAGAGGGCAACATGGCCAGTGTCAATTCCCACACAATTCCACGCTCTGGATCGTTGAAGCTGTGGAATTCATCCATCACAACCGAGGCCGTCTGCTGAAAGTCAAAGCTTTCGGGCTGCAGGAGTCGGTTCAACAGAATTTCGGCAACCACAACCAGAATGGGTGCGTCCGCGTTGACCTTTCGATTTCCTGTCACCAAGCCCACATCAGACTCCTGGAACCCCCAGCGGACCGCGGAGGCCCTCAGTTCCTGGAGCTTTTGATCCGTAAGCGCAATCAGCGGTGTGGTGTAGTAGGCTCGGGTTCCCGTGCGAAGCGCTTCATAGATGGCAGCCTCGGCAATCAGCGTCTTGCCCGTGCCGGTCGGCGCGCACACCAGGACTCCCTGCTCACTGGTGAACCAAGCCAACAGGGCCTCCTCCTGAACCGGATAGGGCTCGAAGGCCAGACTGGCAAAATAATCCGTTGCTATCTGGTCGCGATCCACTCGATCCAGCGAGTCGGCATCCTGCGGGTTGGGCTGCTGTTCCATAACTATTTCTGAGTCATTTTCAAAGGCTGTAGGTTCGCACTGAGGAATCGACCGTGGGTACGAAAATTGTAAAGTTCGGATCGGGCACGCCCCGCTAATCCCACCCGATCGCGAATCGCAAACCGAATCTAGCAAAGGACTTAATTCAACGGCCCTGGCTCTGGTTCCGTTCTGGCATCATTTTTGCGATCTAGCCTGAGGAAGGCGATTGCCTACCATGGAGCGATAGTCGTCCATTCTTGATTCACGGAGGGAGAGCATGAGACAGAGAAGACGCCGGCGTAGCTCCTTATTTTCGGCAATCCTGCTCGAGGCGATGGCCGTGTTGGGCATTGTAGTCGTTGCACACCCCAGGCTGGCAGTAGACGGGCTCGGACGTTTGGAGTGGGTGACAGCGGTCCCCGGTGCATCCATCATCGAGCTACCCAGCGGCGACGTCGAAAAAAATCGACTTCAAGATTATCATGTTCGGTTTGGCCGAATCGTTTCCCTTTGGTTGGATTCAGGAGAACCGCGTGAGAAAAGTGAAGATCTTCAAAGGCATTGAAAGTGAACTGTTGCCGCTGGAAGCCGAAATCAATGGCTGGCTGGAAGAGAATCAGGCCCAGATCGTATCCGTGACCGGCAACATCGCGCCGCAAACTGTCGGCGGCAGCGGCGGAGGAACCTTTTCGACTTCGGACGTCTTGATCATCGTCGTTTACGAGCCCGCCAATGGTTGACGGAAATTGCCCTTCGGTTTTGGTGCTCGGTGCTCATCCGGATGATGCCGAGATTTTTGCAGGTGGCTTGATAATTCGCCATTGTCGCGCGGGAGCTCGGGTCCGCATCGTATCCGTCACGGATGGCAGCAGTGGCCATTATCGGATTCCTCCGGAGCAGCTCAAGCAAATCCGGCGGCAAGAGGCGGCCGCTGCCGGTGCAAGAATTGGTGCTGAATACGTAACCTGGGATTTTCGCGACGGGTATCTAGAACCCAATCTGGATGTCAGGGCGGCGATCATACGTGAGATCCGCAGCTTCCAACCGGATCTGGTTTTGACTCACCGACCCAATGATTATCATCCCGATCATCGGGCGGTTGGCTGCGCGGTGCAAGATGCGTCCTACATGGTGACAGTTCCCCATGTATGCTCCGAAACGCCCGCATTAAAGCGAGATCCTATCGTGGCCTACATGTGCGATCTGTTTAGCAGACCAACTCCCATGCGCCCCGACGTCGTACTGGACGTGGCCGCCGAGTTTCCCCAATTGATCGAAATGGCGGCTTGTCACGCATCTCAGGTCTTCGACTGGCTTCCCTATCACGACGGGCTGCTGGCCGAGGTTCCCGAGTCAGCAGAGGCTCGTTTAACGTGGCTGGGCAACTGGTTGCAACAACTTTATCAAGCTCGCTTCGAACACTTTGCCGAAGCCTGCCAAGGATTCGAGTGGACCGAAGACAGTCATCCCAAAATCGAGGTCTATGAAATCAGCGAGTATGCCGCCAAGCTTTCCGCGCAAGAAAGAAGCCGGCTATTCCCATCCGCCCCAACCAACCTTTGACTCCACAACTGCCGCCCTGTCAGTCACCCTTAGACTGCTTGCGATTTCTCTGCCTGCTTGAAAATCCTTAGCCCGCTCTTTTGCGAGGCGAAAGACATCCTTGCTACCAGCGAACCTACATTCCCTTCATTTTCTTGCCAACCATATTCCTGTCCCACCGGCGGCCATGGCTGTCCTCCTGAAAACAAAACAGAGGCAGGAAAATGGTTGACAGAAAAATGGAGTCGCATGCGATTGGCATGCTAAAAGCGCTTCAGGTCTTACCTCGGCACTTCCAGGTCGCCGCTCGGCAAACCGGTACGTACCGCCTGCCGGGTGGTTCGTGTGAG
>JANSWS010000235.1 GCA_024743355.1 bacterium
AAAACTGGCACGATCGAATAGCAGCATGCGATGCAAGACGGAATTTCCCAACGATCCCGAAAAACCCCCTTGACCAATTCGCCCACATAGCAGCGTGGTCGACGTTGTCCACCGTCTGGCGACGTTGTCTACCGTCTGGCGACGTTGTCCACCGTCTGGCGACGGTAGCTACGGCTGGTGAAAAGCCGCTACCTGGGGTGCGAACTGAGTCATTCGTTTTTAATCGAGCAGAATCTTGAGCAACCAAGCGCCCCAACGCACGACTAGCGGAAGCCCACCGTTGCTGGAGCGTCGGGAGATCCCGTCCTTGCCAGAGCTCGAGCGTGGTTTGAAGAGCCTTCCGGCCTGGGCAGTGTCTTTGCTGCTGCACGTTACGATCATCACTGCATTGGGAGTCTTCTGGGTTGGCACTCCGAAAGGCACTGGAGACTCTGGCGACCGACCAGTCGGAATAGCCGTCGTCTATGAGATGGCCGGCAAAGAGGAATACGCAATCGACGGCGGGGCGGCTGCTGCCATGGCATCGGTTGATGCCGCATTGGACAGCCTACCCAGCCAAGATGCGGCGGGAGCCGGGATGCCTAGTACCGAACAATTGTTGTCGGATCTACTTCCGGGAACAGCCGCGGTTAGCGGAGATCCGAGTGACGCCGCGGGAGCCCTGGGCTTGGGAGAGGGCGGTGGGGCGCTGGGAGCCAATCGTGAAATACCCAAGGCGAAAACCACGGTATTTGGGATCGAAGGAGAGGGTACACGCTTTCTGTATGTTTTTGATCGCTCGGACAGTATGAACGGCTATGGTGGGGCGCCGCTCCGCGCTGCCAAGCAAGAGTTGATCAAAAGTCTTCAGTCTCTCGCCCCGGTGCATCAATTTCAAATCATTTTCTATAACGATTCGCCGCTTCCTTTCGGTGGCTTAAGCGGCGCGGGCCCAAGATTGCTTACCGGTGAGACGCAGTCAAAAGTTGCTGCCGAGCGTTTTGTTCGCGATGTGATTGCGGATGGAGGGACGCGACACCTGGATGCCCTGCGAATGGCACTGGGCATTGGTCCGGATGTTGTATTCTTTCTCACCGATGCGGACAGCGGTCTGCCGGCCAACGAAATTGAAAACTTGCAACTCCGGGCTAGCCGCAGTGGGGCGACCATTCACGCCATTCAGTTCGGGGCGGGGCCAAATCAATCCGATGGCGGTTGGATTCGCCGACTTTCGAACGGGACGGGCGGTCAGTACCGCTATATTGACGTCACTCAGCTTGAGGCCACACCCCAGTAGCACAGAATAGAGTTTGCTAAACTAAACACTTCACGCACGGCAATGCTGCCGTGTTTGATAGCGGATTCCAGCTCCGGAATCCAACTCCCCACCCCACACCGCCTTGCTTCGGAGTGACTCATGCGATTTGCATCGTCCGGTATTTTGACTTGTCTTCTGCTCCTTGGTCCCGCAATCAGTCTGGCAGTAGAGCCCACAAACGCCGTCCGCATGGGTAGCGGGCTCATGACCTTCGAGTCAGTTCCAGGATGGGGGCTTCGTCCGGACGGGAGTTCCGCCTTGGGCTCCACGCACGGTTCCGTGGTCATTGACAACGCCGGCAACATTTACACCAGTGCCAAGAAGGGAGTCGTTGTTTTCTCTCCGGATGGCAAAGTCATTCAAAGTTATCTGGGCCCAGAGTATTCCAATATTCACGACATGGAAATTCGTACCGAGGGCGACGCTGAGTTCATATACGGTGCCCGTAACAACGATGCCGAAGGCATCAAGTTCAATGCACACTCGGGCGAAATTGTCTTGAAGCTCCCTTACCCCGAAGAGTCCGGGCTTGGGCTGCAGAAGTTCAACCCCACAGCCATCACGGTCGCGCCCAATGGCGATATTTTCCTATCAAACGGATATGCCAGTAATCACATTTTCAAGTATGACCGAGATGGCAAGTACATCATGCACTTCGGCGAAAAGGGGAATGGACTCAAGCAGTTTAATACGGCCCACGGAATGACTTTGGACACACGCTATGATCCTCCGAGACTGTTGATCTGCGATCGCAATCATGAACCCAAGGGTCGGCTCTTGCACTACGATCTGCAAGGCAACTTCATGGAAGAAGTAGTGACCGGACTGGGAATGCCGACAGCCGTGGCCATTCAAGGCGAATACGTTTCTGTACCCGATCTGCACGGTCGGCTGGTAATCCTGGACGGCAGCAACACGATCATTGCCGTATTAGGGACCAACCCCGATCCCCAGAAACGTGCCAATTTCAACGTGCCACAATCCGAGTGGATCGAGGGGATTTTCAGTGGGACCCACGGTTCTTTTTGGGACTCAAGCGGCAACTTGTATGTTCAGGATTGGAACGTGGATGGGCGGATCATGAAATTGGTTCGCGTCAGTCCGCTATAGGGAAGCGATCGATTGGCAAGCTCGCTGTGTCTCCACCCAGATTTACGTTTGCACGCCAAACGTAACAGATATTCTGCACGAGTGCGGATTGTGAGGATTCTGACGCCTGCTCAATGACAGTTTTCCCTCATTGAGCTGAGAAAGAAATTGCTCGCAACCGGAATATCTCGCACAGTTTCACAGGAGAGAACTTTTTTCAGTTCGGTAGAGCTGAGGTAGTCTTCGATTCCTTGGGCGTGGTCAGAGGCAACAGCATGTTATTGAACTCAAGCCAATCGATCAGTAAAGACATCGACGACATGGTTCGCGACCTTCTCTTGGAGGATGCGGCCTACGACCGCCAGGAAAACCGGTCCGCACATCGAGAACACCTGTTCCGCAGTGTGCATATCGACTTTCGCGATCCGAAAGAGGAAATGTTGGCGATTTCCAGGAACATCTCGCCGCTAGGCATTGGGTTGATCACGGATGCCGCGGTTGCAGAGAAGCGTATGGCGCTACTCACCATCGAAAAACTGGATGGTACGCGGAATCGCGTGCTGGCGGAAAGTCGCTGGTGCCGAACCTATGGCAAGCATTGGTTCATCTCAGGCTGGCAATTTCTGAGCATTCGCTGATAACGGCGAATCTCAGTAGTCGCGAAACGGCCCGCGGGGCTCCGAATTTTCCATTTCCTTTTGCCAGTCCGCGAAATGCTGCTTGAGTTGCGATAGCTTCTGCGGTTGGCTTTCGGACAAATCATTGGATTCCGACGGGTCTATCTCGAGATTGAAGAGTCCGCTTCCCTGTTTCGAATCCACCCACTTCCACAGGCCGATTCGCGCGGCACAGTCGGCCTTTCTCTGCCAGAACATGGAAGATCGTGGCGATTCTGAATTTTCGGATAGCACCTGGCTGATATCGTATCCATCGAATTGGATTTCGACTGGCTGGGATGCTTGGCACCAACTCAAGATAGTCGGCAGCAGATCCATTGAGCTCAATAACTGGTCGCGCGTTTGTCCAGCTGGCAATGCGTTTGGGAAACGTATGATGGCGGGAACTCGTATCCCTCCTTCAAACATCTGCCCTTTACCGCCGCGCAAAACGCCATTGTCGGCGATCCCGCTGCCACCGTTATCCGAGAAGAAGATCACGATTGTATTTTCGACAATCTGATATTCTTCAAGTCTTTGCAGGAGACGCCCGATCGCGTCGTCCATTTGTGTGATTGCCGCCACGTATTCCAGACGCCGAGCGGCTCGGTTTGGAACTTCCACCTTACGCCCGTAACGCTGGCCGGTTTGCAATCCCGCCTGTGCTTGGAGTTCCGGATAAAGCGCTTTGTAGGCATCCGTACCTTGGGCAGCGGATCGAATCGCGGGATCCAAGTTGGATGCCGAGTGCGGAGCGTTGAATGGCAAATACAAAAAGAAAGGCGACTGGTGATGACGGCTCAGGAAAGACTCTGCCTCGCGCAGAAATAGCTCCGTGGCGTAGGTTCCCCGGTCCTCCTGAGTAGCTTGCTCGCCTCGATACATGCTGGGAACGCCATAACGCTCATGCGTGAAATAGTCGATACCGGTATTTACAAAACCGTAAAACGCGTCAAAGCCACGGGCCGTAGGTAAGTAGCGTTTCAGTGAACCCAAGTCCCACTTGCCGTAAATCGCAGTGCGGTAGCCACGTTGTTTCAACATGGCGGGTAATAAGATTTCGCGGGTGTCCATGCCGCCAATTCGCTCAAAGGTTACCTCGTATTCTTCCGGGCGATATTGATAGCCGAAGTCGGGCGCTTCATTGCGAATCATGTCGTAGATCCCGTTTCGCTGTGGATATCTGCCTGTCAACAAACTTCCGCGACTGGGCGTGCATGCCGGCCAGGACACGTAGAAGTTGGTCAGTCGCAATCCAGCAGAAGCTAGACGGTCCAAGTGGGGAGTCTGCACTTGCTGGCTGCCGAAACAACCAAGATCCTGGTAACCCTGATCGTCGCTGACAATCAGAAGCACATTGGGTGGCTGTTGTACTGCACTTTCTTCCTCAACTTGCCCGCAGGCGGAAGCATCGAATTGGCAGAAAGCGATCCATCCCCAGGCGGTATAGCGAAGACAGCCCAAAACCACGGCAAAGAAAATACGAGGGCGAACCGCGGTAAGATCCTGGTGTGGGTCCCCCCGGCTACCTCGAGCCTGGGGAGCGGCAACGTGCGTGGATTCGTTAGTGCATGCCATTTGCGTCCGCCCTTAAGTCTTGCGAGGTTGATCCGCGGTAACTCTACCATTCGTTGTATCGCTCGCCGCAACTTGAAGACCGTTCGCCCTCTCCCGCGATGACTCCCCATACACTTGCGCCATGTTAGAGAGCTCAGGTCCGAGGATACGTCGCCTCAAGGGAACCGTTCAATGGGCGAGCCGAATCATTTTTTGGTGGGCTTTGCCTTGGGAGTTACCAAACAGTGAAAGCCAATGCAGGTTTCCTCTTCTTCTCTTTCATCGGCGGCGCTCAGCAGCAGAGCGTTGACTTGGGCCAACTTCGCCGGATCCAGGGCTGCCGAAACGATATGCTGTTCGCCTCCGGGGCCAACGACAATCGTGGTCAAGACGGCGACTGTGTCCGCATGTTGAAGTGCAGCCAGTACGTGTTCACCAATTTGTTGCGTTGGATTCCTGATCGACGTCACAAAACGGGCGATGCTTTCCGGTTCCATGTTGGTCACAGGGCGGTCGGCGGAGCCCGGTTTGCTTCGGTTTTTGCCTTGCTTCTGATGGCCGGACGTGGGGGCATTCGCCTTACCGCCTTCTTCCGCATCCTTACCATCAGGACCCTCGGTTTCTGGATGCGACTCTTCGGGCTTTGCTGACATGTGATCAGGATCGTTGTAGTTACCAGATGAATTCATTGTTGACCGTCGAAGCTCCAGGCGAGAGAATCGCTTATCCTGCCCAAATGATGACAGGTAGCATTGTAGCAAATAGCAACTGACCGATGCAGCAAGACTACAAGAGTGGCAGGCAAAGCAGTTGGTTGCTGCTAAACTTAGTGCATGGATCTTCGACCGTCACCATCTCCTTTACAAGAGCATTGATCAACATGGACACAGGGTTTTCGCAATTGCATCCGTCCGAACGCGTCCTGTTGGGACCCGGGCCCAGTGACGTGAGTGCCCGCGTCTTGGGGGCACTAGCGTCGCCGACGATTGGACACTTGGATCCGGAATATTTGCGGATCATGGACGAAACCCGGCAAATGCTCAGGAAGGTGTTTCAGACGAACAACGAAATGACCATGGCGATCTCAGGTACGGGGTCGGCGGGCATGGAGGCATGCGTGTGCAATATCATCGAACCCGGTGATTCGATGATAGTATGCGTCAACGGAGTGTTCGGCGGTCGAATGAAGGATGTCGCGCAGCGATATGGCGCAAATGTACATTCGATCGAAGTTGACTGGGGACGCGGCATCCGGCCCGAGCAAGTTGCCGAGGCGCTCAAAAGCTTGCCTGCTTGCAAAGCGGTAGGAATAGTGCACGCGGAAACAAGCACGGGTGAGCACCAACCACTGGAAGAGATTGCCAATATCGTTCATGAGCACGGGGCGCTATTGGTCGTTGATGCCGTGACCAGTCTGGGTGGCATCGACTTACCCGTGGATCAGTTGGGAATTGATGCCTGTTACAGCGGCACACAGAAGTGTTTGAGTTGTCCACCGGGTCTGGCACCGGTTACTTTTTCTGAGCGTGCCCTGGAGGCCATTGACCATAGAAAATCCAAAGTCACAAGCTGGTATCTGGACGTGACCATGCTCCGCAATTATTGGGGCAGCGATCGTGTGTATCACCATACAGCACCCGTTAATATGACTTACGCCTTGCGAGAATCGCTCAAGATGATTCTTGAGGAAGGCCTGCAAGCCCGCATTGAGCGGCATACTCGGCACCATCAAATGCTCAGGGCTGGTTTGGAAGCCATGGGCCTGAGTTACATTCCTGAACACTCGTTGACCACCCTGAACGCGGTTAGTGTTCCGGATGGCGTGGATGATGCCGCGGTCCGTAAGCGTTTGCTTCACGACTTCGGGATTGAAATCGGTGCCGGTTTGGGACCCTTCAAGGGCAAGGCATGGCGTATCGGCTTGATGGGCTCGAGCAGCACAGTTCGCAATGTGACCTTGGTGCTTTCCGCCTTGGAAACGATCATGCGTGACATGGGGTACGCATTGACACCGGGAGCTGCCTTGGCCGCTGCCAGTGACGCTTTCAAGGAACTGGAGACGGCAGCAGGAGCTTAAAAGTGTCTCGCGATACTATCGTGGATAGTTTGCTTTCGATTTTACCGGCGGACCGTTTGCAGAATTCGGCCAGCGCATTGGCGGCTTTTCAAAGTGATGGCTTGACGGCCTTCGCCGTCCAGCCGCGTGCCATCGTCGTTCCTCGAAGCGCAGAGGAAGTCGTACAAACCGTTCAATGGTGTCATCGACAGGGCGTGCCCTTTGTGGCGCGTGGAAGCGGAACCAGCTTGTCGGGCGGCTCGCTTCCGCATGCCGATGGGATTGTAATTGCTCTGAATCGGCTCAACCGAGTTCTGGAAGTGGATCTTCCCAATCGGAGGGCGGTGGTGGAACCGGGAGTCATCAACTCGGTGTTGACTTCCATGGTGGCTCATGCCGGACTTTACTATGCGCCCGATCCCAGTAGCCAACAGGTTTGCACGATTGGAGGCAACGTGGCTTTCAATTCGGGCGGAGCTCATTGTCTGAAATACGGAATGACCAGTAATCATGTACTGGCCATGAAGATGTTGCTTGCCGACGGCGAATTGGTGGACGTCGGCTTGGGCGGGGGAGAATGCATTGGGCCCGATTTGTTGGGATTGATGGTCGGCAGCGAGGGCTTGCTGGGAATCGCCCTTGAAATCACCGTGAAACTGATGCCTCGACCGGAAAAATTCCACACCGTGTTGGCCGGCTACGACACGCTCCAACAAGCCGGGGCGGCAGTAGCCACGATCATTGGAAGCGGGCTTTTACCCGCGGCAATTGAGATCATGGATCGTCTCAGCATGCAGGCCGCCACAGCCGCCGTCGGAGCCCGCTACCCAGAAAATGTCGAGGCTGTGCTGATCGTCGAACTCGATGGCAGCACGGAGTCCGTGGATACCGAACGCTGTCTATTGGATGAGCTTTTGAGCAAGAGCGGGGCAAGTGAAGTCATTGTCGCGGCCGATGCCCAGGAAAGA
The DNA here is from genome assembly GCA_024743355.1 of bacterium. Lineage (GTDB taxonomy): Bacteria > Planctomycetota > Planctomycetia > Pirellulales > Pirellulaceae > Aureliella. The sequence continues at coordinate 7,624 of JANSWS010000235.1, forward strand.
GCCACCATCTGGAAGGGGCGCAAGAGCGTTTTCTCCGCGGTCGGCCACCTAAGTCCCGACTTTATTGTTCAGGATGGTGTGGTGCCCAGGAGCCAACTGGGATTCGCCCTGCAGCGGATCGAGGCGATGAGCCGAGAGGCAGGAATTGCAGTTGCCAATGTGTTTCACGCGGGCGATGGAAACTTGCATCCTTTGATTATGTTCGACGGAAGGAAGCCCGGCGAGTTGCAAAACGCGGAACGGCTGGCAGAAAAGATTGTTCAGTTGTGCATCGAGCTAGGCGGATCCATTACCGGCGAACATGGTGTCGGAATGGAGAAGCGGCAATTTCTGCCCGGAATGTTCTCGGAGGATTCACTCGACTGCATGCGGCGGACTAGAATTGCATGCGACCCCAAAGAAATTGCCAATCGCGGCAAGATGTTTCCCGACGCCGAAGCTCCAGCACTGGGGATGTATGGCTTGCACCCGTTGGAGAAACAAGGCGTTGCCAGCCGTATGTGATTCGGATTTGGCGACAAGCATCACCTCGGGAGCTTGATAGCAAGTTCATGGGGCACCGCGAGGCATCCGGTAGCTCTCCTGAACGCGGGTGTAGTTCAATGGTAGAACATCAGCTTCCCAAGCTGAATACGAGGGTTCGATTCCCTTCACCCGCTCTTAGCGACGACGTTGGGCTAGCCCTGATCAAAGTGCCAACCCGAGGCTGTTCTCATATTCGTTGCGCTGATTGAATTCGGATGCTTTCGTAATCGCGTTCCAATCGCGCTCCGCCTGTGCCAGGCTTTCTTCGGCGGTTTGCTCGCCGCTCAAAATACGAATTAAGGACTCGCCCAGTGCTTTGCGATACGCATCCGCGGCAGGCAAGCAGGGCTCTCGCGGCACCGTGTCGTTCTTGAGCACGTTCTGCAGTTTTTGCCTTGCCAACCAACTCAACTGGTCGGCACCGGCCGGCGGAATACTGGGGTCGATGCCCGGCATCGTTTGCGCCAGCGAAGCCCGCGTGTTTGCCTCTCGGATCCAGCGGATAAAGCGGATTGCCTGGCTGGTTTGTCGGCAGTTGGAGGACAGGCAAGCAATCAAACCAGCACCTGTATTCCAACCAGGAATCCGGACGTCGGACTGGACTGCCAGAAGTTGGCCGGAGGTCAGCCCTTTGGCCTCGGCGTTCAACAGCAGCGGATCCGCGATGACAACTGCGGGCACTTCATTTTGACATGCCCAGGTCCATGCGCTGCTATGCGATCCCAGCACCGCTTGCAGGCCGCCCGCTTGAAGCGAAAGCTTTTGCAAAATGTTGGTCGCCCGCAAGAACTCGGACTCCTTCAAGCGAGCTTGCATCGTTTGCATTTCAAACAGCAGACCATAGCTTGGATTGCGATCGGACAGGGTGCCGACGATTGCCAAAAATCGATCGACCAGAGCCCCCATGTCGATCGTGTTGAGGTCGATTTCACGCGGGGCGGGCGTTTCGAGTTCGAGTTGGTCCAGAATTTCAGGCCAGGACAGGCGCTGATCGCCGGCATTCATGGCGTTGCTGGCGATCAAGATCGGTAGGGAGCATCCCAAAGGCAGTCCATAATCTTCTCCCGCGTAGCGCACTTGGGCCTGTTCAACGGGCAGCAGGCCGCTGTCTGCCGACGTTTCATCGCTGGCCCCCGAAGTTTCTTCGGCCAACATGTTGTTGGGCAGCCTGGTGACTATACCTCGACGAACGGCATCCCCCAGATGGCGTGCGGGGTAAATGATAACGTCGCAGGCCGGCAATTCTCCCCCGTGGAGGACCTCGTCAGAAACCTGCTGAATTTCGACGGGTTGATTCGAATCCGCTAACCATTGACGGCGCATCCGCTCGGCATCCACCACGGGGCTGATGACCCAAATCCGGAGTGGCACATCGGACACTTTGGCCGCATCCTGCTCCGCGGTAGAAGCCGGTTCTTGCTTGGAGGACTGGTCGCAACCGCTCAGGCAAGCGAGCCAGCCACATGCAACCAGGCCAACTAGAAGTCTCGAGATGAGTATTCGCTTCATGAAATCCCAGACCATCAAGTTCAATGCGTACGGTAGGAAAGTGCGTTAGAGCGCAGTATAGTGACGTTCCGCCAGAAGTAAGACGGGGCCCCAAGGTAGACTAGGCCGAGGCTTGGTAACTTTTCGCAGAGCCGCCTGTTCTCGCTTCGCTGCGCCAGCGTGCCATCGGCGTTTTGAGCATCAATGAATCTGGAGCTGGGGAGCGATACGCAGTGGCCAACACCATCGGGGTTGATATTGGAACATCGGGCACCAAGAGCCTGCTGATTGATCCGGACGGTAATATTTTGGCGGAGTCGTCAGCCACTTACGCGGTCTCCATGCCCAAACCGTTGTGGACAGAACAGGATCCTGAGGATTGGTGGAACGCGACGGTTAAGACCATCCGTGCGGTAGTCAAACAGGCACGCGTTAAGCCTGACAGTGTCAAAGCCATTGGATTGTCGGGGCAAATGCATGGCTCGGTCTTTCTGGACAAAGCGGGAAAAGTACTTCGCCCCGCACTTCTGTGGAATGATCAGCGAACTGCGGAGGAATGTGATGAGATTACCAGACTTGCCGGTGGCCGCAAGCAACTGATACGCATGGTTGCCAATCCCGCGTTGACTGGATTCACTGCCCCCAAGATCCTGTGGCTGCGAAACAAGGAACCCAAACGTTTCGAACGGCTTCAACATGTCTTGCTGCCGAAGGACGAAATCCGCCGCCGGCTGACTGGCGAAATCGCCACGGATGTCAGCGACGCAAGTGGCATGCTGCTGCTGGATGTCCGCAAGCGGAAATGGTCTACGGAGCTGCTCGGCAAGTTGGGCCTCGATCAAAGTCTGCTCGGTGAGGTATACGAATCGGAGCAGGTGACGGGTTCACTTACGAGCGAAGTCGCCCAAAAACTGGGGCTAACCACAGACTGCAAGGTAGTGGCTGGAGCTGGTGACTGCGCGGCAGGTGCGGTCGGAAATGGTATCGTCCGCAAGGGCGTGCTCATGGCCTCGCTGGGAACCTCTGGAGTGATGTTTGTCCACAGCGATGAACCTCAGATCGACGAACAAGGCCGCTTGCACACTTTCTGCCACGCCGTTCATGGCAAATGGCACATGATGGGTGTTACGCTATCCGCAGCCGGCTCTCTGCAATGGTTCGTGGAACAGCTGTGTACCGAGCTGGCCACGCGTCGAGGGTCGGACCCGTATCAAACGATCAACGCGGAAGCCATGGCAATTAAACCAGGATGTGATGGATTGTTGTTTGCGCCTTATCTTGCCGGTGAACGTACTCCGCACGCCGATTCCAAAGCCAGGGCCTGTTTCGTCGGAATGACCAATGCCCACCAACGCGGGCATATGGCGCGTGCCGTAATGGAGGGCGTTGCCATGAGCTTACGGGAGAGTTTGGAAATCATCAAAGAACTGGGGGTTCCAGTCAGAGAGATGCGGTTGGGTGGAGGCGGAGCCAAGAGCAATTTGTGGAAGCAAATTTTCGCCGATGTGATGGACCAGAGCGCGTGTACTATCAACGCGGAACAGGGCCCCGCATACGGAGTCGCGCTTCTCGCCTCCGTCGGCATCGGACAATACAAGAATATCGAGGAAGCTTGTAAAGCTACCATCGAAGTGGTCAAGAAAACGCCGCCGAAAAAGGCAACGGTTAAGACTTACAACCAACTGTTTCCCGTTTATCAATCGCTCTACTCAAGTCTCAAAGACATTAATGCCAAACTGGGTGAGTTCTAATACAGACACCCATGAAACTGTTTTGAGCTTCCACAGCTCGTCAAGCGGATGATGGAATGCCATGGCGTCTTTCTACGTGGTTCGCGGTCGAGATAACGGGCAGCACTTTGCCGTCCGCGGAGCCAGCGCAACTATCGGTCGCGAGTCCGCGAACCAAATACAACTGCGTGACTCGGAAGTTTCTCGTCGCCACGCCCGCATCGTTCGTACGGGGCCCTCGAATTTCGAGATTGTCGACAATCAAAGCAGCAACGGCACCTTCGTCAACGGAAACCGTGTTGAATCTCAAGTCTTGCGTAGCGGAGATCGCGTCCAAGTCGGCCGCACGCTGATGATTTTCACCGGAGGCCCGGATCTCCAATCGACACGCTCTATCGACGCCGTGGAAATTGTGAGTCCGGGACAGGCCGGAGAGCTTTCGCAGATTCGCAGCAGTATCGACAGCCAATTGGCCTTGGCCAGTGATGTTTCCGCACATTTCATCGCAGAAAGCGAAAGCGATCAAATACCGGCTAACGAAATTGCGGTTGGAGAAACTCTCAGCAAGGCCAAGAGCAATTTAGAAGTCGTCTATCAGGTTGGCCAGGCAATCCACCGCACAGGTGATCTAGGCGAGCTTCTCAACCAACTACTGGAGTTGATATTCCATTGGATTGAATGCGATCGCGGTTGCATCTTGATGAATGACGACATCACCGGGCAGCTTTCGCCGATCGCAAGTCTGGACAGAA